>DASRTE010000001.1:0-2474 GCA_035656095.1 Jiangellaceae bacterium
CGCACGTCGTTGGTGCGCCGCGCCATGTCGACGAGATCCTGCGGCTCCGGGCCAGCGACGTCGGGATAGCGGCCCTGTGGCCCGCCCGCCGCCACCTCGGCCAGGATGTCGGCCACGTCGGAGGGCGCGATGGGCTGCACGAGCAGCGGCGCGATCCTGGCGGCGCCGTCGCGTTCCGTCCAGCTCGTCACCATCGCGGCGAAGTCGTGGAACTGGGTGGCGGGCACGATCGTCCACTGCACGGGCCCATCCGCGACGAGACGCTCCTGCTCCCGCTTGCCCGCGTAGTGCGCGTTCCCCTCGACGCGGTCGACGCCCACGATCGACAGCAGCACGTGGTGGCGGACGCCGGCACGGTGCTCGGCGTCCAGGAGGTTCCGGGTGATGCCGCCGAAGGACGCAACCGCCCCGGCACGATCCGTCGCGGCGATGTTGGTGACGTCGACGACCGCTTCGACGCCTTCGAGCGCTTCGTCCAGTCCCTCACCGGTCAGGCAGTCCACACCGAGCGAACGGCTGATGCGCACGACGTCGTGCCCGCGGCCCGCGAGGGCCGACACAGTAAGGGCACCGATGTGGCCGGTGGCACCGGCGACGCCGATTCGCATGAGCGCCTCAGTTGAGGTCGTGGCTGCCTCAGCCGACGTTAGAGAGCCTGACGATGTTGTCGTTGGCGTTGGCCTCGTAGGTTTGCGATGCCGCCAGCGCGACGGCCTCGAGCGGGCTCCCCGGCGCCGCCTGCACCGTTGCGGTCACGGTCACATCGGCGACCACCCCAGTCCCGGCGTCGCCGAACGTGCACAGGACGACTCGGGGCTGCGATTCCTCACATGTGCCGGACGTCGCAGCGGTACCCGACAAGGCGGTGGAATCAGATGGGGTGGAAGCGCGTGCGAATTGGCGCCGACGCCATGGGACGTGGACCTGGTGAGCGTGAACGCAGCCGGCACCGGGCCGGGCAACGGCTTTCCGGCCCGGCGGTGTGGTCGGCCGACGGGTCGGCGGTGGCGTTCAGCAGCACGTCCAACGACCTGGCTCCAGGCGACGACGTAGGCGACGCGGCCACGGACATCTACGTCCGTGATCTCGAGACCGGAGTGACAACGCTGCGTCACCCCATCCGGCCTCCGACGAGACCGGCGTCGCCAGGGTGGACGCGCTGAGCGCAGACGGCACCCCAATGGCGGCCACGACCACTTCCTTCGTGACCTGGTCACCGGAACAATGACAGCGGTGTCCGCCAACGCCCCCAGACCCAGCAAACGAATCGGACCGAGACCCTACGCGCCTCCGGTCGTCAGTCGCAGGCGGGTTCGGCCCTACCTGGCATGCCCGAGCACGGCGGCAGCCGCCGCTCGTCGCTCACCCGTCGAACGACCACGACGTCGCCCCGCCCGGATCCTGGACCAGCAGGGCGCGGGCCTTGGTGGGGGTCACGCGGTAGAGGTGCCACGGCGGTGGGCCCGCCGAGGGCGCGCTGTACGGGGCCGTGAGCGCCGTGCCGGATTCGTCGACCTCGCACGGCCAGCCCCCGGCTGCATACCGCTCGGCCGCTGCGGAAACGATTCGCTGGGTCTCGTACAAGGTCGTGAAATCGATCCACCCTACCCCCGCTTCTGCCTCACTGAGTCACGTGACCACCCATTCCCCTTAGTTCAATCCGGCGGGCCACGTCGGACCGCGGCGATGGTGGGTGCCAGAGTCCGGGGAAAGCGATGGCGACGCCATGTTCGAGGCCGCGTGGTCGACGCGCTCGCGAAGCCGGGCCGCCGACCGCGCCGTTCCCACACCCCAGCTGACTGGCGAGGATCGAGTGGGCGAGGGGGGACTTGAACTCCGGTCCGAGGGGTTCTGATCGATGGTGATCGATGTTCGAAAGTGCCTCTGACCTGCGATTTCTTGGATCAGCGTGCTGCGCCGTGCCGCCGGCTTCTACCGGATTTCAACCCGTCCGGTAGGGGTTTCGGTAGAAGTCCGCCGGCATCGCCGAGTTGGTGCAACCACCGTCTCGTGCGGGGGGATCACCGCGGTCCGACCGCCAGGTGGCGGGCGGAGCGGGCTGGCCGGAGAGCGCGACCCACTCCCGGTGTTAGGTGGCGGTGCCGTGGAGCCTGTCCGGTCAGTGATGCGGGCACCCGCGACGATGTGCGGATGAAGCTCATGCGACGGGTCGTCGTGTTCGACGCGGCGAATTTGGCCACTGAGAGCGCCTCCTGGGCCGGCATGCTCGACGGCGAGGTGCTCCCCGACGACACCTGGCACAGCGTCTTCGACGCCGCCGGGCCGTGGTGCAGCCGATGGTGGACGAGGACGTCTACTGCATCGACACCCTTACCCAGGTGAGCGCGATCACCAAAGGCTCTCGAGCGTGGCCGTCGGCCTGCGCGACGAGCACGTGCGGCGCTGCGTCCGGACCGCGGCCACCGGGCCGGACGCAGCCCACGCCGACGAGATGGTCACCCGAGGCCACCCGA
>DASRTE010000002.1:0-2570 GCA_035656095.1 Jiangellaceae bacterium
CCATTGCGACCGCCCCGTCTGCATCACATGGCCCCCGAGTCCGACGCCGGGTGGCACCACGAGACCCTCGACGACGTCGGTCTGGGTCCGAACCGCGTGGCCCAGCACGATGCTGCCGGTGGGATCGAGCTCGCCGATCCACGCGACGTCGATTCCGATCTCGTCGGGCAGGCGCTCGAGGATCGACCGGAAGGCCGTGCGCCGATCGAGCAGGCTCAGGACCCGCGCGTAGTCCTCGTCCAGCTCCAGCAGCAGGTCGGCGGTCCCCCAGGCCGGATCTCGACGGCGTCGGGCCATCAACCCCATGCTACGCCTGGCCTCCGGACGCCCACGTGGCCATGTTGCGCCAAGGCGGGCGGCGGGACCACCGCCAGCTGGCGGTCTCCGGTTGGAGACTCCCCGAAGGGAGGTCTCCACCAGCAGCTACCGTGACGCCGGTCACCCTCCCATTCTGACCTGCGTGTTGTCGGTGAGGGGTCTCCAGGTCAGCTACGGCGGTTCGGTACGTGCGGTGCGGGACATCTCGGTTGAGGTCCCCGAATCCGGCGTCGTCGCCGTGCTCGGGAGCAACGGCGCCGGCAAGACAACCCTGCTCCGCGCCGTGTCGGGTTGCCTGAACGGAGTCGGCGGCAGGATCGACGCGGGCACGATCGAGTTCTGCGGGGACCGGCTGAACGGCCGCTCCCCTGCGGCCATCGTCGGCGCCGGGGTGGTGCAGGTGCCCGAGGGTCGCCAGGTGTTCACCCGCCTGACCGTTGACGAGAACCTCCGCATCGGCGCGTTCGGCCGCAAGGACCGCGCGGAGAAGGCGAGGACCCGAACCCGGGTCCACGAGCTGTTCCCGATCCTGTACGACCGCCGTCACGAGCGCGCCGGCCTGCTGTCCGGCGGCCAGCAGCAGATGCTCGCCATCGGGCGGGGGCTCATGGCGGCGCCACGTCTGCTGCTGCTCGACGAACCCTCCCTCGGGCTCGCCCCCCAGGTTGTCACGCAGATCGGTCACGTCGTCCGGGCCATCAACGACCAAGGCACCGCGGTCCTGCTTGTCGAGCAGAACGCTGCCATGGCCCTCGGCGTCGCGGCCCGGGCGGTGGTCCTCACCGTGGGCAGGGTGTCGCTGAGCGGAACGGCGGACGACCTGGCGCTCGACGAGCGCGTCCGCGACCTGTACCTAGGCGGTGCCGAGTCGCCCCGACGCGTCGACGGACAGCTCGCCGGCGCGGGTGGCGATGGCGTTCGCCTCGGCAGGTGGGTCCGATGAACGTTGGCGTGGACGGCGGGACGAGCGCGATGGTCGGACTGGAGATCGCGTCCGTCACCGTCCGCTTCGCCGGAGTCACCGCCCTCGACCAGGTGTCGTTCCGGGTGGCGCCGGCGTCGATCCACGCGGTCATCGGGCCGAACGGGGCCGGCAAGTCGACGCTCTTCAACGTCGTGTGCGGCGTGTATCGGCCGGAGAGCGGCTCGGTGCGGTTCGCCGGCTGCGAGCTGGTCGGGCGGCGGCCCCACCAGATTGCCGGCCTCGGCGTGGCCCGGGCCTTTCAGAACGTCGCCCTATACCCGCACTCGACGGTCGAGGAGAACCTGCTACTCGGTCGGCACCATCTGACCAGGTCGGGGTTCATCGCCTGCGGCCTACGGCTCCCATCGGCCCGGCGGGAAGAGGCCCGCCACCGGGCGCGTGTGGCGGAGATCGCCGAATTTCTCGGCATCCGGCATCTGCTGGCCCTGGCCGCCGGCGATTTGTCGCAGGGCGACCAGAAGAAGGTCGACATTGCGCGGGCGCTGTGCGTCGAGCCGTCGCTGCTGCTCCTCGACGAACCCGTCGCCGGCATGAGCGCCCACGAGACCCACGACGTCGGCCGTCTCATCCGCGACATCCGGGCCGCCTTCGAGATCCCCGTCCTGCTCGTCGAGCACGACATGGGGCTGGTGATGGACGTCGCCGACCGGGTGACGGTCCTGGATTTCGGCCGCGTGATCGGCGACGGCACGCCCATCGAGATGCAGACGAATCCCGAGGTGATCCGGGCGTACCTCGGGAGCGGCGACGACCAACCCTCGATCGGAGTGCCCTGATGGAGAAGTTCCTGCAGTTGCTGTTCAGCGGCGTGGCGCTGGGGGCCGTCTACGCGCTCCTCGCTTTGGGGTTCGTCATCGTTTTCAAGGCCACCCAGGTCGTCAACTTCGCCCTCGCCGGGTTGCTGATGGTCGGCACCTACTGCGTGGCGCGCTTGCGCACCGTCGACGGCTACCCGTTCCCGGTGGCGGTGCTGCTCGGCGTGGCCGCTGCCGTGGCCGTGGCGCTGCTGGTCGAGCGGGTGTTCGTGCGCCCGGTCGTGCGGCGCTCGGTCGTCGCGGTCGCCATCATGACCATCGGTGTCGACGTGGTCCTACAGACCGAGATCACGCGGCGCCTCGGCATCGACATCGTGCCGATCGGCGACCCATGGCAGAGCGCGACCGTCGACCTGTTCGGCATCACGGTGCCCGAGACGCGCGTGGCCGCCCTTTTCGTCGCACTCGTAGCGCTCGGCGGGTTCTTCGCTTGGTCGAAGTTCTCGGACTGG
>DASRTE010000003.1:0-7959 GCA_035656095.1 Jiangellaceae bacterium
GGCGGCCTGGCTCGGAGAGACCTTCGGTGGGCCCAGCCTCTACACCGACACCTACGGCGGCTACGACCGCATGGTCTCTCAGCACCTCGGCAAGGCCCTCCGCGAGGACCAACGAGCGCGCTGGACCAGCCTGATGATCCAATCGGCCAACGAGGCAGGCCTGCCGACTGATCCCGAGTTCCGCGCCGCGTTCGTCTCCTACCTCGAGTGGGGCACCCGCATCGCGGTCGAGAACTCGACGCCGGGCGCGACGCCACCACAGCACATGCCGGTGCCGCGCTGGTGGTGGGTCTGCGAGGCAACGCCGGGCTCGCGCGTGTCCGCGCTGGCGTCCGAGCCCGAGGCCGGCGACGACCAGCCAGCCGTGCGGTTGCCCGACCCCGACGAGGACCCGAGCTTCGCCGGCCACATCCAGCCGCTGTTCCGGACCAAGGACCGCCAGGCCATGCGCTTCGCCTTCGACCTCTGGTCGCACGAGGACGTGAGCCAGCATGCCGACGCCATCCTCGCCCGGCTCACGGCGGGCAGCATGCCGTGCGACGGTGCCTGGGCCCGGGACCGCATCGAGGTCTTCGAGCGCTGGATCGCGGCCGGCACGCCGCCGTAGGGCGTGGCGGACGACAACCGCACCGGCGTCGGCGGGCGACGGACAACCAGCGAGGAGGTGCCCACATGACCATCGTGACAACGATCGACGTGTACGACATGCCCAATTCCGAGTACCGGGAAGTGCTCGACCGGATGGGCGTCGAGGCGCGACCGAGGCTCGTCGTCGGCCTTCCCGACGCACCGCACTGAGGCGGCGGCACGATGCCTGCGACGGTCGACATCCTTCGGCCCGACCAGCCCAAGCGGGTGCTGATCGTGGCCTCGAACCCGGCGGTCTCCAACGTGACCGGCTGGCCCGTCGGCTTCTGGTGGTCCGAGCTCACCCACCCGTGGTGGGAGTTCACCGAGCATGGCTACCAGGTGGAGATCGCGAGTCCGGACGGCGGGGCGCTCCGGGGCGACTCGTGGAGCGATCCGCGCGACGAGAGCGGATACTCGGCCCACGACCTGATCAGCCTTGGGTTCATCGACTCCCCCACCCATGCGGCACTGGTCGAGTCGACGGCACCCCTGAGCGAGATCGCGGTGGACGCCTTCGATGGCGTCCTCTTCGTCGGTGGCCAAGGCCCGATGTTCACCTTCGTCGACAACGACGAGGTGCACAGGGTCTTGGCCGGCTTCTATGAGGCCGGCAAGGTCACCGCCGTCATCTGCCACGCCACCGCGGTCCTGCTGACCGCCCGGCGCCCGGACGGAAGCCTCCTCGTCGAGGGCAAGACCTGGACCGGCTTCGCCAACTCCGAGGAGCAGTACGCCGACGACTTCGTCGGCCGGCGGATCCAGCCGTTCTGGATCGAGGACGAGGCCCGCAAGCTGGAGGACACCAACTTCATCGTGCACGGACGCTTCCGTGCCCACGCGGTGCGCGACGGCAACCTCATCACCGGCCAGCAGCAGTACTCCGGTGCGGCTGCGGCCCGGTTGATCATCGACGCGCTGGGAACCTAGTGGGCGGCTCGTGTCCGGCGGCGGGTTGCGAGCCGCTCCACTAGCCGGGCAACCGGACCTCCTCACCGCCGTCGAGGCCGTCGGTGATCTCGATCCAGCCGTCGGCGACCAGCCCGACCTGGACGGGGACGATGTTGTCGGGACCATCGGGTTGCGCCACCCGCACCGCGGGTGACCCACCGTCGTCGACGATGGCGGAGACGGGCACGGCGACCACGCCGTCACGGCGGGCATCAACGAGGCTGACCGTGGCCTCGGCACCACTGCGCCGTTGGCCGGCGCCGGTGTCGTCGGCGCCGATCGCGACGGTCAGCTCGACCTCGCCGTCGGACACCTCGCGGCCGGTGCCGACCACCGTGCCCTGGCTCGTCGTCCCGTCTGCCCACTCGAGCTCGACGGTGGAACCGGGGGTCCAGCCGCCCGCCTCGGTGGCGTCGACGTCGGCCACGACCACGCGCTCCTCGGAGCCGATGGTCATGACCGGCGATCCGGCCTCCAGGGTGTCGCCCACCGACGCCTCGTGACCGAGGACGTCCCCGCGCTCGCTGAGGAAGACCACCTCGCCGAGGGTCACGACACCGTCGGGAGCGGTGCGGCCGAGGTCGGTTTCCCAGGCCTCGACCGCGGCGGCGGTGTCCGCGGTGAAGGACTCGTCGACGTCGAGGTCGCCGTATCCCAGCGCCGCGACATTCTCCTCCAGTTGCCGGACGTCGACGCCGTCGTCCACGCCCTGCTCCAGGGTGCGCCACGCCGGCACCTCGCCGATCAGCGCGACGACGGGCTCGTCGTCGGCCGTGTACAGCACTGTGCCGCGATCCACCGTGGCGCCCACGTCGAGCACGCTGGTCAGGATGGCGGACGACGCCTCGCCGCTACCCCCGTCGCCGCTGGCTCCGTCGGCGCCGTCTCCGCCGCTGGACTGGTCGGTGCCGCCGCCACCCGCAGGTGTGGCAGCGCCCGGGCTCGAGCCGCCATCGCCGGCGCCGCCCGTCGCTCTGGGATCCACGGTCGATGGCGGCGACGTGCCGGGGGCCTGGGTGGTGGTCGAGGTCGGCGGCGTGGTTGTGGAGGTGGTGGACGCGGTGGTCGACGTCGTCGACGTCGTCGTCGGACAGGGGGTGGTCGACGTCGTGCTCGACGACGATGAGGTGGTGGTGGAGGAGGAGGAGGAGGAGGAGGTGGAGGTGGAGGAGCTCGTTGGCGAGCACGGGTTGGTGGTCGACGTCGTGCTCGACGTGCTGCCGGTGCTCGACGAGCTGGTGCCGCTGGGTCCGGTCAGGAACGCAGCCGGTGTCATGTCGCCATTGCCCGAGTCGCCGTTGCCAGAGTCGCCATCGCCCGAGTCGCCATTGCCGCCACCACCGCCGTCGTCGTTGCCCCCGTCGCCTTCGCCGCCGTTGCCTTCATCGGAGGGGAGCGCTGCGGCGTAGGCCACGGTCTGCTCGTCGGACCGTTGGAGGGAGCCGGATGCTTCCAGCGTCGTGGCGAGGTCCCGTGGCTCGGCGACCACGGTCGGACCGAGCCCGCCACCGTCGGCGGCGCCGTTCCCCCGGGTGACGACGGCAAGTACGACCGCTCCGGCGATCAGCGCCGTGACGATCAGGAGCACGTTCCGCTGGCGCCCGGCGCGGCGGCGCGCTCGTCGGGTGAGGTTGTAGTTCGGCATCAGACAGTCCTCAGGGCGTCGGTGGGGGCCAGGCGCGCGGCGCGCGTCGCCGGGTACAGGCCGGCGACGGCTCCGATCACGAGGGCAGCGACAATGCCGCCGACGAGGCCGATGGTGGGGACGACGATCTCCCAACCACGGGCAACGTCGTAGATAGCGGTGACGGCGGCGCCGAGCATCACCCCGGCGACGCCGCCGGCGGCGGAGAGCAGCAACGCTTCGGAGAGGAACTGGACACTGACGTGGCGCCGGGTGGCGCCCAGTGCCCGGCGCAGGCCGATCTCGGAGCGGCGCTCGAGCACCGAGATCACCATCACGTTGGCGATGCCGACGCCACCCACGAGGAGCGCAACGGCACCGAGGCCCAGGAACAGGGCGGTGAAGGCGTTGCTGGCGGCTGCCCGGGCCTCGATGGCGTCGGACGGGCGTGACACCTCGACCTGGTCGGGGTTCTCGGGGTTGGCAGTCGGCGCAATGACCGTCTGAACGTCGTCGACTTCGTCGGGGTCGGTGCGGAGGTACACGGTGCCCGGGGCCTCGGCGGCGCCAAGCTCGTCGATCGCGATGTCGCGGCCGATCACGGCCGACGTGTCGAGGTCGGGCGCCAGCTGCAGCGGCTCCATGATCCCGATCACCGTGAACCACTGTCCGCCCAGCCACACCTGCACCCCGTCGCCCACATCGGTGATGCCGAGGCGTTCGGCGGCGACCGACCCCAGCACGACCACCGGCAGTCCGGCGCGGGCCTCGTCGAGCCACTCACCGTCCGCCATCTCGCCGACGAGGGTCTCGAGGAGCTGCGTGTCCGCGGCCTTCACGGTGATGCCGCCGGTCTGGTCGCTGGGGGCGAGGTCCGTACGCAGAACGGTGGCGTCGACCGAGGTCACTGACGACACCTCCTCGACCGGTCCGATGCGGCGCAGCATGGTCTCGGCCGTGGTCTGGAGGACCGGGTCCTCCCTCCCGACGAAGCCCCCGCCGGCCTCCACCACCAGCAGGTTGGTGCCCAGCCGGTCCAGCGCCTGGAGCAGATTGGCCTTGGACGATTCGGAGATGCCGAGCACCGCAACCATGGCGGCGATGCCAATGGCGATGCCCAGCGCCGACAGCGAGGCTCGCAGGCGCCGGCTACGCAACCCGATGGACGCGACCCGGAACAGGTCGCCAGGGTTCAGCGCGCCGGGGGCCAGGCGCGCACGACCGGCGGTCGCAGTGCCGCCGTCGCCGGCGGGCGTGCCGGGGATCGCGGCCGATGGCGTGATGTCGGTCATCGGGCGGCGTCCCCCACCGTCCCCGCGAGGTCGGGACCCGCGGGGGTCGAGTCGGCCTCGATCAGGCCGTCCCGCATGGCCACCTGGCGGCGCAGGCTACCGGCGACGTCCTTGTCGTGGGTGATTACGACGATGGTCGAGCCGTCCTCGTTGAGCTCGTGGAGCAGGGCAACGAGGGCATCCCCCGAGCGCGAGTCGAGGTTGCCGGTGGGCTCGTCGGCCAGCACGACCGATGGCTCGCCCACCAGGGCACGGGCGATGGCGACGCGCTGGCGCTCGCCGCCCGAGAGCTTCTCGGTGTTGTAGTCGAGCCGATGCCCGAGGCCGACCCGCTCGAGGGCCACCCGGGCCTGGCCCCGCCGGTCGCGCAACCGGCGGCCCGTGTAGAGCAGGCCGTCGGCCACGTTGTCGGTGGCACTCATGCCCGGCAGCAGGAAGAACTGCTGGAACACGAAGCCGATCTCCCGGGAACGTAGGGCCGAGAGCTGCCGGTCGGTCAGCCGGGCCACGTCGTACCCGGCGACCTGCACGTCGCCCGAGGTGGGCCGGTCGAGGGTTCCCATGATGTGCAGAAGCGTCGACTTGCCGGAGCCGCTGGGCCCGACGATCGCGACGAGCTCGCCTTGCCTCACGAGCAGGTCAACCCCGTGGAGTACCCGGGTGGGCGGGTCACCCGGGTACTCCTTGACGACGTCACGGAGCAGGATGACGACGTCGTCGGGGCCGGGGGTCGGATGAGCGCCCCCGCCGCGCTGCTCGTTCATGCCGGCACCACCACGTCGACGCCGGCCTCGATGCCATCACCGCTGACCTGGGCCCACTCGTCGGCGACGGTGCCGACCTCGACGGGGACCAGCCTGTAGCCCTCGGGCTGCGAGTCGTCGACCACCTGAACCGCGTAGCCGCCCTCGCGCAGGGCGAGCAGCGCGATCACGGGGACCGCGGTGGCGTCTTCGGTGCGGCTGCGCTCGACGCTGGCGTCGACGGTCCCACTTTCGAAGGCGCCCGCCGCGGCCGGATCGTCCAGCGCGACCGTCACCGGATAGGTTTCGTCGCCCCCCTCGCCGCCACCGTCGCCGCCGCCGTCGGCGCCATCGCCGCTGTCGTTGCTGGGCTCGGTGGCGACGTCGGTGATCTTGCCGGTCGCCTCGGTGCCGTCGGGCAGCGTGACCGTGACCGGCGTCCCGGCTTCGACGTTCGCGACCTGATCGACCGTGAGGCTCAGCGTCACAACCTTGGTGGTGGCGGTGACCTGCACGACGTCCGCGCCGGACTGGGCCTGCGTACCCGTGTCGGCGGTGACCTCGGCGATGCGCAGGTCGGCCGGGGCGAACACCACGTCACCCAGGGTCACCACGCCGTCGGGGTCCGAGCGGCCGAGCGCCTCCTCCCAGGCTTCCACGGCGTCGGCGGTGGCCTCGGTGAACTTGTCGTCCACCGTGACGCCGTCGCCGAAGCCGAGGTCGACCAGCGCCTGCTCGAGTTGCGTGATGTCGGCCCCGGGGTCGGCATCGACGCTCAGATCGCGGAACGCAGGTACGTCACCGTGGAGCAGCACCGTGGGCTGCAGGTCGAGGTCGAACAGCACGTCGCCCTGGTCCACGGTGGTCCCGACCGGCGCGACGCCGGTGACGACGCCGCTCCGGCCCGCCGTGACCGCTTCGCTCTCACCGAAGCCCAGCTCGCCCTCATATTCGTCGGTGACGACCAGGTCGCGGACCTCGGCCGGCACGGTCGTGGTGGCCGATGCGGAGCCGCCGCCCTCACCGCCGCCGCCTCTGGCGACGATGACGGCGGTGACCACCCCAGCCAGGACACCTACGCCGGCCAGCGCCTGACGGCGCCGGCGCCGGCGACGCCGGGCGGGAGGGACACCCTCGTCGCGTTCGCCGTTGCCGTAGGGCGACCCGGCACCCGACGCCGGCGTCACCGCGGTGTGGTCGACGCTCACGCCGCTGAGCTCTGGTCCGACTCCGAACGACCGGGCCCACCCTGCAACTCACCGCCGAGCAGGTCCTGGCAGGCCTCGAAGGCGGCTGCGACCTCGGGGTCGTCCATGTCGATCTCGCCGAACGGCCCGAGGAACACCTGCGGGCCTCCGTCGTCGCCCCCATCCTGGCCACCGTCGTCGTCCGAGCTCCGCTCCTGGGCCTCGCCGCCCGGTCCCATGTCGGAGAAGTCGGGGTCGGGGAAGTCCTCGATGCCCTCGTCGCGCATGCACTCGGCGAACTCCAGGGCGTTCTCCTCCATCTCCTGGCGGTCTTCCTCGCTGATGTCGTTCGGGCCCAGCGCGGGCGGCTCGCCGCACGCCTCGATGGCGGCATCCATCTTCTCGGGGTCGATGGACGGCTCGTTGCCTTCGTCCCCTTCGTCGCTCTCGTCGCTGGACGTCCCGCCCGACTCGCCGCTACCGAGGCGGATCCCCGGGCCGTCGAGCACGAGGTTCCCGTCCGAGTCCCGCGTCGGGTCGGGGAGGTCGATCCCCTCGTCGCGCATGCACTCCACCCAGTCGAGGAGCTCCTGCTCGGCGTCGGCCTGGTCGTCGCCTTGTGCCTGTTCGTTCGAGTCGTCGCCCGACACGCTTGCCACGTCGCTGCTGTCGTCGCCATCGGAGCCATCGCTGCCGCACGCTGCGAGCAGCCCGGCAAGGGCCACCAGCGCAACCATGCTCGTGATTCGCTTGGTCATCATGGATGCCACCATGACGAATCAGCGCTGATAGACGGCTGAGACGACGCCGCCGCTGAGAGCTTCTCTCAGCACCAGGGGGTGCCCCCGAACGCTGGGAGGATCAGAATCCGGGTGTGCGCGTTCTCGTGGTCGAGGACGAGGTCCACCTCGCCCAGGCCATCGCCGAAGGGCTCTCCGCCGAGGGCTTCGACGTCGAGCTCAGCCACGACGGCCTCGACGGGCTGTGGCGGGCCCGCGAACGCAGCTACGGCGCGATCGTGCTCGACATCCTGCTGCCGGGGATGAACGGTTACAAGGTGTGCCGGGCGCTGCGCCAGGAGGGCGTATGGACGCCCATCCTCATGCTCACCGCCAAGAGCGGCACGTACGACGAGGCCGAGGCCCTCGACACCGGCGCCGACGACTTCCTGTCCAAGCCGTTCGCGTTCGTGGTCCTGGTGGCCCGGCTCCGGGCTCTGCTGCGGCGGGGGGCCACACCCCGGCCCCGTGAGCTCATGGCCGGGGACCTGGCGCTGGACCCGGTCGCCCGCCGGTGCCGGCGCGGTGAGGTTCCGATCGAGCTCACCCGCCGCGAGTACGCGCTCCTCGAGGCCCTGCTCCGCCACGCAGAGGAGGGCGCGACGAAGGTCCAGCTGCTGCGCGAGGTGTGGGGCGAGGACTTCACGGGCGACGACAACGTGGTCGAGGTGTACGTCGGCTACCTGCGCCGCAAGATCGACGTGCCGTTCGGGCGGCGTTCGCTCCAGACGGTGCGGGGCATCGGCGGGTACCGGC
>DASRTE010000004.1:0-3982 GCA_035656095.1 Jiangellaceae bacterium
TCCACCATCCACCTGGTCACCGCGGACGACGCGCTGCTCCTCCGGCCGATCACCCAGCCCGTGACGACGATGGAGATCGCCAGACACCCCGAGTACGCGCCCCAGCTCATCGGCGTCGACATGGAGCCGGTCCTGGCGTACGCGCACCCGCTGCTCACCGAGACGCCGATGTCGGGCCGCAAGCTGCGGGAAGCGCTGGCCGAGCGTTTCCCCGACTTGCCGGCAGCCGCCATCGCCTACGCCTGCCGCTGCTACCTGCCCCTCGTCCAGATCCCGCCCCGGGGAATCTGGGGCAAGACCCTCCAGGTCACGTCGACTCCTCTCGACTCCTGGATCGGCCGGCCGCTGCGCACCGACGCCACGATCGACGAGGTCGCGCTCCGGTACCTGGCCGCCTTCGGACCGGCGATCGTCGGGGATTTGGCGACCTGGTCGCGCCTGACCGGCTTCCGCGAGGTCGTCGACCGTCTGCGTCCGCAGCTTCGGACGTTCACCGACGAGAAGGGGCGACGGCTCGTCGACCTGCCCGACGCCCCGAGACCCGACCCCGACACGCCGGCGCCGGTACGGTTCCTGCCCGAGTTCGACAACCTGCTGCTGTCCCACGCCGACCGCAGCCGGTTCGGCGAGGGCGTCCAGATGTTCGCGTCCGCGCTGGGTGACTTCAAGGGATCCGTGCTCGTCGACGGGATGGTCCGGGGCATCTGGCGCTTCGAGGTGGACAAGTACACAGGAGCCGCGACGGTCGCCGTCCACCACCTCCCGTTGCCGAAGGCGTCCAAGCGTGCTGTCGAGGCCGAGGGACAACGCGTCGCCCAGTTCTGGCACGCCGGGGAGGACAGCCACGAGGTCCGCATGACGCCGATTGCCTGAAGTCCTCGGACTCCCTTGTCGGCATGTCGAGGCTTCGCTACACAATGGAGGGGTGAGCGAGTCGCCGGACCGTCCGGACCGGCCCGTCCTACGGGCCGACTGGACCGACCTGCCCGGCGATCCTGATCCCGCCGACCGGGCCACGATCGCCCACGCCACCGCGGCCGCCGTGCTCCGTGCCGCTCGCGACACCGGTTCCGATCCCGAGCGCACCCGCCGGCTGGTCGGCCTCGCCGACGACGTCGGCATCGACGACATCGCCGCTCTGTGGTGCGACGCGGGTGCCGGCACCCTGCCCGGCACGCTCTGGTCGCTCTACCTCCTGCGCACCTGGGTCCATCGCGACGGGGTCGAGGCGGCGCGCCTGTTCGCCGCCGGTCAGCGGGTCGCCGAGGTGTCGACAGTCGTGGCGGGTGTGGCCGAGCCGCCAGGGCCGCACGAGGTCGCCGAACTCGGCGATGCCGTGCTGACCAGCGCGTTCGACGGTGACTTCGCCATCGCACTCGAGCGTGCGGCCGCGTTCTGCCGGGTCGTGGCCGCCGGACGTGCCTACCTCGCCGACGACTGCACCGACGAGGACGAGGCCGTCCGGCAGACCAGGCTGGCCGACGGCAACCTCCGGATGGCCCAGGAGCTCGAACACGCCGCCGCCCTGTGGCGAGACGGAGATCTCACCTGAGGCCCGGCCGCTTGGGAACATCCACGCGGTGGAGTAAGTTCTGCTCTTGGCGACAGTCCGCACGGGCTCTCGCCAGGCGTCCCACCGCGGTAACCCCGGGTCCCACCTTGAGCCGCTGCGAGCGGCCGTTGCGCCGAGAGGCGTTCCCGGTGAGGCGTCTCCACGTCGGGCGGCTCCGGTCCACGAGACCGGGGCCGTTCCCGTCGTCAGTCCCAGCCGAGCTCGTGGAGTCGGTCGTCGTCGATGCCGAAGTGGTGCGCCACCTCGTGCACGACGGTCACCTGGATCTCGTCGACCACGTCGTCGTACGACTCGCAGATCCGCAGGATCGGGAGGCGGAACAGCCGGATCGTGTCGGGCAGGACACCCGCGTACCACCCGTCGCGGTCGGTCAGCGGCGTGCCCTCGTAGAGGCCCAGCAGTCCCGGAGACTCCTCCGGCGCCTCGTCCTCGACCAGGACGACGACGTTGTCGATGACCTGGGACAGTTCGGCCGGGATGGTGTCCAGCGCTTCCGCGACCAGTTCCTCGAACTCCGCGACTGTGACGTCGAGCACGCTGCCCAGTCTCGCGGGTCCCGCCCCAGCGCGGTACGGCGGCACTGTGTTACGAACGTGGCGTGATCGCCGCGTCGACTCCGCCGACGCCCGCCGTGCCCCGGCTGCCGAGCTGGGTCCGGCGGGCGGCTCCGTGGGTTGCGACCGTCCTGGCCGCGCTCGTCGGAGCGTGGCTGGCGTTGGTGGTGGCCGGCACCACCCACGCGGCCGTCGGACCGCTGGGTGTCGACGCCGCGATCAAGCCCGCCTGGGGAGGCGAGACGGTCGTCGAGGTCGACCCGATCGGCACCCTGGTGCTCGACACCCACAACGCACCGCTCGAGGTCGGTGTCACCGTCCGTGCGGTCGACGTCGAACGCGTGCGGGAGCTCGTCAACGACCCGGCGTCGCTGTCCGGAATCGACGAGCAAATCGTCGTCGACCTCCAGGACGTCCTGCTCCGGGCGGCGGTCCGGGCCGCGATCGTGGCCGTGATCGGTGCGCTCGTCGTGGGCGGGCTCGTGCTGCGTTCGTGGCGGCGGGCGTTGGTGGCCGCCGCCGTCGCCTTCGGGGCCGTCGCGGGCTCATACGGGTTGGCGGCGCTGACCTTCGACCGGGACGCCGTCCGCGAGCCGACCTTCACCGGCCTGCTCACGTCCGCCCCGCAACTGATCGGGAGCGCCGAGGACATCGCGTCCAACTTCGACGCGTACGCAGACCAGTTGGCGAGCATCGTCACCAACGTCGGCCGTCTCTACGACACGGCGCTCACGCTGCCCACGTTCGCTCCCGGCGACGAGACCGTCCGGCTCCTGCACGTGTCCGACCTCCATCTCAGCCCGAGCGCCTGGGACGTGATCCGGGCGGTCGCCGAGCAGTACGACGTCGACGTGATCGTCGACACCGGCGACATCGCCGACCACGGCACCGGACCGGAGTCGACCTACGTGACTCCGATCGCCGACCTCGGCCGGCCGTACGTCTTCGTCAAGGGCAACCATGACTCGGTTCTGACGCAGGCAGCTGTAGCCGGGAACGTCAACGCGGTGGTGCTCGCAGGCGACCCTGTCGACGTGGCCGGGTTGACCTTCATCGGTGCGCCCGACCCGCGGTTCACCCCCGACCAGACCACCCGCGGCACGGCCGACCAGGACCTGCGCCGCAGCACCGAGGACCTGGCCGACGAGGCCCGCTCCCTGGACCCGTCCGCCGACGTCATCGTCTTCCACGATCCGACCTACGCAGAGCTCTTCGACGGCGCCGGGCCGCTCGTCCTGGCCGGGCACGCCCACCGGCGGCAGACCGTGGTGCTCGACGAGGGCACCAGGGTCATGGTCCAGGGCTCGACCGGTGGGGCCGGGCTGCGCGCCCTCGAGGGCGAGGATCCGACCCCCGTCACGCTCTCGGTCCTCTACCTCGACCCGGCCACCAGGCGGCTGGTGGCGTGGGACGACATCACCCTGGGCGGCCTCGGACTCACCAGCGCCGAGATCCAGCGTCACCAGGCGGTCGACGACGGCGACGGCGACTCCGGCGAGCCCGACGAGAGCCCGACCAGCACTCCGACGCCTTCCCCGTGATCATGTCGACTTTGGGCCGTATCCGGGCACCGAAGTCGACATGATCACGGCAGGAGGTCCGGGCCCGGCTCGGTTTGGAGAAGGCCTGTCGGACGGCCTATGCTTTCCCGGTCCCCGACGGCGACGAGCCACGGGCAAGCCGTCCCGGTGTAGCCCCCATCGTCTAGCGGCCTAGGACTCCGCCCTTTCAAGGCGGCAGCGCGGGTTCGAATCCCGTTGGGGGCACGCACGACGCATGGTCCTGTGGAGCAGTTGGAGTGCTCGCCGCCCTGTCAAGGCGGAGGTCGCGGGTTCAAGTCCCGTCAGGACCGCCA
>DASRTE010000005.1:0-112769 GCA_035656095.1 Jiangellaceae bacterium
ACGGCTCTACTTCCTGAGGGTAAAGGTCCCCCGACTCTCGAACGAGGCAACCGGGATGATCCGCAGGGTTCGCCAGCGGTACGTCCCCATCACCCCCCAGGTCCAGACCGACCTCCTCCGGCTCGCGCGTGACGAACTGCGACCAGCGCCGTTGCAGCCCATTCCGCCACCCGGTGCGGCCGAGAGCCGGCGGAAGCTCCAGGAAGCGATCCTTCACAGGCCGCAGCCGCGCGGTGACCCTCCGCGACTCGGTTAGGTTTCCCCCAACTCGACCCGCCGCCGGGGGGCCAGGCCCTCGAGGATCTCGGCCGTCACCGGGTTCACCGTCTCCTCCGGCTCGATGTAATGCTGCCTGGTGATCTCCGACGATGTGTGCCCGAGCATCTCGGCGGCCAGGTCAGCGCCCCCGACGCGGTCGATGACCGTGGCGACCGTACGGCGGAAGGAGTGCGGAGTGACGCCCTCGATGCCGGCCTCGGCAAGGGCCTTTCGCAGCCGGCGACGGACGTTGTTCGTGAGCAGTGGCGTGTGGTTACGGCTGAAGAAGATCAGATACTCGGGGCCCTCGGAGGCAACAACCACGAGCCGCTCACGCAGTACCTCTGCGGTGAAGCTGGGCACCGAGACCGTGCGGGTCGACTTCGAGGTCTTCGGATGGCCCTGCCGGTGCGTCGGCTTCCCGGCTGGCGACACGATCGTGCCGCAGATGCGAACCGTGGCCGGGGTTCGCGTGACATCAACGTCGCACTTGCGGATCGCCAGCACCTCGCCGATGCGCGCTGAGGTGCCGAGCATGACCTCGATGATCTGCTCCAACTGCCCGTCCGGCTTGGGGCCGGCGAGACCGGATTCACGTCGCCAGCTCCGGACGGCGCGGCGGATCGCCTCCACCTGCTCGACCGTGAGGGCCATCGCGGTCGAGGGTGGCTTGCGCAGCCGAACGGTGTCACGAACCGGGTTCTTGGCAAGCGCTTCGTAGCGCACCGCAAGGCCGAGCGCGAGGCTGAGCACGGTCCGTGCCTGCTTCGCCGTGCTGTAGCTCTTCGTCGTCGCGAGCGTCTTGATGAACTGGTCGACCCGGCTCACCGTGATCTCGCGCAGGGTGAAGTGCTCGAAGGCCGGCATGACGAGCTGGCGCATGTTGCGCTCGTAGAGCGCGCGTGTGCTCGGGGCGATCTTGCCTTCGAGGTCGAGGTCGCCAAGCCAGACTTCGACCAGGCGGGTGAATGAACTGTCCGCGGTCAGCTCGTCTGTCCCTCTTCTCGGCCCGCTCCGCTGGGCGAGCTTCTCCTTCAGCCGGTGCTCGGCCAGCTTGCGGGTCGAGTCGCTCGCTTCGACGCGCCGGGCCTGGCCGTCGTGGTCCCGGAAGCGGACCCGTGCGCGCACATTGCCGTTGGGCAGGTTCGTGAACTCGATCTCGCCGAAGGTGCCGATCGGAGTGCGGGGCCTAGCCACTACTGTTCACCCCTTCTCCGAGGAGCGCCCAGGCTGCGACTCGCGCTTCTCGTCGATCCAGGCGCGCACGTCGGACACGGCGAACTTCAGGTGACGACCCATGCGGATGCCGACCGGCCCACGGCCAGACTGCCGCCACTCGTAGATCGTCTTGATGGGCACGCCGAGGTACTCGGCGAGCTCGTCGATGCTGAGGAGCGGGTCGAGGACGCTTAGCGGGTTGGTGTCTGTCTTCATGCACGCTAGGTGCACGCCGCCACCCGGATGGCCCGGGACTGTCCGGTGGCGTCCGGAGCCAGCCAGACGGCCTTGCGGCCGACATGCCTACGATATGGTCAAAGCGGAGGGTTTTCGGAGGGTGGATAAAGTCTCACAAACCTTCAGGCCCGGGATTCACGCTGAATCCCGGGCCTGATTGGTAGCGGGGGCAGGATTTGAACCTGCGACCTCTGGGTTATGAGCCCAGCGAGCTACCGAACTGCTCCACCCCGCGTCGCCCCGACCAGTCTAAGGGAGTCGAGTCGCCGACGCCAAATCAGGCCGCCCACTCGACAGACTGGTCGCAAATGGGGCGACACGCCGGCGTGCCGCGACAAGATGCGTCCAGTCTGCGAGCCGGCCGAGCCGAGGTTAGCGCTCAGCCACCACCGGAGAGCTCCTCCGCTCGTGTCAGCGCGTCCTCAAGCCGGTCAAGCGCCGCACCGTACGCCGTCCAGTCGCCTGCGCGCTGCGCCGCCTGGGCGTCGTCGTAGGCCTGCTGCGCATCGGCGATCGCCGCCTCGAGGTCGCCCGCCGGCTCCTCCACGGGAGGCGGAGTCTCCTCCGGTGGCGGCGTCTCGTCGGTCGGTGGCGTCTCCTCGGTCGGAGGCTCCTCGGTACCGGGCTCCTCGCCGGTATCAGCACCCGACTCGCCCTGGAAGACCTGGTCGAGCGCCTCCTGCAGCGTGCCGGCGTAGCCGATCCGGTCGCCGAAGGAGACCAGGATCCGTTGGAGCAAGGGGTAGGCAGCGTCGCCGGACGCCCGCTGGACATAGATGGGCTGCACATAGAGCAGCCCGCCGCCGACCGGCAGCGTCAGCAGGTTCCCCTCCACCGTCTGCGCGTCACCTTGACGAAGCAGGGACAGCTCGCGGGCGACCTCGGGATCGGTCTCGAAGTCGTTGGCCACCTGACCCGGCCCGGCGATCTGGGTGTTGCCGGGCAGTCGGAGGATCCGGATGGTCCCGTAGTCCTCGCTTCGAGCGTCTGCGTTCACGGCCATGAACCCGGCCAGGTTCTGGCGGTTCTGCGGCACGTACGTCGTCGTCAGCGAGAAGTGCGGCCGGTCCGCGCCCGGCATCTGGATGGTCTGGTAATACGGCGGCTGGAAGTCCTCCTGCGGGGCCACCGTCGGGTCGTTCGGAACGATCCACCGGTCCTGGCCCCCGTAGAACAGCCCCGTGTCCTTGACGTGGTAGGCCGCGAGCAGGGAGCGCTGGATCTTGAACAGGTCCTCCGGGTAGCGCAGGTGCGCCATCAGCTCGTCGGGAATCTCGTCGCGGTCCTCGACGGTGTCCGGGAACGCGGCGCGCCAGGAGGCGAGCACCGGGTCGTCCTCATCCCACTCGTAAAGCGTGACGGTTCCGTCGAACGCGTCGACGACCGCCTTGACCGAGTTGCGGACGTAGTTGACGTTGTCCTGCGGCTGGGCCACGACGGCCTGGCGCACCGTCCGGGAGTCGCTGGTCGCCTCCTCCAACGAGATCCGCCGCGAGTACGGGTACGAGTCGAGGGTGGTGTACCCGTCGAGGATCCAGAGGATCCGGCCGTCGACGACGGCGGGGAACGGGTTGCCGTCGACCCTCAGCCACGGAGCGACCTTCTCCAGCCGCAGCCGGGGGTCGCGGTCATAGAGGATCGTCGACTCGTCGTTGATCCTGCCGGTGAGCAGGATGTTGCCCTCTTGGAACTTGGTCGCGTAGAGCAACCGGTTCAGGAACGACCCGATCGGGACACCGCCCTCGCCCTCATAGGTGTTGTTGCGCTGCTGCCCGCCCGCGTCGGGGTCCTCCGGGATGTCGAACTCGACCGGCGTGGAGCCCTCGGGCGCGCCGACGATCGAGTACTCGGGCGAGCTCTCCCCGAAGTAGATGCGCGGCTCGTAGTCGCCGAGCACGCCGGTCGGCGGGATGTCTTCCTCGGCCCAGGACGGTGAGCCGTTGGCCGCGCGGGTGTTGCCGTACGCCGCAACGAACCCGAACCCATGGGTGTAGACGGTGTGCTCGTTGTTCCAGTTCTGCTGCCCCTCGGGGATGCCCGTCAGGTCGACGTCGCGGACGGCGACAACTACGTCGCGGTTCTCGCCGTCGACCTCGTACCTGTCGACGTCGAGCGGATCGGAGAACACGTAGAAGCCGCGCACCTGTTGGAGTTGCTGGAAGGCCAGCGGCACTACGTTGGGGTCGAGCAGGCGGATGCCGGGAACCGTCGCCGAGTCCTCCTCGAGTTGCCCGGCCTCGACCACCGTTGTCGCCCGGTATTCCTCTGGATCGACGTCGCTGACGCCGTATGCCTCGCGCGTCGCCGCGATGTTGCGCGCGATGTATGGGGCCTCACGGTCGGGCTCGTTGGGCCGCACCTGGAACTGCTGGACCAGGAACGGCCACAGCCCGCCGAGCAGGACCGCACACACCACCAGCAGGCCGAGACCGATCCCCGGCAGCGTCCACGACCGCCGCCACACGTTGACGAAGAACAGAACGGCACAGATCAACGCGATGAAGATCAGAATTGTCTTCGCCGGCAGCAATGCCTTGACATCCGTGTAGGTCGCGCCGGTGATCAGGCTGCCGTCGTCGAGGAGGATCCCGTAGCGGTCCATCCAGTAGGCAATGGCCTTGAGCAGGATGAAGAACCCGATGAGCACCGACAGGTGCACCTGCGCGGCGGGCGTGACCTTCTGGCCGGGAGTCTGCAGGCGGATGCCGCCGTAGACGTAGTGCGTGACGGCGGCCGCTATCAGCCCGATCACGACGATGGCAAACCCGAAGCTCAGGACGAACCGCCACCACGGGTAGTCGAACGCGTAGAACCCGAGGTCACGCTCGAACTGCACGTCGACGTCGCCGAACTCTTCCCCGTTGCGCCACAGCAGGAACGTCTGCCACTGGCCCGCGGCGCTTCCGCCGGCCATCAGGCCCAGCAGGATCGACGCTCCGATCACCACCCAGCGCCGGACCGGGTCGATCGCGTCGCGGTAGCGGTCGAGGCTCTGCTGCTCGACGCTCACCGGCCGGTACCGCGGACGCAGCCGGTACGCCATCACGGCGTTGACCGCGACCGAGGCCGCCATGAGCAGGGCGAAGACCAGGAACAGGCCGGTCTCGGTCAGCAGCTTTCTGGTGAAGACGCTGGTGAAGTCGACCGAGGCGAACCACATCTGCTCGGTCCACAGTGCCGTCGCGACGCCGTACAGGATTGCCAACACCGCGAGGACTATCAGTGTGGGGACGATCGCCTTGCTACGTCGAGTCGTCGCCCCGCGCGCGCGGAACGGTTGCGCAGGGCGTGGCATGTCCTGGCTCACCCCTGCGAAGCTATATCACCGCGGCGGCGTGGCGTACGTCGGTCGTGCAACGATTCGGGCATGCCCTCCGGTCAGCCCACGCCGCTCGCGCGCGCCGTCGCCGAAATCGAACGTCACGTCGCCGACGACGGCTGGGACCAACCCGCCCGCCTCTACGCGCTGGCCCCCACCGACGACCTGGTGACGCTGGAGCCCGGACTCGCCGACCGACTGGGCATCGACGCCGACACTCCACCGGCGGACAGCCTCACCCCCGTCGAGCAGGAACTGCCCGACCAGGCGCTAGAGGAGGTCCTGGCCACGATCGCCTGGCCCGGCACCGTCGTCGGCTGCGCGCTCGCCTTGGAGCGCATCGTGCTTCCGCCGGATGCCGAGGACGGCATGCCCGACGACGATCTGGCGGCCGCGCATTGGGCAGCGAACCATCCGGACCGGGCCGAGGTCCGGATCGTCGTCGGCGTGACGCGCGACGGCACCCGGTCGTCATTGCTTCGCGTCCGGGGGCACGAGGACGACGCCGACCTCGTCCGGGACCCGGAGCTCGCCCCCGAACTCGCCGAGGCCCTCGCCGCCACGTTCGCCGCCTGACCGTTGATCACGTTCACCACCCTTGCGGACCGTTCACCAGGCGCAGAACCCTCGTGAACCGTCCATGAGCATGGTGAACGTGATCGACGGTCAGGCTGCGCAGGAGGGGAGCGAGTCGGCCTGGCCGGCGGCGGCGGCCTCGACGGCCGCGATCGCGTCGTCCAGGGTCTCGATCCGGACCACCTGCATGTCGCCGCTGTCGGTGCCGACAACTTCGTCACAGTTGTCAGCCGGGGCGAGGAACAGCGACGCGCCCTCCTCGGAGGAGGCCGCGATCTTCTGCGGGATGCCGCCGATCGGCCCGACCTCCCCGGTCGAGGAGATCTCGCCCGTACCCGCCACGTGCAGCCCGTCGAGCAGTGCGCCGGGCGTCAGGGTGTCGTAGATCGCCAGTGCGAAGATCATGCCGGCGCTCGGGCCGCCGATCCGTTCGTCGATGTTCACGTCGATCTGCACCGGGAAGTCGTAGCCGACCGTCGGGCTGAACCCGACGATGGTCCGGCCGTCGTCCTCGGCGGCCTCGGTGCCCACCCGCTCCGTCCGCTGCGTGCCGTCGCGTTCGACGACGAACTCGACCGTCTCGCCGGGTTCGTGGGCAGTGATCGCCTCGACGACATCCTGGGGCGTGACGATCGGCGTGCCGTCGACCGAGATCACCACGTCGCCGGGCACGAGCACGCCGTCGGCGGGCGCATCGTCGAGGACCGAGTCGACCACGACGACCTCGGGAACCTCGTAGCCGAGCTCACGCAGGGCGGCGACCCGCGCGGACTCCTGAGACCGCTCGAGCATCTGGGCATTCGCCTCCCGCGACTCCTCGGCGGTGACGCCCTCCGGATACACGAGCTCACGCGGAACGACGGCACGATCGGGATCCACCCACGCCCGCAGCGCGCTGATCAGGTCGAGCTTGCGGTCGGCGGGAGTGACTCCGACCGTGGTGAGGTCGAGGACGCCCTCGGTCGGGAAGGTCTCCGCACCGTCGACCTCGATGACCGGCTCACCCTCCCATTCGCCGAGGGTGTCCTCGAGCGGTCCGGGCGAGTACACGACGTACGGCACCGGAAGCAGAGCCGCGACAGCGACCAGTGCGACGAGAACGGCGCCGGCGACGGCGAACGTCGAGGAACGGCGGGACATGCGGACGGCGGTTCCTCACTGGTCTGCTGGGGTGGACGTGCGACGACGGCGGCCGGACAAGCGTACGTCGTCGCGGCGCGGATCTCCGACGCGACGGGTCCAGCCCGCCGCTACGGAGAGCCGACCCATTCCTCCGTGCCGTCGTCGAAGAGTTGGTGCTTCCAGATCGGGACGCGCTTCTTGAGCTCGTCGATCATGAGGCGGCACGCGTCGAACGCCTCGCCCCGGTGCGGCGCCGACGCTGCGACGACTACCGCGATGTCCCCGACCGCCAGGTCGCCGACCCGGTGGACAGCGGCCAGCGCTCGGACCGGGAAGGCGCTCGCCACCTCGCCTGCGACATCGCGCAGGACGTCGTCCACGGACGGATGGGCCGTGTAGTCGAGCTCGTGCACGCCACGACCGCCGTCGACGTCGCGCACCGTGCCGACGAACACGCAGGTCCCACCGGCCCCAGGGTCCCTGACCGTCGCGAGCACCTCGTCCACGGACAGCGGCTCGTCACGCATGGCGAGCAACCGGACGACCTCCACGGCGCGAACCTACCTTCTCGCAGGCCCGCGTCAGGAGCGGCGCCGGCGGCGGGCCCGTCGCACGACGGCGGCCGTCCCCAGCACGGCGACGGTGGCCCCGGCCGCGCCGAGCGTCGCCGTCTCCCGCCGGCCGATCCGCCGCGACGCGACCGCGTGGCGACCGCCGACCTCGTCGAGCACCGCCTCGAGAGCCATGGCGTTGTCGAACGACGGACGCCATCCGGCGGCGCGCAACCGTTGCGACGAGACCACCCAGGGATAGGTGACGTAGTGGAGCTCGCTGGCCGGAGCCGGCGTCACCCCGAGGCGGTGCAGCCGCTCGGCCGTCCCGAAGGCGAACGACGCCGGCAGCTCGATGCCGGCCTTCCCCGACAGCGCCTCGACCTCCGCCCGGCCGAGCCAGCCGTCGCACCCCACCGTGAGCGGACCGTCCAGCCCACCCAGCACGGCCGTCTCGAGCGCCGAGGCGAGGTCGTCCAGGTGGCAGAACTGCCACGCGGGGGTGCTTCCGCGGACAACCAGCAGGCGGGGCGACTCGAAATGGCGGGTCAGGACCGTGTCGACGCCCGGGCCGGCCATCGCCGCCGGCCGGACCACCGTCACGGCGGTCCCGGGGTGCGACCGCGGCGACCGCGCGCACAGCGCCTCGGCCTCGAGCAGGTCGCTGATGAGCGCACCGTCGGCCGTCGCACGCAGCGGTGCGTCCTCGGCCAGCGGAACGGGGTTGTCGGGTAGGGCGCCGTACACCATGGCGCTCGTGACGACGACGACCCGGCGGACACCCGCGGCCGCCGATGCGGTGAGCACCGCCTGGGTGACACGCAGGTTGTGTCGCGACCGTGCGGCGATGTCGTCGGTGACGGCGATGTCGAGGGCCGCGTGGACGACGACGTCGCAGCCGGACAGCCGGGTCACCAGTCCTGGATCGGTGACGTCGAGCACCCGCCAGGTGACGCCGTCCACGTCTCCGCGCACGCCGTCGACCGCGACGACCCGGCGCAGATCCGGCCTGCGGGCGAGGCGCCCCACCAGTGCCCGCCCGGCTCCGGAGGCTGCGCCGACGACGGCCACCGCCGGGCCGGACGGCCTGTTGCGCCGAGCGCGAACCCCGCCCGGCCGCCTGCCCACGACGCGTCCTCCTGCCGTTACCGTGGAACGCATGAGGCGCTCCGCACCGCATCCCATCCTGCCCGAGGTCAGGCTATGAGCGACGTCCCGTTCGGCTTTCGTCCCGGCGACGACCCGGACGACTCCGGCGACGCACCGCAGGACGACGGCGAAGGCCTGCCAGCGCAGCGGTCGGGAGACGAGCAGGCCGGGGCGCCCGCCGGGGGCGAGCCGGGCGATCCCTTCGCGCAACTGTTCGGCGCCCTGGGCGCCGGAGGGTCGGGCACCCCCGACCTCGGAGCCATGCTCCAACAGCTCGGCCGGATGCTGTCCTGGAAGGGCGGTCCGGTCAACTGGGACCTGGCCAACCAGTCGGCGCGGCAGGTCGTCGCGGCCGCCGGCGACCGGTCGGTGAGCGGTGTCGAGCGCCGCGGCGTCGAGGAGGCCTTCCGGCTCGCCGACACCTGGCTCGACGAGGCGACGTCGTTCCCCGCGACCGGTGGGTCTCCGCGCACCTGGAGCCGGGCGGAATGGGTCGAGGGCACCCAGGCCGCGTGGCGCGGCCTGGTCGAGCCGGTGGCCGCCCGCGTCTCCGAAGCGATGGGTAGAGCGCTTCCGCCGGACATGGCGCAAGCGGCCGGACCGCTGGTGGGGATGATGCAGCAGGTCGGCGTCTCGATGTGGGGGGCCCAGGTCGGTCAGGCCATCGGCAGGCTCGCCGGCGAGGTCGTGAGCTCGACCGACGTCGGCCTCCCGCTGGCCGAGGGCCACGCCGCTCTGCTGCCGGCCAACGTCCAGGCCTTCGGCGAGGGCCTCGGCGTCGACGAGCGCGACGTCGCGGTCTACCTCGCCCTGCGAGAGGCCGCACACCTGAGGCTGTTCGCGCATGCGCCGTGGCTGCGGCCCCATCTGCTCTCGCTGGTCGAGGAGTACGCGCGCCACGTCACAGTCGACACCGACCGGATCGAGTCGTCGCTGCGCGATCTCGACCCGCAGCGCCCGGAGGCCATCCAGGAGGCCCTGGAGGGCGGCTTGTTCGACCTGCCCACAACGGCCGAGCAGAAGGGCGCCCTCGAACGACTCGAGCTGGCCCTGGCACTGGTCGAGGGGTGGGTCGACGACGTCGTCACGCAGGCGACCGAGGGCCGTCTCCCGTCGGCTGCGCCGCTGCGTGAGACGGTGCGGCGCCGCCGCGCCACCGGTGGGCCGGCGGAGCAGACATTCGCGACCCTCGTCGGGCTCGAGCTGAGGCCCCGGCGGCTACGCGAGGCGTCGGCATTCTGGACCGCGGTCCGCCTGGCGCGCGGTGTCGACGGGCGCGACGCCGTCTGGGCGCATCCGGACCTGGTGCCGACGACCGACGACCTGGCCGACCCGGCATCCTTCCTCGGCCGCGACGAGTTGGACGTCTCGGCTCTGGACGACTCCGACCAGGGCGGCGAGCAGGACTCGGCGTCCGGTGAGACCCCACGCGGGTGAACCTGCACGCCGACGCGGTCAGCACACTCCGGGCGTGGCAGGCGCCGGACGCCGCGCAGGACGCGTTGCGCTGCGACTTCCTCGACCACCTGGCCGCCCACGACGACGGCGTCTGGCGCTGCGGTGCTCCCGCGCATCTCACCGCGAGCGCCCTGGTCATGTCGGAGGGGCGGGACGAGGTCCTGCTCGTCCTGCACACCAAGGCCGGGCTGTGGCTGCAACCGGGCGGCCACTGCGAACCCGAGGACCCGACCCTGCTGGCCGCCGCGCTGCGTGAGGCAACCGAGGAGACCGGAATCGAGGGATTGGCCCTGTCGGCCGCACCGGTGCGGCTGGACCGGCACGCCGCGCCGTGCCGGCCCGGAGTCGTCGACCACCACCTCGACGTCCAGTACGTGGCCATCGCGCCGCCGCAGGCAATCCCCCGGTCCAGCGCGGAGACACTCGACGTCGCCTGGTTCCGATGCGATGACCTGCCCGAGCCGGCCGACGTCGAAGCGTTGGTCGTCGCCGCCCTGTCGGGCGCGTCGGGCTAGAGATCCTCGCCCGCCGGCAGTCCCGACGCATGGCTGAGCCCGTCGAGGAAGCCGCGGGCGCGCTCGGCACGCGGATACCGGTCGACCAGCGCCCAGAATGCCGGCCCGTGGTCGACGACGAGCAGATGGGCCAACTCGTGGACCAGCACGTAGTCGAGCACCCAGCCGGGGACACCCTTGAGGCGGTCGGAGATCCGGATCGATCCGTCGGCCGACGTGCACGACCCCCAACGCGACCGCTGGTCGCCGGACCAGCGCACGGAGGCGGGATCGGCGCGGCCGTCGAGATGGCGACGGGACAGTTCGCGCGATCGAACCAGCAACCGGCCGTCACTGGGCGTGCGACGGCG
The DNA here is from genome assembly GCA_035656095.1 of Jiangellaceae bacterium. Lineage (GTDB taxonomy): Bacteria > Actinomycetota > Actinomycetes > Jiangellales > Jiangellaceae > DASRTE01. The sequence continues at coordinate 10,754 of DASRTE010000005.1, forward strand.
TTCTTTGGCGGCCAGGCGATCCAGCATGGTGTCGATCCAGTGCCGCTCCTCGGCCTCGGTGAACCTGGCCGGAACGCACACCACGACCCGGCCGCCTTCGCGGTAGGCCGTCACCGTTCGCTTCCTGCGGTGCGAACGGCGCACCTCGACGACGGGCTCGTCCATGGCCGCACGCTACCGGCCTGCACCGACGAAGAACTTCTTGTCCACACCCGGTGGACAGTGTCTGCCCAGGCCACCGACGACGGGCACGGGCCCGGTCCGCAGGCCGTCAACAGCCGTTCCACCATTGATCCACAGCTCCGACCGGGCCAGTGCACATGTCTTCCACAAAGTTATCCACAGGCCGTGGACGGATGGGTGCGATTCACGTTGACCAGGCCGCTGCGCCCGCCCTACGGTCACCTGCGACGGGCCCCTCGTCACGACGGCCGGTCGCATGCACGGGGAAGGCGTGCGGGCCGAGACGACCGGGCTGGGGGAACCCGCCGTAATGCCGGCCGGACGGCCGCCTCGACACCCTGCAGTCGGGGCAGCCGGACGGCCGGCCGTCTGTTCCCGGCGATTCGTCCGGAATGGCCCAAGCCCGAGGGTGCGGGCCCACCCCGAGCACCCGACCGCGCTGCCGTAGGGTTGCGCCCGACGCGAGCGGGGACCAGCCGAGACCCGGCACCGCTCCCGGCAGGACCACAGACAGGAGGCCACCATGGCTGAGACCGACACCGAGACCTACTCGGGCGAGTTCTACTGCGTGAAGTGCAAGGCGAAGCGCGAGGCGACCGGCCACGTCGTCGTCAACGACAAGGGCACCCGCATGGCCAAAGCCGTGTGTCCGGTGTGCTCGACCAACCTCAATCGGATCCTCGGCAGGGCCTGACCCGCAGGCGCACCGCAGTGAAGGGGCGGCACCGTTGCACGCGGTGACCGCCCCTCACCGCGTCCCGAACCGCCCTGTGGATGCCCGACCCGGACGCGGATCCCCGGGGCAGGATGCGTCGGGTAGCCATCAGGTGGGGAGGTCGCACGTGCGCCCGCTGGTCCACCCCGCGCTCGTCCGGGCCTGGCGCGATCCGGCCACCGTCCAGATCGGCCTCGATCCGGCCCGCGCGGTCGTCATCGGCGGCCTGGGGCGGGTCGACACCGTGGTGCTCCACTCCATCGACGGGGTCCACGACGAGCGCGCCCTGCGCGAGACCGCCGCGCAGGCGGGCGGCGACCCGGCGACGGCCGACCGCCTGGTCCACCTCCTGCGCACCGCGGGGGTCCTCGTGGACGCGGACCGGGCCGCCCCCGACGATCCCGGTGACGCGCTGACACCCGACCGGGTCAGTCTCGGCCTGCTGAACGGGTCCGCCGACGCAGGAACAGCCGCCCTCGACGCTCGCCACCGGGTTCACGTCGAGGTGCGTGGTGCAGGACGAGTCGGCGCCACGCTCGCGTGGCTGCTCTGCGCGGCCGGCGTCGGGCGGGTCACGGTCGACGATCCGGTTCGCGCGAGGGCGGCGGACGTCTCACCGGGCGGGCTCGGTACGCACGACGTGGGACGTCCGCGTGGGCCCGCGCTCGAGGCCGCACTGCCCGGTCGCGACGACCCCGGTCACGCGCCGGCCATCGTGGTGCTCGCGCCCACTCGTGGCACCGGGCGTGACGACGCCGCCGTCCTGGTCCGGGCCGGTGTCACGCATCTGCTCGTCCGCGTGGTCGAGACGACGGCGATCGTCGGGCCGCTGGTCGTTCCCGGCCGGACCTCGTGCCTGCGCTGCCACGACCTGCACCGGACCGACCGCGACCCGGCCTGGCCCCGGATCCTGGCCCAGGTCGAGCGTGATCCGCCCGGACCGTCGGCCTGTGACGTCACGCTCGCGGGGCTCGCCGGTGCGCTGGCAGCTCAGCAGGCACTGGCACATCTCGACGGCTTCGTACCCACGACTGCCGACGGCACGGTCGAGATCCGCCTGCCCGACGGGATGCCCCGTCGGCGCAGCTGGCACCCGCATCCGGCGTGCGGCTGCACCTGGCCGGCCTGAGCGTTCACAGCCCGCCCCGCCGCCCGAGGTTCAGCCCAATCCGCCGGGCGGGGGGAGATCGGCGGCCGGCACCACCCGTACCTCGAACATCGTCGGCCAGCGCTTGCCGGTCAGCCACAGGCGGCCGGAACCGGCGTCGACGGCGATGCCGTTCAGCACCGCCTCCGGGTCGGTCGAGCCGATCTCCTCCACCAGCGGTGATCCGTCGATCCACCCGGTGACCTCGCCCGAGTCCGGGTCGATGCGGGCGATCCACGGCGTCTGCCACACGTTGGCGAGGATCTGCCCGTCGACCAGTTCGAGCTCGTTGAGCCGGGTCACCGGCGTACCGCGGTCACGCACGTCCACCGTCGCGGTGACCGTAAAGTCGTCCGGGTCGTGGACGGACAGCGTGTCGGTGCCGTCACTGCGCCACAGGACGGAGCCGTCTCCGGTCAGGCCCCAGCCCTCCCCCTCGTAGGTCATCCGTCCCGTCTCGGCCAGCGAGCAACGGTCTCTGACGAGCACTTGTTCCTCCCGCCAGGTGAGCTGGTAGAGCCGGCCCGCATGGCCCGCCACCCCTTCGCCGAACAGGGACTCGTCGACCGTCTCCTCGGCGAGGACGTCGCCGGTGTCGGCTTCGAGGAGGCGGATCAGCGATTCGCCGTACAACCCGGTGCCCTCGTAGATCAGGCCGCCGGCGTGGATCAGGCCCTGGGTGAAGGCGATCTCGTCGTGCGGGGTGCGGTCGATCACTTCGACGGTGTAGGCCGCGGGCCCCGAGCCGGTCGACTCGGGCACCACCACCGGACCGGAATCGGCGACGGCCGGCGGGTCGAGCGCGGGGCAGTCGGGCAGCCTTCCCGCCGGTGCGTCGTCACCGGCATCACTGCTGCCGGCGCCGGCCGTCGGGAGATCCGCCGTCGTGTCCGTACCGCTGTCATCGGCCACGTTCATGCCGACGACCACGGCGACGGCCGCCCCGAGACCCACCGCAGCCGCCAGACCCACGGCCGCCGGCTTCACCGGCTCAGGCTATCCGCCGTGCGGGCGGTCGCCGGGCACGGGACAATGGCGCTCGTGACCGACCTGCCGCGCAAGGCCGTGACGCGCACCGCGAAGCTCGCCACGCTGCCGCTGGGCATCGCGGGACGCGCGACGATCGGACTCGGCAAGCGCCTCGGCGGGCGTCCGGCAGAGATGGTGGCCGCGGAGGTACAGCAGCGCACCGCCGAGCAGATCTTCAAGGTGCTCGGCGAGCTCAAAGGCGGCGCGATGAAGTTCGGCCAGGCGATGTCGATCTTCGAGGCGGCGCTTCCCGAGGAACTTGCCCGGCCGTACCGCGCCTCGCTCACCAAGCTCCAGGAAGCGGCTCCGCCGATGTCGGCCAGGGTCGTCCACGGCGTGCTGAGGCAGGAGTTCGGGTCGCACTGGCGGCGGCGGTTCCGCGAGTTCGACGACGTCCCGGCTGCGGCGGCGTCGATCGGCCAGGTCCACCGAGCGGTCTGGCGCGACGGCCGCGAGGTCGCCGTCAAGGTCCAGTACCCGGGCGCCGGCGATGCGCTGCGGGCCGACCTCAACCAGGTGGGCCGGCTCGGCCGCCTGATCGGGGCGATGGTGCCGGGGCTCGACATCCGGCCATTGCTCGACGAGCTCAAGGAGCGGGTCGTCGAGGAGCTCGACTACCGGATGGAGGCCGATGCGCAGGACGGCTTCGCGCTCGCCTTCGCGGGCGACCCCGAGTTCGCCGTCCCGAACCTCGTCGAGGGCGCCGAGCACGTCCTAGTGTCCGAGTGGCTCGAGGGCCGGCCGCTGTCCGACATCATCGCCACCGGTACGAAGGCCGAGCGCGACCGGGTGGGCCTGCTCTATGTCCGGTTCCTGTTCTCTGGACCACACCGGGCCGGCCTGCTCCACGCAGACCCGCACCCGGGCAACTACCGGATGACCCCGGACGGACGGCTGGGCGTCCTCGACTACGGCGCGGTCGCCAGGCTGCCGGAGGGCCTGCCGCCGTCGATCGGCCAGCTCATGAGGCGGGCCCTGGCCGGCGAGGTCGAGGAGATGCTCGAGGGCCTGCGCGAGGAGGGCTTCGTCAAGCAGCACATCCGGATAGAGCCGGAGGCCCTCTACGACTACATGGCGCCGTTCCTCGAGCCGGCCGCCGTCGAGCGCTTCCATTTCGACCGGCCGTGGATGCGTCAGCAGTTCGCCCGGATCAACGACCCCAGGCGTCCCGGTTACACGGTTGGCCTCAAGCTCAACCTGCCGCCCTCGTACCTGCTCATCCACCGGGTATGGCTCGGCGGCCTGGGCGTACTGTCGCAACTCGACTGCGAGGCGCCGTTCCGCGCCGAGCTCGACCGCTGGCTGCCCGGCTTCGCCGCCGACTCACCCTGATCCGGCACCCACGCCCGACTTGTGGCGGGTTCTCAACCTCTCCCTCGGCGGTGAGACGTTGCCTTGCCGCCACAAGACGAAGGCGTCACCACCAGGCAGGGTCGAGACGGGCCTCGATCGCGCGGAGGTTCTCGCGCACACAGCGCTCGCAGTAGTGCAGCGTCCGGCCGGTCTCGACGCTGCTCACCCACCCCAGCGGCACATCGTCGCCCTCGGCGACCGTGCCACAGCTTGCACATCGAACGCTCATCGCTCCCCCTCGTGTGCGGATGTCGTCACGGTGACATCCCCTCCCCGACGTACACGAAACCAGGCCCCTCGTCACGGAACGGCACGCCCGTAGTGCGCAGGGCGCCGTCCCACCCGCCCCGACACGCAGGGTCCGTCCCCTCGAACCCATGGTCCGCCGTCAGTATCAGCAGGACGTCGTCAGCCACGCCGATGCGGTCGAGGTGGTCGAGGAATGCGCCGAGGCGGCGGTCGGCGTCACGCAGCGAGTGCCTGGCGCTCGACGAACGCGGTCCGCCCGCGTGATGACCGGCGTCGGTCACGGCGTTCGACCACCAGGTCAGGACGGGTGCCGTGGGCGTGCGGTGCCAGAGGCTGAGCATCTGGTCGAGACCCGCGTCGTCCACCTGTGTGGCCCAGGCGTAGTAGGGGTCCGCGAGATGGCGTCGGTCGCCGACGTACGGGGATCCGGTCGGATCCGGCAGCGCCTGCGCCAGGCTGGTTGCGCCGTCGGCCGAGCCCGTCGCGCGGATCAGCGCCATCGTGGAGTAGCCCGCGCCCCGATCGACCGGCTCGTTGACGCAGGCCGTGAGTACGCCGGGCCGCGCGCGCGCCAGCTGTTCGAAGACGGTGGTGACGCCGGGTCGCAGCCATTGCGCCGACCGGTGCCACGTCGTCGCCTCGTTCGTATTGACCGACCGGCCCGAGCTGCGGTCGAAGAACAGGTTGCCGAGGATGCCGTGCCGGCCGGGGCCGACTCCGGTGAGGATCGAGGTGTGATTCGTGAGCGTCACGCTGGGGAACTCGGCCACTGCTCCGCCGCGGAGGGCGCAGCCGCGCTCCAGAAGTCTCGCCACGGCCGGCAGCTCCCCCCGGCTGGCCAGGTGCAGGAGGTCGCCGCAGTGGGCTCCGTCCCAGAGAACGCCGACGGCCCAGGCGGCTTCCCGCGCGACCAGCCGGTCCAGCACGACGCCGTCGACCGGTGAGCCGGCGGCGTCGAGCAGCCGGCCGGCGACCGGGTCGGTGTCGACGCCGGACAGCCACGCCAGGGTGGGACCGATGTCACGGAGCCGGGCGTGGTCGTCGAGCCACCCGGTGGTCCTGACGCCGGGTCCGGACAGCAGCAGCGGGGCCCTGGACTGGATGACGTCGAGGCTTCCGTGCTCGCCGATGTGCCCACCGGCCTCGGGGAAGTAGTGCGCCGCTGCGTGGACGACCACCAGGTCCGGTGAACGACCACCGTCCGCGAACAGGGAGCGCAGCCGGTCCGCTGCGTAGGGGTACGCATTGCGGGCGTTGGGCGGAGCCGGGTCGCCGCACTCCCGGCTGTACGGCAGAAAGGCCATCGGGTCCTGGTCGGCGACCGGATTCATCCCGCCGATCACCTCGTCGGGCGCACCCGGCCACAGCCGCGCCCGTCCGGCCTCGTTCGCCACCAGCACTGCGCCGTCGCCGTCCGGCCAGGCCACGAGGTCGACGATGTCGCCGAGCTCCGGAACGGTCAGGCCATCGACGGCACGCTGGACGAGACGATCCACGGCCTCCAGTCTGGTCGGTGCCGCGGAGTGGCCGACGGCCGGATGCGCTGGGGGCGTCACGGCGCCCGTCGCAGCATCCGGCCGTCGGTGTTCTCAGAGCGCGCGGGCGGCCGAGACGCTGGCCAGCCGACTGGCTCGGCTGGCCCGACTGGCAGCACGCTCGGCACGGCGCTGGTGCCGCCGGGCGGCGGCCACGCGCAGAGCCAATCGCTCGTGCTCGGCTTCGGCGAGAAGCTGCTGATACTGCGCTCTCGCGAGGGCTTCACTGATCAACAACATGTGCGTACTCCTGACGATCGGGTCGACGTACCGGTGGGTCGTCGCTGTCATGGGCTTCTCTCGTTCTGTCGGGAGCTCGGGCTGTCGCCCGGGCCCTTGTCGGCGCGCCGGTCGACGCGCCGGTTGGTGTTCGCCGCTGCCGCTCGTCGGCTCACGCAGCGATCTCGGTCTTGCGCGGACGGCCGCGGGGCCGCTTGCGCGCCACGACGACGCCGGAGATGAACAGCTCTCCTCCCCAGACGCCCCAGGGCTCGCGTCGCGCACGGGCGCCGGCCAGGCATTGCGATCGGACCGGACACTCGTGGCACAGCGACTTGGCGAGCTCGACGTCGGCGGGCGACTCGGCGAACCACAACTCGGGGTCTGTCCGGCAGGGGATCGCCGCGTCGGTGTCGACGGCACGGTCGAGAACACTCGCCAGCATCACAGTGGTCACCTCCCTTCGGGTCTCGGTCCGGATGGAACCTCGACGACCGTGCGGCACAGAAAAAGGCCGCGGTCCCGGGTATCGGGTCCGCGGCCTGGAGGAGGCGCCGGTGGATGCAGCTATACCGGTGGTCTCCAGGTCAGGACCCGGGTGCGGGCCTGGTCGTCGGCGGTGGTGGTCGGCGCGCCCGCCATGGCAGCGGTGCCAGCGGGGGCGACTGTGCCTGCCTGCGGACGCACTCCACCCGTCGACGGGACATCCGTGGACACAAGGCGACGCTCCCGCACGCTCCCGAAGCCGAGGGCGCGGACGCCGGAGGTCACCGGCGCGTCGTGGGCGAAGCCGTCGACCGGTCCGCTCTTCGTGATCATCACCGGCACCTCCCTTCGGTCGTTCGTGGGCACGCGACTTCGTCGCGCTGCCCGGGCGTCAGCACGAAAGCCTAGACCTTCATCCGGTAAGGAGCAATACATTTATTGACTCGGATCTCGGCAGAGCGCCAGGACGTCGGATCCGTAACGGTCGAGCTTGGTTCGCCCGACACCCGGAACCGCGGCAAGTGCATGCTCGTCGTCCGGCCTGGACTCGGCAATCGCCGTGAGCGTGGCGTCGGTGAACACGACGTAGGCGGGCACCTTCTGCTCCTGGGCACGTTCGAGTCGCCAGGCCCGCAGCCGTTCGAACAGCGCCTCGTCGACCGAGGACGGGCAGTCCGCACACCGGCCGATCTTGCGATCGGCGGCGGCCGAAAGCAGCGCGCCGCACACGCGGCACCGTTGCGGTGTCCGGGAGCGTACGTGCCGTGCGCGACCGGCGCCCGCCGATACGGCAACGTCGGCGCGGGCGAGATCGGAGGGCCGGACGCCGTCGAGGAAGCGGCTGGCCCGGCGCGACCCGCGCCCGCCGGGCGTCCTCGAGCACGACCACGACACGCGCAGCCATCGCCGGGCCCGGGTGACTCCCACGTAGAGCAGGCGGCGCTCCTCGGCGAGCTGGGCGGCGGACTCGGCATAGGCCAACGGCAGGGTGCCCTCGTGGCAGCCGACGACGAAGACCGCGTCCCACTCCAGCCCCTTGGCCGAGTGCAGTGAGGCCAAGGTCACGCCGTCGGCGACCGGTGCGTGTTGAGCGGACGCCCGTCCCTCGAACTCGGCCACCACGTCGGCGAGTCCGGCCGACGGATCGGAGGCCACGACCTCCTCCGCGAGCGCGACCACGGCGGCCAGCGACTCCCAGCGCTCACGTGCAGCGCCGGCTCCGGACGGTGGCCGCGCAGACCAGCCCGCGGACCCCAGCACGGCAGCGGTCGCCGCCGCGGCGTCCGGAGCGTCCGGGTCGGAGTCGCGGGACCGGACGGCGGCGCGCAGCAGCATCGCCGCCTGCCGCACCTCGGCGCGGTCGAAGAAGCGCTCCGCTCCCCGCACGACATAGGGAACGCCGGCCTCGGACAGAGCCTGTTCGTACGCCTCGGACTGCGCGTTGACCCGGAACAGCACGGCGATCTCGCGCGCCGGTGTGCCGGAGGCGACCAGATCGGCGATCTCGGCCGCGACCCAGCCCGCCTCGGCGATCTCGTCCGGATGCTCGACGAACTCGGCGGCGGGGCCATCGGGTTGCTGGGCCCGCAGCCGTACCCCGGCGCGAGCGGCGGGATCGGTGCCGCGGGACAGCACGGCGTTGGCCACGGCGACGACCTGTGGGGTGGACCGGTAGTCGCGCACCAGCCGCACCACCCGGCCGTGCGGGTAACGCTCGGCAAACCCGACGAGGTAGTCGGGTCGGGCTCCGGCGAAGGAGTAGATGGTCTGCGCCGGGTCGCCGACGACGCAGACGTCGTCGCGCTCGCCGAGCCAGAGGTCGACCAGCTTCTGCTGCACTGGCGAGACGTCCTGGTACTCGTCGACCACGAGGTGCCGGTACTGGGCCCGGACGGCCTCGGCCACACCGGGCCGGCTTGCGAGCAGACCCACGGCAGCGAGCAGGATGTCCTCGAGGTCGAGCACTCCGCGATCGGTCTTGACGTCGTCGTAGGCGGCGTAGACCCGGGCAACTGTGCCGGCGTCGACGTCGGCGACCTCGCGGTGCGCCGCCGCCGCGGCCTTCGGGTAGGCCTCCGGTAACACGTTGCTGACCTTGGCCCACTCGATCTCGGACGCGAGATCGCGCAAGACCGTGCGATCGGTGGAGACCCGGCACCGTCCGGCCGCGGCGCCGACGAGGGGAAGCTTCGTGGCGGAGATCTCGGGCAGGTCGGTGCCGGCGACCTGGGGCCAGAAGTAGCGCGCCTGGCGCAACGCGGCGGAGTGGAAGGTTCGCGCCTGGACACCCTCGACCCCGAGCGACCGCAGGCGGCCACGCATCTCACCGGCCGCTCGCGTGGTGAACGTGACGGCCAGCACCCGGCGGGGATCGTAGGCGCCGCTCAGCACGCCGTGCGCGATCCGGTGGGTGATGGCCCGGGTCTTGCCGGTGCCCGCTCCGGCGATGACGCAGACCGGCCCGGTCAGCGTCGTCGCGACATCGCGCTGCTCGGGATCGAGCGCGGCGAGGACGTCGGCACGGCTGCTGGACACGGCGCCCATCCTGGCAGTCCGCGCCGACGTCCGGGCTGTCGCGGCAGCACCGGTGGACCGCCCCGTCACCTCGGCGGCATGGCTCACGGCCGGTGGAGGAACACTGGTGGAAGGTTCTGCGTTGTCGCTTTCGTCCCCCTACGTACCGACCGGAGCGTCGATGTCCTTCACGATGTACAGCACCGCCTGGTGCGGCTACTGTCGCCGGCTCAAGCGCGTGCTCGAACGTGACGGCATCACCTTCGCCGAGGTGGACATCGACTCCGACCCCGCAGCGGCTGAGCTCGTCCGCTCGGTCAACGGGGGGAACGCGACCGTTCCCACGCTGGTCTTCGCCGACGGCTCGGCACTGACCAACCCCACGGCCGACGAGGTCAGGGCCAAGCTGCCTGACCGTTGATCACGTTCACCATGCTTGGGGTCGGTTCACCAGGCTCCTGCGCCTGGTGAACGGTCCACCAGGGTGGTGAACGTGATCAACGGGACACTCGCGACGGGCATCACCAGGGGCTCGAGGGCAGTTCGGAGCCGTACCACCCCTCGACCAGGCGTCTCGAGATCGACGCCGACGGCGACAGGAGCAGCTCGCCGGACTTCAGGGCCGCAACCAGCTGGTCGCGGGTGTACCAATGCGCTTCGACGATCTCCGCGCCGTCGGGACGTGGTTCGGCGCCGCCGGCACGGGCATAGAAGCCGAGCATGAGGTTGGACGGGAACGGCCAGGGCTGGCTGCCCGCGTACCGAGAGGACGTGACGACGATCCCGGTCTCCTCGGCGACCTCGCGGACCACCGCCTGCTCCGGCGACTCTCCCGGCTCGACGAAGCCGGCGACGGTCGAGAACCGCCCCGGCGGGCTCTGCACGTTCCTGGCCAGCAGGCACCGGTCGTCCTGGTCGGTCACCAGCACGATCACCGCAGGATCCGTTCGGGGGAAGTGCTCGGACCCGTCGACCGGACACCGGCGGACGTGGCCCGCGAACGTCACCTCGGTGACCGCACCGCATCGGGAGCAGTGGCCGTGCGCCCGATGCCAGTTCGAGAGCGCGACGGCATGGACCATGAGCCCGCCGTCATGGACGTCGAGCACCATCGACGCCTGCCGCAACGTCACAGCGTCCGGGTCGGGGTGGGCTCCGTCGACGTGGACCGTGAAGTACGCGAGTCCGGCGTCGTCGACGCCGAGGAAGAAGCGCTCCCCCGCGGGGAGGTCAGACGGCGACACCGTGACGAGCCTCCCGTCGCGCACCGGTGCCCGGCCGTCGCCGACGACGAACCCGCGGCTCGCCGGGTCCGCCCAGGCCGCGGCGAGCCAGGCGTCGTCGGTGCGGCGGTGCGCCGCGCGGTCGACCTCGGCGTGTGCCAGCGCGAGCGGCGCCAGCAGGGAATGCGTCGGCCCGCCGTTGTCCTCCACGGCTCCCGACCCTAGGTGCACACCGCCGGGCTCGCGCGAGCCGGTCCGCACCGTGCGCCCGACGGCTGCCGCTACCGTCGTCGCTCGTGAGCATCCACATCGGGGCCCAGCCGGGCGAGATAGCCGAGACCGTCCTGCTGCCCGGTGATCCGGTGCGCGCCCGGTGGATCGCCGAGACCTATCTCGACGACATCACCTGCTACTCCCGCACCCGCAACATGCTGGGGTTCACCGGTACCTACAGGGGCAGGCGGCTGTCGGTCCAGGGCACCGGGATGGGGCAGCCATCGCTGGCGATCTACGTTCACGAGTTGTTGACCGACTACGGCGCTCGCACGCTGCTACGAGTCGGCTCGTGCGGTGCTCTGGCGGCGAAGGTGGCCGTACGTGACCTCGTGATCGCGATGAGCGCCTGCACCGACTCGTCGATGAATCGACTGCGCTTCGAGGGCGTCGACTACGCACCCACCGCTGACTTCGATCTGCTCCGAGCATGCGTCGACGAGGCCGAGCGCGCCGGCCTGCCCCACCACGTGGGTTCGATCGCGGCGTGGGACTCCTTCTACTCCGACCGGCCCGAACTGTTGAGGCGACTCGGTGAGTACGGCGTCCTCGCCATCGACATGGAGACCGCGGCCCTCTACACGCTGGCCGCCAAACACGGCGCCCGTGCGCTCACGCTCTGCACAGCCAGCGACAGCCTCGTCACCGGCGAGGAGACCTCCGCCGACGAGCGGGAGCGCACGTTCTCCACGATGGCCGAGCTCGCGCTGGCCACGGTGTCGCGCTAGCGGCCCACTCGGCGCTGGCGCCTTGGGTCCACGCCTCGGCGCTGTGAAGATCGTCGTGCAGCCCTCGGCAGGGCGGTGAGCGTGCCTGGTCTGCACGACGATCTTCACGACCGGGCGGTGCGGGCGGGTACGGCGGGCCCCACCAAGCCCGACGGCTAGCCTCGTGACCATGGCGCGGTTGCGGTTCGGCACGCTGAACCTGCTGCACGGCCTTGCCGTCGAGACCGGACAGGTCCTGGAGTCCGACCTGCGAACGGCGGCGGCCGCGGTTGACGCCGACGTGCTCGGGCTCCAGGAGGTGGACCGGGGTCAGCCACGAAGCGGCAAGTCCGACCAGGCGGGTGTCGTCGCGGACGAACTGGACGCGCCGTGGTGGCGGTTCGCGCCGGCGCTGACGGGCACGCCGCAGGGCCGCTGGACACAGGCCGACCCGCTCGGCGACACGCCCGGGCCGGCCTACGGCGTCGCCCTGGTGTCGCGGCTGCGAGTCCTGCAGTGGGCGGCCCGTCGTTTCCCTCCGGCGCCGGTCAGACTCCCATTGAACGTCGCGGGACGGCGTGGGCTCACCCGCGTGGCCGACGAACCGAGGGTCGCGCTCGCCGCGATCGTCATCGGACCCGACGGACCCTTCACGGTCGCGACCGCCCACCTCTCGTTCGTGCCGGGCTGGAACGTTCGGCAGTTGCTGAGCGTGACCCGGTGGCTCTCGACGCTGCCGGGGCCGAGACTGCTGCTTGGCGACCTCAACCTGCCCGGACGGCTGCCAGGCGAGCTGACCCGCTGGGCCGAGCTGGGTCGAGCGCCCACGTACCCGGCGTGGCGGCCGCGGGTCCAGTGGGACCACGTCCTCGGCCACGGCATCGAACCCAACGCCGTGCGGGCCGTCGCCGCGCGGCGGCTGGTGGTCTCGGATCACACCGCCCTGACGGTCGAGATCGGCTGGTGATCCGCGGTCAGGCGGTTCGCACCACCGGAACGGACCGGATCAGCGCATCGAGCGCCGTCTCGTCGAGCAGGTCGACCGGTCGGACCGTGAGGTTCTCACGGACGTGGTGGAACGCCGCCCCGACGCGCGTGAGCGGGAGCCCGCGGAGGCGGGCGAAGGCCAGCCGGTAGGCGGCCAGCTGGATCGCACGCACCGTCTCCTCGGCCGGGCTGCGGGGCGGGCGGCCGGTCTTCCAGTCGACCACCTCGACGCCGTCGCCGTCGGCAGGGAACACGGCGTCGGCGCGGCCCCGGACGAGGACGCCGGCGATCAGCAGCTCGAACGGAGCCTCGACCTCGACGGGGGTGCGGCCGGCCCACTCGGAGGCGAGAAACGCGTCTTGCAAGGAGGCCAGCTCACGGTCGTGTGCGGCTCCCTCGTCGGCCGATCCGGGCAGCTCGTCGACGTCGAGCAAACGCGGATTCCCCCACCGCGACTCGAGCCAGGCATGGAACAGGGTGCCGCGCCGCGCCAGCGGCGCCGGTGCCCGAGGGACCGGCCGGCGGATGTCACGCGCCAGCCCCCGCGCGTCGTCGCGCAGTTGGACCAGCCGGGACACGGACAGATGCTCGGGCAACGGCACCTCGACCGGCCGTTCCATCGCAGACCGGTCCCGCTCGGCGAGAAGCGTGGCGACCTCGTCGTCCCACTCGGCCGCCGCCGCCGCGATCTCGGCCTCTGCCAGCAGGTCCGCGGCATCGTCGCCGGTGCCGGCCGCGCGGATCAGCGCGGCACCCTCCTCGACCGCCGCTCGCCGGCCGGCGAGCGGGTCGTAGGGCCAGTGGAGGTCGTCGACGAGGTCGGCGAGCGGATTGACCTCGCCGGGGTCGTCGACCCAGACCCCGACCGCGCCTGCGCCGGCCGCACACGCCTCGCGGATCTCCGTGAGGAACGCCGACGGCACCCGGGCCAGCTTCCCGTCGCCCCACAGGTAGCCGCTGCAGACGAGCAGACCGCGCGCGCGGGTGGCTGCGACATACGCGAGTCGCCGCTCTTCCAGCCGACCGGCCCGGCCGCACTCCTGGACGAAGTGACGGACGGCGTCACGGGCGTCCTGCTGGTCGCGGGCACCGTCGAGGCCGAAGACCGGCAGTGCGGCGAGGTCGCCGCGCAACGGGTACGGCAGCTCCCCCGGCCCGCCGAGCCACGCGCGGTCGGTGGCATGACCGGCCGGGAACACGCCGTCGACGAGTCCGGCGACGAACACGGCGTCCCACTCGAGGCCCTTGGCACCGTGCACGGTCAGCACCTGGATCTGGTCGCCCAACACCTCCACCTCCCCGGGACGCAGGCCGCGCTCCGCAATCTCCGCGGCGTCGAGATAGGCCAGGAAGGCCGACAGCGTCGGCGCCTCACCGGAGGCGGCGAACTCGGTCACGACGTCGAGGAAGCGATCCAGGTTGGTGCGACCACCGGCGCGGAGCCCGGCCGCGACCTCCACGTCCAGGCCGAGGGTCCGCTCGACGTCGTGGACGAGATCGGGCAGGGGCTGGCCGGACCGTCTGCGCAGGGCGCGAAGCTCGCCGGACAGGCCGGCGAGCCGGCGGCCGCCGTCGGCGGAGAACCAGCCATCCCTCGGCAGGGAGTCGAGCGCGTCGACGATGCTGCGGTCGTCGACCTCGTCAGGGTCGGCGTCCGGCGCGTGGTCGCCGCGGACGAGGACGCGCGACCAGCGGGCGAGGGCGTCGAGATCGCGTGGACCGATGCGCCACCGCGCACCCGTCAGCAGGCGCATCAGGGCGTCGCCGCGGGCAGGATCGGCGATCACGCGCAGTGTGGCGACGACGTCGCCGACCTCCGGCGTCGCGAGCAGCCCGCCGACGCCGACGACCTGAACCGGCAGGCCGGCCGCGCGCAGCGCGGCATCGATCCGCGGGATCTGCGACCGGTTGCGGACCAGCACCGCGGCTGAGCGCCTCTCGGCTGACCCGTCCCAGTACGCCCGGGCCCGGCGGGCGACGTCGGCGGCCTCGTCGTCGGCGGTGAGGTGGAGCGACACGACGACATCGCCACCGGCCCGACCCTCGAACGAGCTGAGCACCGGAACATCGAGGCCCTCGGCCCGCAACGGCTCGGCCAGCCGGTTGGCCACCGAGAGGATCCGCTCGCCGTTACGGAAGCTCGTCGTCAGGGCGCTCTGCTCGGCGTCGGCGCCGGTGCCGGCCCGGAACTCCCGACGGAAGGTCGTCAGCGTGCCCGCGCTGGCTCCCCGCCACCCGTAGATCGACTGGCAGGGGTCGCCGACCGCGGTGACCGCGTGCCCGCCGCCGAACAGCGCACGGAGAAGCACCAGCTGGGCATGGCTGGTGTCCTGGTACTCGTCGAGCAGGACGACGGAGAACCGCTCCCGTTCACCCGCACCGACCTCGGGGAAGTCGACCGCGAGCCGCGCCGCCAGTTCCGCCTGGTCGCCGAAGTCGACGACCTCGTTGGCGCGCTTGAGGGAGCGGAACGCCTCGACGAGCGGCACGAGCTGCGCCCTGGCGTCCTGGACCGCCAAGGCGTCGCGGACCTCCTGGTAGTAGGGCCCACGCATCCGGGGCACGGTGGGCAGCGCGTCGACCTCTGCTCGCAGCTCCCGGGCGACGTCGATCAGGCGGGACGGGTCGACCAGGTGCCCCGACAGGTCGCCGTGCAGCGAGAGCGCCTGCTCGGCCACCGTGGACGGTGCGTGGGTGACGTGGTCCATCTCGCCGGCGTACGCCTCCACCACCCGCGTCGCGTACTGCCATGCCACGGCCTCCGTGACCAGCCTGGCCGTGGGTTCGCGGCCGAGCCGCAGCGCGTGCTCGCCCACGATCCGGCCGGCCAACGCGTCATAGGTGACGACCGTGGGCTCACCGTCGAGCACCGTCGGGTCGGCCGTGAGCGCGGCGTCGAGCACGCCGTGCGCGGCGAGCTGCCCCAGGCGCCGGCGGATCCTGGCGGCGAGCTCGCGGGCGGCCTTGCGGGTGAACGTCAGCCCCAGCACCTGCTCGGGCCGCACCTGGCCGGACGCGACCAGCCAGACCACCCGGGCAGCCATCGTCTCGGTCTTGCCCGACCCCGCTCCGGCGACGACGACGCCCGGGGCGAGCGGCGCCGCGATGACGGCCGCCTGCTCGGCCGTCGGCGGCGGCTGCCCCAGCCGTGCGGCCAGCTGCGCCGGTGTGAGCGTCACGGCGTCACCTGCGCGCCTTCGGGATGGGCCGGGCACGAGGGCCGGGCGGGACAGTAGCCGCACCAGGTGGTGCGCTCGGCCCGGAAGACCGCGCCGGCCATGCCCTCGGCCGTTCGGGCGAGCAGAGAGCCCGCCCAGCCGGGATCGTCGGCGTCGGCCAGCGGGGGCTGGACCTGCTCGCGCGCGCCGGCCTTGGCGGCTCCCAACTGGACCAGGCTCGCACCACCGGACCGGCGCTCGGGTGCGGCCAGCTCGTCGAAGGCCCCGTGCTCGACGGCGAGCTGGTAGGCGGCGAGCTGAGGGTGGACAGCGAGGTCGTCGTCCCTGACCGCGGACCTGCCGGTCTTGAGGTCGACGACGACCAGTCGACCCTGCTCGTCGCGCTCGAGCCGGTCGACCCGCCCGACCAGGCGGGCCCGGCCGATCTCCACATCGAACGGCGCCTCGACGGCGACGACCTTCCTCGGGTTGTCGGCCAGCCATCGCCCCAGCCGTTCGACCATGGGCCGGACCCGGTCGTGCTCGCGGCGGCCCACCCAGCCCGCACCGAGGCCGAGGCCGGGCCAGCGACGCTCGAACTCCTCGACCAGCCGCGCCTCGGACCAGTCGTGCGTGGCCGCCTGCTCGGCCAGGTCGTGGACCAGTGCGCCGACGCCGACGCGGGTGGTGTCGGTGTCGGTGGCACCGCACGCCTTGAGCAGCCAGCGCAGCTCGCAGCGGTCGAACTCGTCGACCTTCGACGGCGAGATCCGCACGGGTTCGCCCGGAGCACGCAACGGGGCCGGGTCGGAGACCGTCCCCAGGCCGTACCACTGGCTCGGGGCAGCGCCGCGGACGCCGGCCGCCGACAGTCGCGCCAGCTGCCGCGCCGCGCCCCGCCGCCGGGCGAGACCCTGCTGGGGGTCGCACACCACGCGGCGGAGCTCGGCGACGACGGACGGCAGGTCGAGCCCCCGGGGCACCCGCTCGATTGGTCGATCGGCGGCCGAGTGCGGGGCGGGCGGTTCGAGATCGTCGAGGAAGCGGGAGGGCTGCGTGTCCTCGTCGGCGACGGCCGTGACGAGTAGCGTCCGCCGCGCCCGCGACGTCGCGACGTAGAACAACCGCCGTTCCTCGGCCATCCGCGCGCTCTGTCGCGCCACCGGGGAGTCGGGCCGGCCGGCGACGAGGTCGACGAGGGTCTCGGTACCGAGCAGGCCGCCGCGCACGCGGAGATCGGGCCATACGCCCTCGTGCACGCCGGTCACCGCGACCACGTCCCACTCCAGTCCCTTGGCCGCATGTGCGGTCATGAGCTGGACGGCCGGGCCCGCGGGTGCAGCGACTGACAAGGTGTCGGCCGGGATCTGCTGGCCACGCAGATGCTCGAGAAAGCCGGCCGGCCCCTCGCCCGGCAGGCGGTCGACGTACCGGGCGACGGCTTCGAACAGAGCCACCACCGCGTCGAGGTCACGGTCGGCAGCCGCAGCGGCCGGGCCAACGGCCAACGCCGCCGCGGACCACCGCGCGGACAGGCCGGTGCCGGACCACACGGCCCACAGCACGTCCTCTGCCGTGGCGCCGGCCCTGCCCGCCGCCGCCCGGGCGGCGCGGATCAGCCGGGCCAAGGAGACGACCGGTGCGACCGCTGCCGGGTGCAACGGCGTCAGCACCTCGGGGCGGTCGAGCGCCTCGACGAGTAGTTCGGCCGATGAGCGGACGCCATCGGTCGCGAGCTCGTGGGATCGCAACTCCTGCCGCAGGCGCCGCAGTGCGAGCGGATCGGCTTCTCCCAACGGGCCTGTGATCAGCGAGAACGCGAGGTCGGGATCGAGCGGCCGGCCGGTGGCCACCGCCAGCAGATCGAGCAACGCCCGGACCGGTGGCTGGTCGGCCAGCGGCACCTCGTCGATGCGCACGGCGACCGGGACGCCGGCGCCGGTAAGCCCGCGGCGCAGCACGGGCAGTGCCCCTGCCGTGCGGACCAGGACCGCCATCGACCCCCAGGGCACGCCGCCGAGCAGGTGGGCCTCTCGTAGCCGGCCGGCGACGAACGCCGCCTCCTGGCTCGCGCTGGACAGGACGTGCACGGACACCTCGCCGGGCGGGTCCGCCTCGCCCGGTGTCACGACGCGGTGCCCTCGCGGGCCGCCCATCCGGGCGGCGATCCGCCGGGTGGCCGCGAGCAGCACCGGCCCGGATCGGCGTGACACGTCCAGCGCAACGACCCGTGCGGGTGAGCCGTCGGCCGCCGGAAAGCGGTCGGGGAAACGCCGGA
The DNA here is from genome assembly GCA_035656095.1 of Jiangellaceae bacterium. Classification (GTDB taxonomy): domain Bacteria; phylum Actinomycetota; class Actinomycetes; order Jiangellales; family Jiangellaceae; genus DASRTE01. The sequence continues at coordinate 28,810 of DASRTE010000005.1, forward strand.
TCCCCTCGACCTCGGCGCCCCGGAACGCGTAGATGGACTGGTCCGGGTCGCCGACGACGACCAGGTCGCGGCCGCCGCCGGCGAGCAGCACGAGCAGCTCCTCCTGCGCCGGATCGGAGTCCTGGTACTCGTCGACGACCACGAATGCGCGGGCGTCGCGCTCGCGGGCGAGCAGCCCGGCGTCACCGCGGAGCAGGTCGACCGCCGCCCGGACCAGCTCGGCCGGGTCGTACGCCGGGGGGTGCCGAAGGCCCGTGACCCCTGCGTACTGGCGGGCGAAGCGGGCTACGGCGGTCCAGCCCTCATGTCGGTACCGGTGACCGAGCAGGGCCAGCTGGTCCGGGCCGATCCGGCGTTCGGCCGCCCGCATGAGCAGGTCGCGCAGCTGTTCGGCGAACCCGCGCGTGGTCAGCGCCGGACGCAGGTCTGAGGGCCAGTACTCGGCACCGAGCTCTTCCACGTCGCCGTGGAGCAGCTCGCGGATCAGCAGGTCCTGCTCGGCGCCGGTGAGCAGCCGGGGCGCAGGTTCACCGCGGAGGACCGCCTCTCGGCGCAGGAGGCCGAAGGCATAGGAGTGGAAGGTGCGGGCCAGCGGCTCGCGTACGGTGCGGGCCAACCGCCCGGCGATCCGCTGCCGAAGCTCGTCGGCTGCGCGACGGCTGAACGTGAGGGCGAGAACGTGCTCGGGATCGACACCGTCGCACTCGATCCGGTCGACGACCGCCTCCACCAGCGTGGTCGTCTTCCCGGTGCCCGGTCCGGCGAGCACGAGCAGCGGACCGCCGCGATACTCGACCACCGCGCGCTGCGCAGCGTCGAGCGTGGGAGCGGACACGGGTTCGCGCGGCGTTCGCACCAGTCGGACGTCCGGCCGCCCCACTACTCCCCCCAGCGTTGTCGGAACTCCGACATCCCATCACGACCGGCGGACAACCGCGGCCCCCGACGTGCCCGGCCCATCGGGTCGATCAACGAGCACGCGTCGGACGGGGGCGCCACGCGGCGCGGCGGACGTCCACGCGGGTCCGGTCGGGGCTCAACGGACAGCCCTCCGCGACCAGCTCCCGCAGCGCGGCGACCTCGTGGCCCGGCGGGAGCCGTCCGGAGGCCGTCACGACTCGCCACCACGGCACCGCGCCGCCGTAACTGGCCATGACGGCGCCGACCAGCCGTGGACCGCCCCGCGCCAACGACTCCCCGACGACCTCCGCGACCGTGCCGTACGCCATCACCCGTCCGGCCGGTATCCGCTCGACCACGCTCAGCACGGCTTCGACGTACTCGTCGTCCACGCGGCTATCGTGCCGCGTGGGATCACGCCGCGCGCGCTCCGGCCGCGCATGGTCGGTGCTCGGCGCGGCCCGGCATGGAACGATCGAGGTCGATGGCGGACACCGACGTGGCGAAACCGCGGATTCCGGTCCGGGAGATCCCGGTCGAGGAGCCTCCGCTGCCTCGCCGTGCCCGCAGGCCGATGGACATCGCCCGGCTCGTCCTCACGACCGCCGGTGTGGCCGCGATCGTGGGACTGGCCGTCGTCGCGGCTCAGACGCTCTCCGGCCTCGGCGACGACCTCGAGGAGCTCGGCAGTCGCGTGCCGGGGGGGCTCATCCAGATCCTGGCGTGGGCGGCCAGCCTGGTCGGCATCGTGCTCCCTCCGCTGCTGGTCGTCCTGCTCATGGTGCGCGGCCGGCTGCGGACCACGGTGGAGGTCCTCGTCGCCGGCGTCGTGGCCGCCGTCGTCGCCGCACTGGTCTCGCTCTGGCTGATCAACTCGGCACCTGACGTGCTCGCCGACGCCTTCGGCACCGCGTCGTTCATGCCCACCGACCCGGCCGAGGTGGTGACCGACGAGCAGGCCGGACCGGTACCCCCGTATCCAGCTCTGCTCGTCGCGATCACCACCGTCACCGCATGGCTGGACATGAAGCTCGTCCGTCAGGCGGCGTTGTTCGCGATCAGTGCGAGCCTGGCGGTCGGCCTGCTCAGCGGCACCGCGTCGGTCGCCGGCACCGCACTCGCGGTCGGTATCGGCCACCTCGTGGGCCTCGGTGTGCGGCTGGTCAGCGGCCGGCCCTCGACCGCGCCGGACGGCCGAGCGGTCGCGGCCATGCTTCAGGCCGAGGGCTACGACGTTCGCAGCGTCCGCGCCGACCAGGTCGACCAGCACCGCCGCTACGTCGTCGAAACCGGCCACGGCCCGCTCGGAGTTCTGGTGCTCGACCGGGAGAACGAGGGCGCCGGGATGCTGGGCCGCCTGATCGCCCAGCTCCGCACCCGGGAGGAGGTACTGCCCCGCGAGGCCGTCGCCATGCGCGCCGCGCTCGACCAGACGGCGCTGCTCTCGCTGGCCGTCAGCCAGGCCGGTGCGCGCACGCCTCGCCTGCGCAAGGCGCTCAAGGTCGGCGCCGACGCGGTCGCTCTCGTCTACGACCACGTCCCGGGCCGGCCCCTGTCCGATGTTCCTGCGGACGAGATCACCGACGACATGCTCCACGACCTGTGGAGGCAGCTGAAGCGGCTGCACGAGAACCAGATCGCCCATCGTCGACTGTCCGGACGATCCATTCTCATCGGTGACGACGGCCACGTCTGGCTCCTCAACCCGTCCGGTGGTGAGATCGCCGCACCCGACCTGGCATCCCGGGTCGACCTGGCGCAGGCGCTGGTCGCCGTCGGCCTGGTGGTCGGGGCCGAGCGTGCGGTCGCCACCGCGTTCGACGTGCTCGGCCCCGATCGGGTGGCTTCCGCCGTCCCGCTGCTGCAGCCGATCGCACTCGCTCGCCTGACCCGCCGCGGGCTCAAGGGCAGGCGTTCCCTGCTCAGCCAGTTGCGCGACGGTGTGGTCGCGCGAGCGGACGTGACGGAGTCCGAGGTCATCCGGGTCGAACGGCTCCGCCCGCTGTCATTGCTGACCGGGCTCGGCGCTGTCGTCGCCGTCTACCTCGTCGGCACCCAGCTCACCGAGGCTCCACTCACGTCGCTGATCGCCGACGTCCAATGGGTCTGGGTCGGGGTCGCCGTCGTGTCGATGATCTTGAGCTTCGTCGGGGCCACCTGGGCCCTGCTCGGGTTCGTTCCGGAGCGGGTGCCGTTCTGGCGCACGTTCGGTGCCCAGGTGTCGCTCGGCTTCGTCCGCCTCATCGCTCCGGCGACCGTGGGAAATGCCGCGATCAACATCAGGCTGTTGACCCGGGCCGGCGTTTCCGGCCCGCTGGCCGCGGCGAGCGTCGCCGCCAACCAGGTAGGCAACGTCGCCGTCTCCATCCCGTTGATCATCGTGCTGGGCATCGCGACCGGATCGTCCGCCGCCGCGGGCCTCGAGCCCTCACCCACGACCCTCGCGATCGTCGGCGGGGTCGTCCTGCTCGCCGCCCTCCTCTTGCTCATGCCGCCGATCCGGAGCCGGGCCAGGGTGCTGTGGCTGGATTTCGCCGCGCGAGGGTTGCCCCGCCTGCTCGACGTGCTCGTCAAACCCCGCAAGCTCGCCGAGGCCGCAGGCGGGATCCTGCTCCAGGCCGCTGCACTGGTCTTCTGCTTCTATGCATCGCTGCAGGCGCTCAGCATCGACGTCAACATCGCGGCGCTCGCCGTGGTGCAGCTGGTCGGCAACACGGTCGGAACGGCCGTTCCGACCCCGGGTGGTCTCGGTGCGGTCGAGGCGGCCCTGACCGCCGGCCTCACGGCGCTCGGCGTCAGCAGCGGCGTCGCCGTCTCCGGTGTGCTGCTGTTCCGGATCGTCTCGTTCTGGCTGCCGATCGCGCCCGGCTGGATCTGCTGGACGCAGATGCAGAAGCGCGGCCTGCTCTGAGCCATCGTCCGCCGGCGCGGGCCGGGCTCAGTAGGAAGGCTGGCTGGGGTCGATCTGGTTGACCCAGGCCGCGACCCCACCGCCGACGTGGACCGCGTCGGCGTACCCGGCGCCCTTCACCACAGCCAGCGCCTCCGCCGACCGCTGCCCCGTCTTGCAGTGCAAGATGATCTGGCGGTCGGACGGGAGCTTCTCCAGAGCGTCGCCGGTGAGAAACTCGCCCTTGGGGACCAACACGGCACCGGGGATGCGGTTGATCTCGAACTCGTTCGGCTCGCGGACGTCGACCAGCACGAACTCGCGCTCGCCGCGATCGCGCGCCGCCAGCCAGTCGGCCAGCGTGCGCACCGAGATGGTCGCGTCGACCGCCGCCTCCGCGGCTTCCTCGCTGATGGCGCCGCAGAACGCGTCGTAGTCGATCAATTCGGTGACCGTCGGGTTCTCGCCGCAGATCGCGCACTGCGGGTCCTTGCGCACGTTGACCGTGCGGTACGACATCTCCAACGCGTCGTACACCATGAGCCGGCCGATCAGCGGATCGCCGACACCGGTCAGGAGCTTGATGGCCTCCGTGACCTGGATCGAACCGACGGACGCGCACAGCACGCCGAGCACACCGCCTTCGGCGCACGACGGCACCATGCCCGGCGGCGGGGGCTCCGGGTACAGGCATCGATAGCAGGGCGCCGTCCCTCCGGGGGCAGCTGCCCAGAACACGCTTGCCTGCCCGTCGAAGCGGTAGATCGATCCCCAGACGTATGGCTTGCCGAGCAGCACGGCGGCGTCGTTGACCAGGTAGCGGGTGGCGAAGTTGTCGGTCCCGTCGACGATGAGGTCGTAGTCGGTGAAGATGCGCATGACGTTGTCGTTGTCGAGACGCTCCTCGTGGACGACGACCGTGACGTAGGGGTTGATCTCCGCGACGCTCGCCTTGGCCGACAGCGCCTTCGGGATGCCGATGTCGGACTGGCCGTGGATCACCTGTCGCTGCAGGTTCGACTCGTCGACCACGTCGAAGTCGACGACGCCGAGCGTTCCGACGCCGGCCGCGGCGAGGTACATCAGCGCGGGGGACCCGAGTCCACCGGCGCCGATCACGAGCACCCGGGCGTTCTTCAGCCGCTTCTGCCCCGCCATCCCCACCTCGGGGATGATCAGATGCCGGGAGTATCGGCGGACCTCGTCGACGCTCAGGTCGTCGGCAGGCTCGACCAGGGGTGGCAGCGACACGTCGTCTCTCCGTAGCGTGGTTCCGGTCTCGACCTCGCCAACGGTGTCACGCGGCTGCGCATTCCACCCCTCGGGTTCCATCCCGTGAGACGCGGGTTTCCACAGGGCAAGATCTTGCAGCCGCTGACCCGAGTAGTCTGACGATCTCGCCGATCGCGCAGGAGGCCGGCCATGTCCGACAGCGACATCAGAGCAGACGACAGCGAGGACATCTGGTCGCCCGAGGGCTCTCCCGATCCCGGCGCCGTCGAGGCGCCCGAGGCCGACGCGGTCGAGCAACGGCAGGACGTCGTCGACCACGAACCCGACCGTCCCGAGAGCCTTCCCGACGACGTCAACCCGGCCGATGCGGTCGAGCAAGGACGTCCCGTCGGCTTCGACGAGGACGACTACCGCTGATCGCGTCGCCCCGAGGCCGGGTCTGCCCGGAGGTACGATCCGGCCAGCCGACGCCGCGAGGAGCACCGTGACGAGCATGCCCGACCTGCCCGCGCGCGGCGTGCGCCTGCCTCGGACGGCACGCCGCGCCCAGCTCCTGCGAGCCGCGCGCGACGTGTTCGTCGCGAACGGCTACCACGCGGCGGCCATGGACGAGATCGCCGACCGAGCCGGTGTCAGCAAGCCGGTGCTCTACCAGCACTTCCCGGGCAAGCTCGACCTCTACCTCGCGCTCCTCGACGACAGCGGCGAAGAGCTGCTCCGGCGCCTGCACGCCGCACTGCGATCGACCGATGACAACAAGGAGCGCGTCACGGCGACGATCACCGCGTATTTCGCGTTCGTCGACGACCCGGCGGGCAGCTACCGGCTGCTGTTCGAGTCCGACCTCACCAACGAGGCGGCCGTCCGGGAGCGTCTCGACCGGCTCAACGCGGCCTGCGCGGACGAGATCGCCAAGATCATTGCCGAGGACACCGGTCTGCCGGTCGAAGAGTCCACCCTGCTGGCGATCGGCCTCGTCGGGATCGCCCAGGTGACGGCGCGGTACTGGCTCGACGCCGAGGGTTCCATCCCCCGCGACGCCGCGGCCGGTCTGGTCGCCACTCTGGGGTGGCGGGGGATACGCGGGTTCCCCAAGCGCGAGGGTGGTTGAGCGTTCACCGAGGGCACATGCCGGTACACGGCGGACGGCTCCCGTCCTCGACTAGCCTGGCGATGCAGGGAGTCCGGGCGCGACCGGGGCGCCCACCGAGCACCGGAAGGGGTGACCGTGGAGGTCAAGATCGGCGTTCACAACGCCACGCGCGAGCTCGTGCTCGAGAGTGCACAGACTCCGGACGAGGTCCAGAAGGCCGTCTTCGACGCGCTGGGCGGCAAGAGCGGCGTGCTCGACCTCACCGACGAGCGCGGCCGGCGCGTCATCGTCGTCACCGCTCACCTGACCTACGTCGAGATCGGCGAGCCGATCGAGCGCCGGGTGGGCTTCGGCGCGCTCTAGGCGACACTCGACGGCACACCGCCCGCTGTGCTTGCCGTGCAGTCGTGGGGCGCGCGATGATCGCTCCGTCGACTGCCGTTCCGAACGACGCGGCGTACGAGAGGAGCAACCATGGATATCGTCGACATCATCGGTCTGATCATCGCCGGGCTCGTCATCGGAGCGCTCGGCCGCCTCGCCGTTCCGGGCAAGCAGAACATGCCGATCTGGGTACACCTGATCGTCGGCGTCGTCGCTGTCCTGGTCGGCTACTGGATCGCCGCACTGCTCGGCGTCGACGAGACGGATGGCATCGACTGGATCCGCTGGATCATCAGCATCGTGGTCGCCGCCGTCGCCGTGTACCTGGTTGCCAGGCTCGGTGCTCGGAGGTCCGTCACCTGATGCACCGCCAGAGCGGCGCCGACCCTTCGTAGCTCCTACGCGGTGAGCCCCAGCGCCTCCATCCGCTTGGCGTGGTTCTCGGTCAGTCGCGCGAAGACGCGCCCGATGGCGGCCAGATCCATGCCCGGCCGGTCCACCCCGCCGGCGGCCAGCGCCGAGAGCGAATCCCGTTCGGCGGCGACCCTTTGCGCCTGCGACAACGCCTCGCCGACCAGCCGGCGCCCCCACAGCGCCAGCCGTCCACCGATGCGGGGGTCCGCCTCGATCGCCGCACGTACGCGGTCGACCGCAAACCCGGAATGGCCGGTGTCGGCCAGCACGTCGAGAACCAGCGAGCGGGTCTCGTCGTCGAGATAGGCGGCCACCTCGCGGTAGAAGTCGGTGGCGATCCCGTCACCCACGTACGCCTTGACGAGGCCCTCGAGCCAGTCCGCCGGTGTCGTGTGGTCGTGGAAGGCCTCCAGCGGCTCCCGGAACGGCGCCATCGCCGTGTCGGCGTCGACACCGAGTGCCGCCAGGCGCTCCCGCAACCGCTCGAAGTGGTGGAACTCGGCCACGGCCATCCTTGCGAGCGCCGCCTTGTCGCCCAACGTCGGCGCCATCTCGGCGTCGGCGGCCAGGCGCTCGAAGGCGGTCAGTTCGCCGAGGCCGAGGACACCCAGCAGGTCCACCACCGCCGCCCGGTACTCCGGGTCGTCCAGTGCCGCCGCTGTGGTCATGGCGGCACGATATCCGTTGTCGGTGACGGCACAGGGCTTGGCATGGACCGGCGAGGGGGCGGAGCCACCTGCCCGGCCGGCTCTCCAGGGCCGCTCGTGGTGCGACTGCCGCACCAGCCCCGCAGAGCGCCCGGTCGAGCCCGCGACCGGCTACGCCTCCCCCTGGTCGCGGGCCCCCCATCTCCCTGTTGATCATGGCGGAACGGGGCCTCGAGGGCCGAGTTCGGCCCCACTTGGCCATGATCAACAGGAAATCGGGGCAGGTGACGCATGCCACAAATCGCTCTCTGGACGCCCGCCGTCCGCAGGCGGCTCTACCCGGCCTCCGCCGCCATGCGACGCCCGCCCTCAGCGCGCCGACGGGTGTGGTTGAACGATCAATCCAGATACGCTGCTGGACTCGACGCGAGCGCTCGAGGCCGCGCTGGCACGCCATGGCCATGCTGGTCGAGGCCCGCTTCCGCAAGCAGCTCCACCCCAGCCTCCCCTGAGCCTCTCGTGCACCGACATGATCAACGGGTGGAATCGGGGCATGACCTGTACTGTTGGGAACGTATCCACGGCGTCCGGGCGAAACGGGCGCCCCTCGAGACAGCCCCCGGCGTCCGCCCAGCACCACGCCGCGGCCCTCCGCCGACGCGGAGACGTGCCCCGTGGTGCCACGACGAACGGCGGTCCTCGCCTCGAGACCCGACGACCGAAGAGGCGAAACGCCCTGACCACATTCACCGACCTCGGGGTCCTGCACCCCATCGCCGACGCCCTCGAGCGCGTCGGCATCATCGAACCGTTCCCGATCCAGGAGATGGCCCTCCCTGTTGCGCTCATGGGCAGCGACCTGATCGGCCAGGCCCGTACCGGCACCGGCAAGACCATCGCCTTCGGCGTGCCGCTGCTGCAGCGCATCGTCGCACCGGGCGACCGCGACTACGATCTGGCGGCCGACCCCGGGAAGCCGCAGGCGCTCGTGGTCGTCCCGACCCGTGAGCTGGCCGTCCAGGTGACGTCCGACCTGGTCACCTTCTCGAGTGTGCGTGCCGTGCGGATCCTCACCGTGTACGGCGGCCGCGCATACGAACCCCAGGTGGAGGCGCTGCGCACGGGCGTCGACGTCGTCGTCGGCACGCCCGGGCGGCTGCTCGACCTGGCCGGACAGGGTCACCTCGACCTCAGACATGTCAAGGTTCTCGTGCTCGACGAAGCCGACGAGATGCTCGACCTCGGGTTCTTGCCCGACGTCGAGAAGATCGTCGGACTGACCCCGGAGTTGCGGCAGACGATGCTGTTCTCCGCGACCATGCCCGCCGCGGTGGTGAGCCTGGCCCGGCGGTACATGCGCCATCCCCTCAACATCCGGGCGGAGTCACCGGACCAGACCCAGACCGTGCCGACAACCGCGCAGTTCGTCTACCGCGCGCACTCGCTGGACAAGGAGGAGATCATCGCCCGCCTACTGCAGGCCGAGGGCAGGGGCCTCACGATGATCTTCTGTAAGACCAGGCGGCAGGCCCAGCGGCTTGCCGACGACCTCGGGTCCCGCGGTTTCGCAGCTGCCGCGGTCCACGGTGACCTCGGTCAGGGAGCCCGGGAACAGGCGCTGCGTGCCTTCCGCAACGGCAAGGTGGACGTCCTCGTGGCCACCGACGTCGCCGCTCGCGGCATCGATGTCGAGGGGGTCACCCACGTCGTCAACCTCGCCTGCCCGGAGGACGAGAAGACCTACCTCCACCGGATCGGCCGGACCGGCCGGGCCGGCGCATCCGGCGTCGCGGTCACGCTGGTCGACTGGGAGGACGTCGCACGCTGGAAGATGATCAACCGCATGCTCGACCTGCCCTACGACGACCCGGCCGAGACCTACTCGTCCAGCGAGCATCTCTTCCACGATCTCGGTATACCGCCCGGCACGACCGGCCGGCTGCCGGAGGCCGCCCGGACCCGGGCCGGCCTGGACGCCGAGGAGGTCGAGGACTTGGGCGAGACGGGCAGACGCGCGGGCGGTCGGGTCGGCCGGACGCGCACGGGAGGCGGCTCCTCGCGTGGTCGCCGCGACGCTGGAGGCCGATCCGCCCAGCGCGACGGCGGGTCCGCAGACAGACGCGACCAGAGCCGCACTGAGCACGACCCACGGGCCGGCGATACGGCAGCGGAGCGGCGGCCACGCCGCAGCCGAACGCGACAGCGCACCCGTGGCGGCGTACCGGTCACCGAGCCGGCCGGGACCACGGCCACCGGCCCACAGCCATCGGAGTTCGCGGAACCCTCGAGCGGCACCCGACGCCGCCGTCGTCGACGGCGCACGTCCACGACGTCCGAAGCGGGCTAGCCGCGCCGATGCCAGGTCTCTCCCCCCGTTACCGGGTGCGCAGACCTGGCAACGGGGGGAGAGACCCTCTTAACGTGATCATTCTCTAGCGGACGACCACCACGGGGGTCCCGACCGGAGCGAAATCCCACAGGGCCGCGGCGTCCACGACGTCCTGACGGATGCAGCCGTCGGACAGCGGCGTTCCGAGGCCGGACAGCGTCTGCACCTCCGTCCCGCTCGCCGTGTCCACCGGGATGTCGTGGAAGCCGATGTTCGACCGGGCTCCGCGGTGGAATCGGACCATGTACTCCATCGTCTCGGTGCCGTGCCAGCTGGTGGCGTGCCGGGACCTCGAGAAGACCCTGTAGCTCCCCGGATCGAGCTGGTCGTACCGGCTGCCGGACACCTTGTACGTCCGGACCACCGTCGAGTCGGTGACGAGCCACACCTGCTGGGCCCCGATGGCGTAGACCACCCGTGTTCCGGAACCGCTGTCGGCCGGCAGCGTCGCGGTCGCTGCAGGCTTCGCGTCCTCCCGCGGTGTCGTCGGCGGTGCGGGGGCAGCGCGTGCGGCAGCCGCGACCTCATCGGGCGGTGAGTCATCGGCCCACGGTGCCCGGGCGTGCGTGACATCGGGCACCTCGGACCGATGGGGAGGCAGGTCGGGCAGGACGCGGATGGTCGACCCTGCGGCGCGGTCCGGTGCCTGAAGGGCGTCGAGGGCGAGGAGCGTCGCAACGGCGGTGACGGCCGCGACGGTGACGACGGCAAGACGCCGCAGACGCACCCGGCGCCGGGCGAGAAGCCGCGCATCACGCCGGGAAGCGCTGCTGGGCCCTCGCATTCCACCGTCCTTCGTCCTGCCGGCACCGTAGTCCCATGGGTGACATCCGAGGGTACGCGCCAGGGTCGCCGACCGGTCAACGCCGGACTCACACGTGCGCCGCGTACGCCGAGGACCGTCATTTAGGTACCGTGACGCTGTGAGCACACCGCCCTTCCTGTCGTTACCGGAGGGTGTTCGTCCTGTGCGGATACGTACCCACAGGACCCAGACCGCCGCCCTCGTCGCGGGCACGTCGGCGGCGGACCCCACCGTCGTCCTCGTGCCGGGCTGGACGGGTAGCAAAGAGGACTTCGTCGCGCTCCTCGCACCACTGGCCGAGGACGGTTGGCATGCACTGGCGATCGATCAGCGCGGCCAGCACGAGACCCCGGGGTCCGATCGCGAGGGTGACTACAGCCTGTCGGCGCTGGCCGACGACCTGCTCGCCATTGCCGCCGAGGTCGGCGAGGGCCCGGTGCACCTGGTCGGGCACTCCCTCGGCGGGTTGGTGGCCCGGGCCGCGACGATCGCCGAGCCGCATGCGGTCGCGTCGCTCACCCTGCTCTGTTCAGGACCCGGTCCGCAACCGGACGAGAGACATTTCCTGCTGCGGGCGATGGCCGACGCCATTCCCGCCATCGGTCTGCCGGCCACGTGGCAGGCCAAGCGAGCCTATGAACGGTCTCAGGGCGTCCCTGAGCCGCTGCCGGAGATCGAACGGTTCATGCAGCTCCGGTTCCTGAACAACCATCCGGTCTCCCTGCGGGAGATGACACTTCACCTCACTCGCGCGTCGGACGACCTCGAATCCCTGGCGGCCACCGGTGTTCCGGTGCTCGTGGCCTTCGGTGCCGCCGACGACGGGTGGCCGACCGCCCTTCAGCGCGACATGGCCGCCTCGCTCGGTGCGCCATTGGCCGTCATCGACGGGGCCGGTCACTCCCCCGCGGCCGAACGGCCGGAGCAGACCGTTGCGGCGCTGGCACGGTTCTGGGCCGCCCTCCGGCGGGGTGCACCCGAGAGTGAGGGTCGAACCGATCGGGCGTCGGTGCAGTGATGACGCGCCGGGGCGGTGGCCGTCGTGGCTCGATGGAGATGCGGGTACCGCTGTCCACCGAACCCGGCGAGGTTCCTCGCGTGCGCCAAATGGTCCGCGCAACCCTGCACTCCTGGGGGTTGGCGGACTCGGAGGACGTCACCCTGCTGCTCGTCAGCGAACTCGTCACCAATGCGCTCCTCCATGGTCTCCCGCCACTCGAGTTGCGACTCAGCGCTGACGGCGGCCGCGTGCGGGTCGAGGTCTTCGACGCCGCCGGCGACCACCGCCCGGCGCGCCAGTTCGCACCGCTGGACGCCGCCCGCGGGCGGGGCATCGAGATCGTGGCAGCCCTCGCCAGCCGATGGGGCAGCGCGCCGGCACCGACGGGCAAGGTGGTCTGGTTCGAGGTCGACCCCGCCAGCGGCCACTGACCGCCGCCACAGATCGGCCCGGGTTATTGGGGCCCGAGGCCCGCCCATGGTGACCGCTCGGCCGAATGTGCCCTTCCCTGCGGACAGAGGCGGCGGAAGTCGCACCAGCTGCACAGGCTCGAGGGGCGCGGCGGGAACACGTCGTCCCCGGTCTGCCCGATCGCGAAGGCGGCGTCGGCCGCTGCGCACTCGGTGGCGATGTCGTCGGCCCGGCCCAGGTGTCGTTCCACGGTGCTGCCGTCGTGTTCCCAGACGTGGATCTCGCCGGACGGCAGGTGGTGCAGCTCGACCCGACGGCAGGTCGCCCGGAGCGTGCGAGCAGTCGCTGCGGCGTAGACCGCAAGAGCCAGCGACGTTCGGGCGTCGTCGACGGACAGCAGGTGCCGGCCGGTCTTGTAGTCGACGACGACGAGCTCGTCCTCGCGCTCGTCGATCCGGTCCACCCGACCCGTGAGGGCCATGCCACGGTAGATCATCGCCACCGTCCGCTCGATGCCGCGCGGCTCGTCATCGCGGTCGAGGTGGGCGACGTAACGCTCCACCATGGCCCGCGACCTGGTGGCCCACTCCGCAGACTGAGCTGCGTCGCGGAAGCCCTCCGACCGCCACGCCCGCTCCGTCAATGCGCCGGCCGCACCGACGCTCCGGCGCGCCGGCGGCAACCGCCACCACTCGGCCAGAGCCAGGTGGACGACGGCTCCGAGCGTGTTGTGCGCCCAGGGTGGGCCCTTCGGTGGCGCCGGCCGGTCCAGGTAGGCGAAGCGGTATCGCCGCGGGCAGTCCAGCCACGTGGTCAACCGGGTCGGCGTGGCGCGGTACAGGCGGCGCGGCATTCCCGCCAGCAGCGCCTGCTCGCTCATATGCCCGCCACGACCGCGCGGTCGGCCTCGGCGACCAGCCGGACCGCGCCGTTCATGCGACGCCCAGCCGGGGAGCCTGGCGGCCCGCGGCCGTCGCGGCCCGCCGGGCCAGGTCGAGAAGGCGCTCGTACTCGTCCCTCGCGGTCGTGTTGACCCCGAGCACATGGCCGACCTTGCCGGTGCCGTGATAGTCGCTCGACCCCGTGACGACCAGGTCGAGGGCTGTCGCGACCTCGAACAGTGCCGCCCGATCGGACCGGTCGTGATCCTCGTGGTCGACCTCGATTCCGGCCAGTCCGGCCTCTGCCAGCCTGCGGATACCTTCTGCGTCGAGCACACGCCGCGAACCACGGCCCCACGGATGCGCCAGGACGGCCACGCCTCCGGCGTCGCCGACCATCCCGACGGCGTCCACGGCGGCAGGGGCGTACTTGGGGACATAGGCCGGTCCGCCCTCCCACAGCCAGGCGGCGAACGCCTCGGACCGGTCGGCCACGTAACCCTTGGCCACCATCGCGTCGGCCACGTGCGGACGACCGAGCGTCGAGGCCCGGCCGGCAACGGCCAGGACGTCGTCCAGGTCGATGGGCAGGCCTGCGTCGGTCAGCAGGTAGGTCATCTCGATCAGGCGCGTCGCGCGGCCGTCCCGGACCCTGGCCAGCTCATCGGCCAGCGGCGCGTACCCAGGATCGGGAAGGTAGGCGAGAACGTGGACGCCGGCGCCGTGCAGCCTGGTCGACATCTCGACACCCGGCACCACGACGACGCCGGCAGCCACCGCTGCCCGGGTCGCGGCCGGCCAGCCGTCGAAGGTGTCGTGGTCGGTCAGGGCGACGACGTCCAGCCCGGCAGCGGCGGCGTTGGCGACGAGCTCGGCCGGGGAGTCGGTGCCGTCGGAGACGCTGCTGTGGGTGTGGAGGTCGATGCGCACCCTGCGTCCATCCCTGTCACGTTGCGATGCCGGACGTCAGCGATCGTAGAGACCAGCGCCGGTGGTCACGTCGACCGTGCCCACATCTGCGGTGGAGGCATCGACGTGGTCACCGGGGTGCCTCCCTGGTCAACCAGGGCGGCGGCGTGCCGTAGGGCAGGAGATCGGCCTCGTGCCCGAGGTCTCGCAGATCGGCGATGGGAAGATCCTCGACCAGCATGACCCCCGCGCTCTGGGGGCGGAGCACCGCCCACAGCCATCGCCCGCGCCACTGCCCGACGTAGACGGCGCGGTCGCCGGGGCAGTCGACCCACCACAGCGGGACCGACCGGCTCTCGACCTCGAGCTTGGCGTGCGGCTCCTGCTGGACCGCTGCGCCGGGGTCGGCGCCCTCGACGCCGGCAAAGCGGGCACCGAGGCCGACACCAGGCTCCTCGGCGACCAACATCAGGTCCGCCGGGCCACCCATCGGGTTGGGTCCGCTGGTGACGACACCGGTCGCCCGAACCCCCGACACCTCGTCGCCCGCGTGCAGGATGGCGCCGACCACCCACCCCCTGGGCATCGGCCAGGACAGCCACAACGGAACGGCCGACCGTTCGCCGAGCTGGCGGGCCAGCCGGGCACTGGGCGCGGTGATCGGCTGAAGGGGGTACACGTCGCCGTGGATCCGGCAGCTCCACCGGCTCGACCACACTCCCGGCGGGCGGACCTCACCGCCGCACCGGGGACACGCGGCCCGACCCTTCACGCCGACGACGTTCCCGCGAAGATCGCCGGGGCGTCAACCTCTACCGCCGTCCTGTGGACGTGGGGGCTCGTCGCGGCCGGCTGAATCCGCGGTCGAGGCCGGCAGGCGGACGACGGCGCGAACACCGGGTGCGTTGTCCTCGAGCCGCACCTCCCCACCGTGCGCCCGTACGAGCTCGTGCACGATGGGCAGGCCCAGGCCGGTGCCGCCGGCGTCGCGGCCGCGCGCCTCGTCCAGCCGCGTGAACCGCTCGAAGACGCGGTCCCGCGAGGCTGCCGGTATACCCGGACCGTCGTCCGCGACCGTGAGCGTGACGCCGTCGCCCGGCGTCGCGTGCACGTCGACGGTGACCTCCGCCCGCGCATGCAGTGCGGCGTTGCCGACGAGATTCGCGACGACCCGGGTCAAGGCGTCGGCGTCTCCCCACACCATCGCGCGGTCGTCGCCGGTTCGCCGCAGCGACGCGGTCGACACGGTACGTCCGAGCGTGCCGTCGACCACCTCCACGAGATCCACCTGTGTGCTCTCCGAGCGGGGTGCGCCGTCCTCGACCCGGGCGAGAACGAGCAGGTCGTCGACCAGCCGGGAGAGCCGGTGGACGTCGGACAGAGCGTCCGCGGCCGTCTGCTCCCAGTCCGCCTGGTGCGGATGGGCACGCGCCACCTCCAACTGGGTGCGGATCGCGGTCAGCGGGCTGCGTAGTTCGTGCGCGGCGTCGGCGACGAAGGAACGCTGACGGGCGTTCGACCGCTCGAGCCGGTCGAGCATGTCGTTGAGGGTGACGGCCAACCGCCGCACCTCGTCGTGGGCCTCGGGCACCGGCAGGCGACCGGCCGCCCGCGCCGAGGTGATCTCCTCGGCCCCCCGGCGCAGCGCACCGACCGGACGCAGAGCCGAACCGACCAGCAGCCAGCAGACCACGGCGAAACCCGCCACCAGGATCGGCGCACCGACCAGCATGGCCGTGCGGACCACCTGGAGGCTGCCCTCGACCTCGCTCAGCGACATCGCGACCAGGACGGTCTGCGGATCGTCGCCACCTGCGGGCTCACCCACGACGCGGAGCTGGCCGGACAGGCCGAGCCGAGCACCGTCGATCGTGCGGACCTGCCCTCCGCGGACGGCTGCGACGTCGTCGGGCAAGAGGATCGGGACCAGCCGATCCGCACCGGGCGACGCCGCACGGACGCGGTCCTCGGCGTCGACCACCTGGACCAGCGGTGTCCCCGCGGCCACCGGGATGGGGTCGGGCAACTGCAGGCTGTCGACCAGGGCGGCGACGTCGCCGGCGCGTTGGCGGGCCGACTGGTCGAGTGCGGCCACGAGCGACCGCTGCAGGGCCACGAGCAGCAAGACCGTGCCGGCCAGCAGGGCCAGAGCGACCAAGGCCGTGGCGAGGACCGTCAGTCGGGCCCGCAGGCTGAGCGCGGGCCAGGGGCGCCGGTTGCTCCGGACCGGGGCGGGCGGTAGTGGCCCGGCATCGGACGTCATCGCTCAGCCGCCGTTCCCGGCCAGCCGGTAGCCGGCACCGCGGACGGTCTGCAGCGCCTGCCGCCCGAACGGTACGTCGATCTTGCGGCGCAGGTATCCCACGTAGACCTCGACGACGTTGGGGTCGCCGTCGTAGTGCGCGTCCCACACGTGGGTCAGGATCTCCGACTTCGACAGCACCTCGTCGGGGCGGCGCATGAACAGCTCGAGCAGCGAGAACTCCTTGGGTGTCAGCGCGATCTGGGTCTCACCACGCGAGACCCTGTGGCCGGCCGGGTCGAGAGTGAGGTCACCGGCCGAGAGCACGGGCGGCCGGGGCGGCGCGCTGCGCCTGAGCAGCGCCCGGAGTCTCGCCACCAGCACGACGTAGGAGAACGGCTTGGTCAGGTAGTCGTCGGCACCCACGTCCAGGCCGTCGGCCTGGTCGTACTCGCCGTCCTTCGCCGAGAGCATGAGCACCGGCACCCAGTTCTCCTCGGCGCGCAGCGCCCGGCAGACCCGGTACCCGGACAGCCTGGGCAGCATCACGTCGAGGACGAGCGCGTCGTACTCCCCCTCGCGGGCCAGGTGCAGGCCGGTCTCGCCGTCGTGGGCGAGGTCGACGGCGAAACCCTCGGCCCGCAGCCCGCGCTGCAGCGCCTGCGCGAGCCGCACCTCGTCCTCGACCACCAGGATCCGCACACCCCTAGCCTGCCGTGCCGATGCGGTACCGGGGCTGAGAGGTCGCTCAGCTGCTCTCAGCGCCCTCACAGCCAGGGCGGTGCACAGTGGAGACCGCGTACTCGTCGATCAGCTTCGAGACCGGAGGACTCCGATGCCATCCCTGCTGCGATCCCCGGCGAGCCGATGGGCCGTGCCCGTCGTCGCCATCACCGCGGTGGGAGCCGCGGTCGGCTTCGGTTCGGTCCTGGCCGGCGCATCGTCCCCGGATCTGCCCGAGCGCAGCGCGGCCGACCTGCTGACCTCGGTGGCCGGCTCCGAACAGCCCTTCTCCGGGACCGTCGTCCAGACCTCCCGTCTCGGTCTGCCCGATCTGCCCGAGGCCGTGACCGACGGTGTCGGGCCGATCGCCCTACTCACCGGCTCGCACACGGCGCGCATCTGGTACTCGTCACCCGACCAGGCGCGGTTCGCGCTGACCGGAGACCTCGACGAGACCAACATCATCCGCGACGGTGACGACCTCTGGGTCTGGTCCAGCTCGACGAACACGGCCGAGCATGCCCTCGTCCCTGCCCGCGACGGAGGGGACGATCCGGCGCTGGCGCCGGAGGCGGTCTCGCCACAGGTGGCCGCCGAAGCGCTGTTGGCCGCCGTCGACCCGACCACCGAGGTCACCGTCGACGGCACGGCGGAGGTGGCCGGGCGGGCCGCGTACGAGCTCGTCCTGGCTCCCCGTGACGACGGCTCCCTGATCGACGACGTCCGGATGGCCGTCGACAGCGAGACGTCGATGCCCCTGCGCGTACAGGTCAACTCCGACGGTGCCGACGAGCCCGCCTTCGAGGTGGGATTCACGTCGGTGACCATGGGTGAGCCCTCCGACGACGTCTTCCGGTTCAACCCACCGCCGGGTGCCACCGTGGAGGAGCACGACCTGTCCGACCTGCGCAGGCACGACGACGCGAAGTCCGGCGACCTGACGTCTCCGCACCCGGCCGCGACACCGCCGACGGTGATCGGCGAGGGCTGGACCTCCGTGATCGTGATCCCCGACGTGAGCCTGCCGGGCTCCGACGAGACCGGCGTGATCGACGCCCTGCTCGGATCGGCGTCCAGGGTCAGCGGGCCGTACGGCTCCGGCCGGTTGCTCGAGACCGGCCTGGTCTCCGCACTGCTGCTCGACGACGGGCGGCTGCTCCTCGGTGCCGTGACGCCCGAGGTCCTCGAACAGGCTGCGGGAGGGCTCGACTCGTGACCGGTGTCGAGATCGTCGACGACGTCCGCCGCGACGGCACACCCCAGCCGCTGGTCGGCGCCGCCATCAGCACCCGCGGCCTCACCAAGCGCTTCCCCGGCGGACAGGTCGCGGTCGACTCACTCGACCTCGACGTGCCCGCAGGCTCGGTGTTCGGGTTCCTCGGGCCGAACGGATCGGGGAAGACCACCACGATCCGCATGCTGCTCGGCCTCATCGCGCCGACCGGCGGCCAGGTCGACCTGCTCGGGCGGCCGATGCCCGTCGCGGCGGCGGGAGTCCTGCCTCGGGTGGGCGCGCTGGTCGAGGGACCGGCGTTCCACCCGTACCTGTCCGGCCACGACAACCTGATGCGCCTGGACGCCGCCGACCGTACGGTGACCGGATCGGGCGCCCGGCAGCGCGTGGACGCGGCACTCGAGCGGGTCGGCCTCGCCGCCGCGGCGACCAAGCGGTACCGCGCCTACTCGCTGGGGATGCGGCAGCGTCTCGGCCTGGCCGCTGCCCTCATCCGGCCGCGCCAACTGCTCGTGCTCGACGAGCCCGCGAACGGGCTCGACCCGCAGGGCACCCGCGAGGTGCGCGCGATCGTCCGCGACGTCGGCACCGACGGTACGACCGTGTTCGTGTCGTCCCACCTGCTCTCCGAGGTCGAGCAGGTGTGCAGCCACGTCGGCGTCATGAGTCATGGACGCCTGGTGTTCTCGGGTTCGCTCGACGCTCTGCGAGCCGCGTCCAGTACTCGGGTGCGGGTCGACACGTCGCGCCCGGCGGCCGCCGCCGCCGTCATGCACCAGCTCGGCACACCCGAGCCGGACATCCGCCCGGGCGGTGTCGTCGCCGAGCTGG
The DNA here is from genome assembly GCA_035656095.1 of Jiangellaceae bacterium. GTDB lineage: Bacteria > Actinomycetota > Actinomycetes > Jiangellales > Jiangellaceae > DASRTE01. Next base: position 47,796 of record DASRTE010000005.1, read on the forward strand.
GCTCGGTGGCAAGCGAGGACGTCGCCGAGGCGCTGGTACGGGCCGGCGTCCCGGTTCGGCAGCTCGTCGTCGAGCAGCCGGATCTCGAGGAGTTGTTCGTCGAGCTCACCGGGGAGGGCTTCGATGTCGACCAGTGAGCTCACGCTGGGCGCGACCGCAGCCGAACCGGGCCTCGCGACGCCCGCACGCCGGATCAGCAGCCGACTGCTGCGGTCCGAGCTCGGGCTGGTGTTCAAGCGCCGGCGGAACATTGCGATGCTCTCAGTGCTGGCGGCCGGCCCCATCCTGCTGGGCCTCGTCATCCGGGCTGCGGCACCGGCACCCGGCCAGGGTCCACCGTTCCTGGGCCAGGTCACGCAGAACGGGCTGTTCCTCGGGTTGGCCTCGGTACTGGTCGCGCTGCCGCTGTTCCTGCCACTCGCCGTGTCCGTCGTGGCCGGCGAATCGGTGGCCGGCGAGGCCAGCACCGGGTCACTTCGCAACCTGCTCGTGGTCCCGGCCGGACGGACCCGCCTGCTCGTGGTGAAGTACGCCGGGGTGGCGGCTTTCGCGCTCGCCTGTGCCGTGACGGTGGTCGGAGTGGGCATCCTCGCCGGCGTCGTGCTGTTCCCCGCAGGTGATGTCACCCTGCTCTCCGGTACGAGCGTCGGCATGCCGGAGGCGCTCTTCCGTGCGCTGCTGGCCACGCTGTACATCGCGGCCATGCTGGCCACCGTCGGCGTGATCGGGCTGTTCTTCTCGACGGTGACCGAGGTCCCGATGGGCGCGATGGCGGCCACGGCCACGCTGACCGTCATCACCCAGATCCTCGACACGATCCCGCAGGTGGCGGTGATCCACGAGTACCTCTACACGCACTGGTGGCTAGCCTTCGGCGACCTGATGCGCGACCCCATCGCCGTCGACGACGTCCGCACCGGGTTGATCACCCAAGCGGTCTACCTCGTCGTGTTCGGCACGCTCGCTTGGGCCCGCTTCACCACCAAGGACGTCACCTCCTGATCCTGTGGATCCGGACGTGGGTTGTGGATCCGCACGGTGGGAACCGGCTCCGCCCGCGGCCGACTTCGCCGGCCGCAACGCCCACCACGGCCCGGCCGGGTCTCACCGTGCCGCCCCAGCTTCAGCCCGGGCCGGAAGTCGCCCACGCCGGCCTCCGTGTCAGGGCGTCGGACGGCCGGGCTGGTCGCCGCCGCGGGCGTCCAGGTAGTTCTGCTTGGGCACCAGCACCCGCCGGCGGAACGTGCATACCAGGGTGCCGTCCTGGTTGTAGCCACGGGTCTCGACGTGCACGATCCCCCGGTCGTCACGGCTCTCGGACGCGCGCTTGTCGAGCACGGTGGTCTCGCCGTAGATCGTGTCGCCGTGGAAGGTGGGCGCCACATGCCGCAGGCTCTCGACCTCGAGGTTCGCGATCGCCTTCCCGGACACGTCGGGCACCGACATGCCGAGCAGCAGCGAGTAGATCAGGTTCCCCACCACGACGTTGCGACCGAACTGGGTCGACCCCTCGGCGTAGTGCGCATCGAGGTGCAACGGGTGGTGGTTCATGGTGATGAGGCAGAAGAGGTGGTCGTCGGACTCGGTGACCGTCTTGCCCGGCCAGTGCCGGTAGACCGCGCCGACCTCGAACTCCTCGTAGGTGCGCCCGAACTGCATGGCCGACAGCGTGCCGCACGGTCGCGGACGTGGTGCGGTCGGGTGCGGACCTACGCCATCCGGTCGAGAATCTCGCCGACGAGTTCCATGGACGTGTGCGGATGCAGGAACGCGAACCGCGCAACAGTCTCGCCCTCCCACGCCGACGGCGGGATGAACGCCACCTGCTCGGCGAGCAACCGGTCTGCCCACGCCGAGTACTGCGGCGGCGTCCAGCCCAGCCGCCGGAACAGCACCACGGACAGGTCGGGCTCGCGGATCAGTTCCAGGTAGGACCGGGTTCGAATCTCGGCGGCCGTGTCCCTGGCCAGGCGAATCGCGGTCTCGATCGCATCGGAGTAGGCGCGCACGCCGTGGACGGCGAGCGAGAACCACAGCGGAAGTCCTCGGGCACGCCTGGTCAGGTGGTAGGCGTAGTCGGTGGGGTTCCACTCGGCCGGCTTGTCGTGGATCACGTCGAGGTAGGACGCGTCCTGGGTGTGCACCGACCGCGCCTGCGCCGGATCGCGGTAGATCAGCGCCGCGCAGTCGAACGGCGCGAACAGCCATTTGTGCGGGTCGACGACGAACGAGTTGGCGTGCTCGATGCCGTCGTACTTGTCTCGGATACTCGGTGCGAACAGCCCGGCCCCGCCGTACGCGCCGTCGACGTGGAACCAGAGACCGTGGTCGCGCGCCACCTCACCGACGCCGGCCAAGTCGTCCACGATGCCGGCGTTGGTGGTTCCCGACGTCGCCACCACCGCCGTCAGCGACGAAGGATCGCCGTCGGCGTCGATTGCGGCTCGTAGTGCGTCGCCGGTGAGCCGGCGATCGTCGGTCTCGACGGTCAGAGCATCCATCTCAAGGATGCGCAACGTGTTGACGATCGACGAGTGCGCGTCGGCGCCGACCGCCACCCGCCACCGTCGCACCGCTGCGGGATCGGCGGCGTTGCGCTTCGCCGTCTCTCGGGCGACGACCAGGGCGGACAGGTTTCCCGCGGAGCCACCCGAGACGAAGCACCCGCCCGCAGTGTCCGGCAGCCCGGCCCGGTCCGCGATCAGCCGCAGGACGTCGTTCTCGGCATGGACGGCTCCGGCGGCCTCCAGCCAGGAGATGCCCTGGATCGACGCGCACGAGATGAGCATGTCGAACAGCAGCGACGCCTTCGTCGGCGCGGCCGGGATGAAACCGAGGAAGCGCGGGCTGTCGGCCGAGATCACCGCCGGGGCCAGCATCGACGCGTAGACACCGAGCACCTGATCCGGGTTGTGACCCTCGTCTGCCAGCAGACCGGCGGTCACTGCGGCGAGCTCCGCCGGGTCGCGGGAGCCCTGGTCGAGCGGGACCGGGTCGAGCCGAAGCCGATTCTCGGCGTAGGCGAGCAAAGAACGAATCATCTGCTCGGTCGTCGCGTCCACGCTATGCATGGGCCGGACGGTAGATCGGGTCCGCGTCAGTTGACAATAGGCCACCCGGTCCGGCCTGGCGGCAGATCTGGCCATCGTGCTACTGCCGCCTGGTGCGCCCGAGTGGGACAGTAACTGCCATGGCGCGCTATGGCGGAATGTACGGACCGGATGTGACCTTTCTCGGCGTCGAGCGATGCGACCTCGAGGACACGACGGGAATGGGCAACGCCGACGTCGTCGTGATCGGCGCGCCGTACGACGCCGGCACGTCCTACCGTCCCGGAGCCCGGTTCGGCCCGCAGGCGATCAGGATGACCGATTACCTGCCGCACGATGCCTCCCGCCCCCACCTAGCCTTGCGGGTCGATCCGCTGAAGGACCTCACCGTCGTCGACGCGGGCGACGTAGAGATGCCCGGTGTCGAAGCTCGGCAGCCCCTGGATGCGCTTGAAGCCGCCGTGCAGAAGGTAAGGGAGGCTGACGCGGTTCCGGTGATTCTCGGTGGCGACCACACGATCACCTGGCCGGACGTGACCGGCGTTGCCCGCGCGATCGGCTGGGGACGCGTCTCGGTGATCCATTTCGATGCCCACGCGGACACCGGAGACTTCCAGTTCGGGTCCCTCATCGGCCACGGCCTGCCGATGCGGCGGCTGATCGAGTCCGGCGCCTGCCGCGGCGATCGCTTTCTGCAACTGGGGCTTCGCGGGTATTGGCCGGAGCCCGAGACACTCGACTGGATGGCCGGACAGCGCATGCGCTCGTTCGAGATGCACGAGATCGTCAACCGCGGCCTGCCGGCCTGCCTCGACGAGGCATTCGCGATTGCGACCGACGACTGCGACGGTGTCTTCGTCTCGGTGGACATCGACGTGACCGATCCCGGATCGGCTCCTGGCACCGGCACCCCCGAACCCGGCGGATTCTCTCCCCGTGAGCTGCTCGACACGGTCCGGCGAATTGCGATCGAGCTTCCGGTCGTGGGGATGGATGTCGTTGAGGTGTCGCCCCCGTTCGACACAGCAGACGTCACAGCGTTCTTGGCCAACCGAGTGGTGCTGGAGATGTTGTCCGGCATCGCATTCCGGAAGCAGGGTGGGCACTGGGACGACATTCCTCCGACGCTGTTGTACGGACGGGCCACTCCAGTGCCAGATCCGAATTAAGGTGTCCGACAGCAGGGCTGTGACGTAGGAGGTCGCCATGACGATCGAGGCACACGACCCGCACCACCAGATCGAGGCCGACCTACGGGACAAGGGCCTGTCGCACAACGCTGTCGGGCTCCTCGGCGGCACCGTATTGGGAATTTCGTCGGTGGCGCCTGCCTATGCCTTGACGGCGACCATCGGGATTCTGGTGGCCGAGGCGGGCGCGAAGATGCCGGTCATCATCATCGCCGGTTTCCTGCCGATGTTCTTCGCGGCGTACGCGTATCGGGAGCTGAACAAAGTAGCGCCGGACTGCGGCACGTCGTTCACCTGGACGACGAAGGCGTTCGGGCCGCACGTCGGCTGGCTGGGCGGTTGGGCGGCGGTACTTGCCACGGTGATCGTGCTGTCGAACCTCGCCGGTGTCGCCGTGCAGTTCTTCTACCAGTTCCTCGGTGAGCTCATCAACAACGACGATCTCGGTGCGCTGTGGGAGAACAAGCTGGTCAACGCGGTCACGTGCCTCATCTTCCTGACCATCGCGGCGTGGGTGTCCTACCGGGGGATTACCACGACTGAGAGGGTCCAGTTCGTTCTGGTGGGCTTCCAGCTGGTCGTGCTCGCGCTGTTCGCAGTGGTTGCGCTGGTCAAGTCCGGCGATTCGGCAACCGGCCTGCAGTTCAGCTGGGACTGGTTCAGCCCGTCCGGGCTGACCCTGTCGGCGTTCATCGCCGGCCTGTCCGGTTCGATCTTCGCGTTCTGGGGATGGGACACCGCCCTGACCGTCAACGAGGAGTCGAAGGAGGCGGAGAAGACTCCCGGTCGTGCGGCGCTGCTGTGTGTGTTGTCGATCTTGCTGACGTACCTGATCGTGACCGTTGCGACCCAGATGTACGCGGGTGTGGGAACCGAAGGACTCGGCCTGGGCAATGAGGAAATCTCCGACAACGTCTTCGGCGCCCTGGCCGAGCCGGTCCTGGGTAGCCCGCTGGACCTGTTCCTCTTCCTCGCTGTGCTGGCCTCCAGTGCCGCGAGCCTGACCACCACATTCTTGCCGGCCTCCCGCACCATGCTGGCCATGGGAACCTATGGGGCCTTCCCGAAGCGGTTCGCAACGGTACATCCGGAACACCGCACTCCGTCGTACGCGACGGTCGTGGCTGCGATCGGCTCGGGCGTGTTCTACGCAGTACTCACGTTCCTCAGCGAGAACGTGCTGACCGACACGATCTACTCGCTCGGCATCATGATCTGCTTCTACTACGGGCTGACCGCGTTTGCCTGCATCTGGTACTTCCGCAATGAGCTGTTCATGGACTTCGAGAGCGTTGTGTTCAAGTTCCTGTTCCCGCTGCTCGGCGGCCTCGGTCTGCTTTTCGTGTTCGTGGTGACCTTGCGCGACAGCGCGTCGCCGGACTACGGCAGCGGCGCCAGCATCGGTGGGGTCGGGCTGGTGCTGATCCTCGGGCTTGGGCTGATCGTCGCCGGGGTGGCGTTGATGTTCCGGCAGCAGGTCAGGGAACCGGCCTTCTTCCGCGGCGAGACGCTCCGCCACGACACGCCTTCTCTCGTCCTCGACGAGCCGTAGCGTCGTCCGACCTACCCGAGCAGGTGGACAGCGGCCCACAGCTCGACCCGCACTGCGGCGACGTCGAGGTCCCGGCCGAGCAGCTCGGAGACCCGGCGCATCCTGTGCCGCAACGTGTGACGGTGGACGCCCAGTTCGGCGGCTGCGGCGTCCCATTGCCCGTTGTGGTCCAGCCAGGCCCTCAGGGAAGTGACCAGGTCCCCTCGCCCTGATGCGTCGTGATCGATCAGTGGACGCAGCAACGACTCAGCGAACGCCGCCGCTTGCGGTGTCGCCAGCAGCCCGAGCATCGCCGAGGCCGCGATATCCGCGAATTCCGTGTGCCGCTGGTGGTTGTGCATACCGATGGCTAGCGCCTGTTGGGCCTCGTGATGTGCCCGGCCGAGCTCAGCCAGCCGAGTTTCGCTCGACTCGCCAGTCGTGAGCGATTCCGAGGCACCAACCGCGGCGAGCACCTGGGCTCGGATCCGTGCGCCGGCGGCGTATATCACCGCTACCCGGTCAGCGATCGCGGCGAAGAAAACGAGCTCCGGCGACGACGCAGCCGCATCCAGGACGTTGGTGAGCTCCTCCAGGGCTGCCAGCGTCCCAGCGACGAGCAACATCCGTACCGGCTCGGCTGGCAGGCCGCTGCCCCACATGTCCCTCGCGAGCCGGTCAGCCCGGTCCAGATCGTCGTTGACGAGCAGATCGAAGATCGTGGTCCGCAGGTGCGCCTCCGCGGTTCGCAGGGCGCTCGCCTGGGCCAACATGAGCGTCAAGAGCGATACGGCGATGTTGAGCGCGTGGCGTTGACTGCCTGTTGGCCGAGATGCGATCCCAACTGCGATGAAACCGCGAGTTCGGCGCTCGGGTCGCAGCGACTGCACGACGACCTGATCCCCGTCGACCGACAACGTGGTGCTCACAGGAGTGGCGACGTCTCGGAGCCGATCGAGCTCCTTCGCCAGCCACGTCGCGTGCCGGGCAGCGCCAGTCGGAGCGGCCTGTACGACCGACCCCGCGGCGTCGAGCAGCACCACCCAACCATCAAGCCGCTCAGCAAGTCGGCGAACCAGTCCGCCGGCGCCTGCTGCCACGGCGGCCCGGGTGAGCTCCTGCTGTGCCTGGAATGCGTGCGTCATCTCCGCGCTGTGGTCAGTCGCCGTCGCCTCCCACACAACGCGGCTGATGGCGATGAACGGTGTTTCCATTGGCACCGAGATAACAGGGAACCCGCGGGCAGCGGCCGCTTCCAACAACGCAGTCGGCACGTCAGCATGCGTCAACCCGACACCGAAGCCAAGGCCGACGACCCCTGTTCGGACCAAGCGGTCCACATATCCCACAACATGTGCCCGGCTGTCCGACGGCACGGCCGCTTCCGGTCCCAGCCACATCCCGAGTGACAGCAGCAGTTCGCCGCCGTTGAGATAAGGGGTCGGATCGAGCAGTTCGCTCGTGTGCACCCAGGAGATCTCGCGATCGAGCATCTGATATCCGGTGAGCGCGGTCAGCCCGAGCGATGGCTGCCGAACCAGAGTGGACAGGGTGACAGACATGGTTCCTCGACATGGTGTCGAAGTCGGCTTGTCGAATTGTCCTACGGTGCCATGACCTGACCTCGGCGCACAGGACCTAGAGTCCAACCGAGCAGTAGTTCGGATCCGGCCGCCGCGATGCGGCCGCAACGCCAGGCACCAAGGAGGTCGAGCGTGGGCGCTGAGCCGACGGGTGGCCCAGCATTGCCGCAAGAGCGGCGACTGGTCACCGAGATCCCCGGACCGCGCTCGGCTGCGCTGCTGGCGCGCCGGGCCGCAGCGGTATCACCGGCCGTGTCGACCATGTTGCCGGTCTTCGTCGAGCGGGCGGGCGGCGGCGTGCTGGTGGACGTCGACGGGAACTCCCTGATCGACTTCGGCTCCGGGATCGCCGTCGTCAGCGTCGGCAACGCCGCCGACGCAGTGGTCGCCGGCGTCCGGAACCAGGTCGGCAGGTTCACCCATACCTGCTTCATGATCACGCCCTACGAAGGCTACGTCGAGGTTTGCGAGGAGCTCTCGCGGCTGACGCCTGGTGACCATGACAAGCGCTCGGCCCTGTTCAACTCCGGCGCGGAAGCCGTCGAGAACGCCGTCAAGATCGCTCGGGCGTACACCGGCCGGCAGGCCATCGTCGCCTTCGACCACGCCTACCACGGCCGCACCAACCTGACGCTGGCGCTGACCGCCAAGAGCATGCCGTACAAACACTCGTTCGGTCCGTTCGCTCCCGAGATCTACCGAATGCCCATGGCATATCCGTACCGTTGGCCGACCGGGCCGGAGAACTGCGGACCGGAGGCGGCAGCGGCGGTGATCACCGCGATCGACAAGCAGATCGGTGCCGAGAACGTCGCGTGCGTGCTGATCGAACCCATCCAGGGCGAGGGTGGGTTCGTGGTTCCCGGCGGGGGGTTCCTGCCGGCCCTCGCGGAGTACTGCCACTCCAACGGGATCGTCTTCGCCGCTGACGAGGTGCAGACCGGCTTCGCCCGCACCGGGGCGTGGTTCGCCTGCGAGCACGATGGCGTGATCCCGGACCTGATCGCCACCGCCAAGGGAATCGCGGGCGGGCTGCCACTTGCCGCTGTCACCGGCCGTGCCGAGATCATGGACAGTGTCCATGTCGGCGGGCTCGGCGGCACCTACGGCGGCAACCCGGTCGCCTGTGCTGCGGCGCTGGGCGCGATCCGCACGATCAAGGAACATGACCTGATCGGGGCAGCGCGGCGGATCGAATCGATCATGCTGCCGCGGCTCCGCGAGCTCCAGCAACGGTATCCCGCAATCGGCGACGTCAGGGGCCGCGGGGCAATGCTCGCAGTGGAGGTGATCACGCCGGGCTCCACGACACCTGACGCGGCCACCACGCAGGCGGTGGCACAAGCCTGTCACCAGGCCGGTTTGGTGGTGCTGACGTGCGGAACCTTCGGCAACGTACTGCGTTTCCTGCCGCCCCTGGTGATCCCCGAGCACCTGCTGGAGGAGGGGCTCGACCTCGTCGACGCGGCGTTCGGCACGGTCGCCGATCGGGCGCCTGGTGACCAAGTGGCGACGGCCAACGCCTAGGGAGCGCCGTGGATATCTGCGAGCTGTCGGCAATCGAGCTTGGCGCCGCGCTCCGCCGCCGCGAGCTGACGGCTGTGGAAGCGCTCGACGTCATGCTCCGGCGGGCTGACGAAATCGACCCGACGGTCAACCCGTTCAGCGTCCGGCTCGACGAAAGGGCCCGGAATGCGGCCCACGCGGCCGACGCCATGCTCGCTCGCCGGTCGCGACGATCGAAGGCCAAGCCGCTGTGCGGAATCCCGGTCACGACCAAGGACTCGCACTGGATGGCCGGCGTGGAGAGCACGGCCGGATCCCGCGCCCGCAAGGGCTTCGTCCCGACCGAGACCGTCGGCGCGATCCAGCGGCTGGAGGACGCCGGAGCGGTGATCTTCGCTCGGACGACGGTTCCCGAGTTCTGCTACTTCGGAGTCACCGAGTCCGAGGTCTTCGGACGTACGTCCAACCCGTGGAATCTCGACCGGACGGCGGGCGGCTCGTCCGGCGGAGCTGCCGCCGCCGTCGCCGCTGGATGCGGACCGTTGTCGCTAGGCGGTGACGGAGGCGGATCCATCCGCATACCGGCGGCGTTCTGCGGTGTCGTAGGGTTCAAACCCACGTTCGGGCTGGTCCCACACGAGCCGTCGACACCCGGTTGGAAGACCCTGGTCGCCCTCGGGCCGCTTGCCCGGTCCGTTGCTGACGCCCGCCTGATGGTCACCATCACGGCCGGGTTCGACCGCCGGGACCGGCACAGCGTCCCGCAGGTGCATCTGGACGCTCCTCCCGCGGAGCCAGCCAAGACCCGAGTCGTGGTCTCTGAAGACCTCGGTTTCGCTTCACTCGACGACGATGTACGAAGGGCGTTTCGCGCCACGGTCGACCGGCTGGCCGATGCTGGCGTTCAGGTGGTGGAAGACACCCCCGGCCTGCACACATCGGTCGAAATCTGGAGTGCCATCGCCCTCGCCGAAGCGTGTTACGCCGAGCACGACGAGTTCGCCCACCATCGATCTGAGCTGGGCGAGGGCGCTGCAGGATTCATCGAAGCCGGTGGCGACGTCACGGCCGGGCAATACATCAGGGCCCAGTTCGCTCGCGAGCGAATTCACCGCGCATACGTCGACCTGTTCGAGCGAACGGGAGCCACCGCTCTGCTGACTCCGACCCTGGGGTGCGAGGCCTTCCCCCACGGCAAGCGGCATCCCGACACAATCGGCAATATCCCGGTCCTGCCAGACCTGGACTGGGCCCCACTTCTCTACGACGCCAACCTGGCCGGCCTGCCTGCCTGCGCGCTGCCGATCGGGCTTGGGAACGACGGTCTGCCGGTATCCTTGCAGGTGCTCGGCCGGCGCTACGAGGACTCCCAGGTGCTCGCCGTGGCGGAGACCATCGAGACCGTGGTCGGGTTCGACCAGGGCCTCCGGCCCCGCTGATCAGCACGCTACTGGTGACTGGGTGACGGCCAGAGCGCGGCCACGTGGAGGTAGCGGACCCAACAGAATCGGCGGCGAGCCAGGCGAGGACTTCCTCGGTATGCTCACCCAGCGCGGGTGGCAGGGTTGGGGGTCACCGCGATCGCGCTCGCAAAGCGTTACCGGGCGTGCAGGTATCCGGCCCGAGCAACACCGTGTCGACCTCTCTTCCTGCGCATGGGTGGGTTCGGACGACCGTCACCCGGCGACAACTCCTCCGACAGTTGTCGCAGCAACGGATAGGGTGCGCCACATGTCTCAAGACCCACCGATGGACGGCTTCCCCCCAGCGCGAGAGTCGCTGGTGAACCTGGAGAACTGGCAGGAACCGCCGTTCAACAGGTGGTCCTTCCAGCATCTGCGTGAGGTGATCCCATCCCAGCGCATCGCGCGTGGCGTTGTTGCACGGCCGCTCGACCATGCCGACAACCCGCTGGTGCCCGACGACATCACCATCACGCGTCTGGAGTCCGGCCCGTCGACCCTCGCCGCGGTGCTCGCGGACACGTGGACCGACGCTGTCCTGGTCATGCACAACGGGCGGGTGGTGCTCGAGCACTACTTCGGGGGGATGCGAGAGGACACGCCCCATCTGTTGATGTCGATCTCCAAGTCCATCGTCGGTTGCGTCACTGGCATCCTCGCCGAGTTGGGGCGGCTGGAGGCCGACGCACCGGTCGGGCGCTACGTGCCCGAGATCGCCGGTTCCGGGTACGACGGGGCGACCGTGCGGCAGCTGCTGGACATGCGGACAGGGGTCGCGTTCAGCGAGGAGTACCAGAACCCCGATGCCGAGGTGCGGGTCATCGAACGGCATATGGGGTGGCGGCCGGACGGTGGCTCCGAGCACGTCGGCATGTACGCCTACCTCGCCTCGCTCGGCGCCGAGGGACCGCATGGCGGCCCGTTCGTCTACCGCTCGGCCGACACGGACGTGCTCGGCTGGGTCTGCGAGCGAGCGGCCGGGGTCCGGATGGCCGACCTGATCTCGAGCATGATCTGGGGCCCGATGGGCGCTGAATACGACGGGGAGATCACTTGTGACAGCGCGGGCACGGCCGTGCATGACGGCGGCGTCTCCGCCACGGCGCGCGACGTGGCGAGATTCGGTCAGCTGTTGCTCGACGACGGATGGGCCGGCGAGCAGGCGGTCATCCCCGAGCGGTGGCTGATGAGCGCGAGACACATCGACGCCGATATCCGGGGCGCGTTCGCCGTCTCCCCCTCCGAGCCGGTCCTGCCCGGGGGTTGGTATCGAAGCCAGTTCTGGTTTGTGCCCGGTCCGTCCGGTGACATCCAGCTGTGTCTGGGCATCCATGGCCAGATGGTGTTCGTCGACCGCGGCACCCGTACGGTGGCGGTCAAGCTCTCTTCGTGGCCGACGGAGCAGAACAACGAGTTCCTACTGGATACGATCCGCGCATTCACCGCTGTCGGCCGCCACCTGGCCGAGCTACGCCCCGCCGAGACGGCCGGCGAGATCCTGCCGACCGGACCCACCGGCATCCTCGCGGGACGCGAGCGAGGTCGTGGCTGACGGAGAGTGCCGGACGGAGTTTCAGCCTTCGAACCCGTGGTACTGCATCACGTGCTTTATCCGCGTGTAGTCCTCGAAACCGTACATCGACAGGTCTTTGCCGTACCCCGAATGCTTGAAGCCACCGTGCGGCATCTCGCCGACGAGCGGGATGTGGGTGTTGATCCAGACGCAACCGAAGTCGAGCCGGGCGGCCATCCGGGCGGCCGTGCCGACGTTGCTGGTCCACACCGACGAGGCCAGCCCGTACTCGCTGCTGTTGGCGAACTCGACCGCTTCGTCCTCGTCAAGGCACCGCTGCGCAGTGACCACCGGTCCGAAGATCTCGGTCTGCACCAACTCGTCGCCCGGCTCGAGGTCGGCGATGAGCGTCGGCTCGAAGAAGAAACCGGTCGAGCCCTGGCGGTGGCCTCCTGCCAGCACTCGGGCATGGGTCGGGGCCCGGTCGACGAGCCCGCCGACGTGTCCGAGCTGGTTCACGTTGTTGATCGGTCCGTAGAAGATGTCCTCGTCGTCGGGGTCGTATCCGGTCTTGGTGTTCTTCACTGCCTCGGCCAGGGTGGCCAGGAACTCCTCGTATATGCCACCTTGGGCGATGACCCTGGTCGCTGCGGTGCAGTCCTGGCCGGCGTTGAAGTAACCAGCGCCCCTGATCCCCTCAACTGTGGACTCGATGTCGGCGTCGTCGAAGACCAGCACCGGCGCCTTGCCACCCAGCTCGAGGTGGGCGCGCTTCACATCCTTCGCGGCCGCGGTGGCAACCGCGATACCGGCCTGGGTGGATCCGGTGATCGACACCAGCTGCGGAACCGGGTGGGCCGTCAGCGCGGCGCCGGTCTCACGGTCGCCGCAGACGAGGTTGCACACGCCCGGCGGGAAGATGTCCTGCATCTTCTCGACCATCCAGTACGACGACGCCGGGGTGGTGTCGGACGGCTTCAGCACGACGGTGTTGCCTGCCGCCAGTGCCGGGGCGAACTTCCACACCGACATCATCATCGGGTAGTTCCACGGGGCGACCTGGCCCACCGGGCCGACCGGCTCGCGGCGGATCGACGAGGTGAAGCCGCGCATGTACTCGCCGGTCGCTTTGCCTTCCAGCACCCGGGCCGCGCCGGCGAAGAACCGGATCTGATCGACCATCGGAGGAATCTCCTCCGACATCGTCAGCCCAACCGGCTTGCCGGTGTTCTCGCTCTCGATGGCGACGAGTTCCTCGGCGTTCTCCTCGATCACGTCGGCCAGCTTGAGCAGTGCCCGCTGCCGCTCGCTCGGCGTCGTCCAACGCCATTTTTCGAACGCCGCGCCGGCCGCCTGAAATGCAAGGTCCACGTCGACCGCCGAGGAGTTCGGCGCCATTGCGTACACCTCGCCCGTGGACGGATTGATGATGTCCATCGACTCGCCGTCGGCAGACTGCTGGACCTCGCCGTTGATGATGTTGTGGAATACCTTCTTCTCCGGCATCGTGTCCTGCCCTCCACGCGCGAGGGTGCGCCTACTTGACGTACCCGATGGGGATGACCGTGGGTGTATCCGGTGGCGGTTCGCTCTCGTACTTCGAGCGGATGCCGGTGATGTATCGGCGGCAGCGCTCGGTGAGACCGTCGGCGGTCTGCATCCGCCCCTTGGTGACGAGGATGCCGAGGTCGGCACCTCTGAAGCGATAGTCACCGGGGCCGTACACACGCAGATAGAAGCACTCGTCTTCGTGAGTGACGTCGTGCCAGTCGTTTGTCACCCGGACGAACCTCAGCTCGCCGTCGTCGTCGAGATGCCAACTGCCGGTGCGTGGTGCCTCGAGGATCCGCTCGATCGAATCGGTTGGCTCCTTCATGATCAGCTGCGCCCAGACGTCGACCGCGGCGAGGTCACGCCAGCGCTCGTTGATCTCGTCGACGTCGACCTGGTAGTCGACGTTCATGAACTCGAGCAGATGGAACAGGAACAACGGGATGTCGGCGTAAGCGCCAGCGGTCACGTTCGTCATCGACGACGCACCGGAAATGCGCGGGTTGAGCTCGCCGAGGTAGACGTTGTCCGAATCGAGGTCGACCAGCACGTCCACCTCGAAGAATCCCTTATAGCCCTCCTGCCGGAGGCGGTCGCCGAGCCGACGCACGTGTTCGATAGCGATCGCCCGATGTTCCTCCGACAGCGCCTCGGGGAAGAGGTCGTTGCCACACCAACCGCCCTTGTACGGGGTCAGTTCGGGGTAGCCGGTGAGGTCGGTCATGAACGGTCCGACGATGGTGCCGTGCCGGGTGTTCACCGCTTCCACGGCTGCGGCACGGTTGCGGATCCGCCGCATCACCTTCAGCTCTTCGTCCATCATGTATTCGGCGTTGGCCTCCCAGTCGGCCTCCGCCTTGATGAAGAACGTGGTCTTGCCCGAGTCGCCGTATGGCGTCTGCACGACCAGATCCGTGCCCAGCCCGGCATCGGCCGCAAGCCTGCTCAGCTCCGGGTAGCTTTCCGCGCGCCCCAGCACGTTGGGTACCGACGGCGCACCGGCCTCTTCGCCGAGTTGGGTAGTGACGATCTTGGAATCCAGGCGACGGCGCAGCGAGTCGGAAGGAAGGATCAACTCGTAGCCCAGCTCCGAACAGATCTGCTCGGTCTCCTCATCGAAGAACACCATCGCAACCATCGGCGCCATCCCGGATGACCGGGCCCGGGAAGTCACGTGGGCCTGTACTTCGGAATCGTGGAGCAGATAGTTGTTGATTTGCTCGCTGCTCTCGAACTCGACGTACGGCTTGTTCTTCGGTGTGAACACCCGCGGATGGGCGCCGTCCCACGAGTCGTAGTAGACGAGGTACTGGAAATTGCGCACCCACCGGTCGATGCCCAGCAGGTTGAAGGCGGTCGGTCCGACAAAGAAGATCGGCCGAGTGTTGGTCCGGAAAAAGCTGCGAATCTCGGAGATTGTCTTCAGATTCGGCGTGCGTGGTCGGTCGGGGCCCTTTTCGATCGTCGCGCCGCTCACGTCTGCCTCCTCGGGTATGGTCGCATGGCAGGCAAAGGTCGTCCATCCTCCGGGCACGGTCCTACGCAGCGAGCGTTGCGAGCCCGGATCGCGGGCAGGAAGGAGATCTCGCCGTGGCAGAACATCCGCTCGAGCCGTTGAACGCAGACGAGTTCCGGCAGACCGCGGCCATCCTGCGCCGCGACGGCCACCTAACTGAGACGTTCCGCTTCGCCTCGATCGAGCTGCGCGAACCGGACAAGGACGACGTGCTGGCGTGGCGCGCGGGCGATCCCGTGCCCCGGACATCCTTCGCGGTGGTGTGGAACCGCTCAGACAACACGACCTACGAGGCGACGGTTGACCTGACCGGCGACACTGTGACGTCGTTCGAGCACATACCCGGTGTTACGCCGAACTTCACAGTGGACGAGTTCCACGAAGTCGACGAGGCGATGCGGAAGCACCCCCACGTGATCGCCAAGCTTGCCGAGCGCGGCTTCTCCGACTTGAGCTTGGTGCTGGTCGACGTGTGGACGTACGGCAAGGCGCTGATGCCTGAGCAGTACCGCGACCGACGTCTCGGCTGGTGCGACCTGTGGGTTCGCGAGACGCCCGACGGTAACCCGTACGCCCACCCGATCTCCGGGCTGAAGCTGATCGTCGACATGAACACGCTCGAGCTGCTCGAAATCGAGGACCACCACGATTACGGCCAGCCGAGAGTCGACGGTGAGTACGTGCCAGGGCCATGGACAGGCGAGCAGCGCTCCGATCTGACGCCGCTGCACATCACCCAGCCCGAGGGCACGTCGTTCATGCTCGACGGCACCGAGCTGCGCTGGCAGAACTGGTCGATGCGCCTCGGCTTCAACTACCGTGAAGGCCCCGTCATCTACCAGGTCTCTTACGACGACCACGGCGTCCGGCGTGACATCGCCTACCGGATGTCGTTCGCTGAAATGGTGGTGCCGTATCGCGACCCCACGTTCGACCACTACCGCCGGACCGCGTACGACATCGGCGAGTGGGGCCTCGGCTTCATGACCACGTCGCTGGAGCTCGGCTGCGACTGCCTGGGCGAGATCGTTTACGTCGACGCGGTGCTGCACGACTCCTCGGGTGCTCCGTACGACATCAAGAACGCCATCTGCCTGCACGAAGAGGACAACGCCGTCCTCTGGAAACACGTGGACGCGGTCAGCGGTGCCGAGGTCCGCCGCCAACGCCGGCTGGTCGTCTCCTGCCACGTCACCGTCGCGAACTACGAGTACCTCGTGTACTGGCGCTTCTACCAGGACGGCAACATCGAGTGCGAGATCCGTGCTACCGGCATCATGGTGACCACACCGGTCGCCGAGGGCGAGCCCGCTCCGCCCTACGGCACCGTCGTCGACAATCGCACCTACGCGCCGTTCCACCAGCATCTGTTGGTGGCACGGCTCGACCTCGACGTGGACGGCGCGCCGAACACGGTGTTCGAGGTGGACTCCGTCGCCCTCCCGGTGTCGACCGACAACCCCTACGGCCTGGCCCTCGTCACCGAGGCGACGCCCATCACGTCCGAAGCCCAAGGAGCCCGCGATTACGACTGGGCGACCCAGCGGAGCTGGAAGGTCGTCAACCCCACGAAGACGAACCGGCACGGCACCAACGTGGCGTACAAGCTCGTGCCCGGTGCGACGTACCCCCCGATGATGGATCCGTCGACGCCCCAGTACCTGCGTGCGCCGATCATCGGCCACTCGCTCTGGGTCACCAGGCACCACGACAAGGAACGGTGGCCGTGCGGTGACTACCCGACCCAGTCGATGGTCGACACCGGCATGGCCGAGTGGATCAAAGACGACGAGCCGCTGGAGAACGCCGACGTGGTGCTGTGGTACGTCTTCGGCATCCACCACATCACCCGGCCGGAAGAGTGGCCGATCATGTCCGTCGACACGATCTCGTTCTGGCTGAAGCCGTTCGGCTTCTTCGACCAGAACCCGTCCATCGACGTCGCGCCCACGCCGAAGGGCGAGGCCGAGACCTGCCACACCGGCACCGGACACGAGCACCACGAGCACTGACGGCGGGCGCGCCCGACCCGTCACAGCGTTGGCCACCGCGGCCAACAGGCGGCTACTAGATCGACATCCTGTCGGCTTCCCGACAACACAAGTCGCACCTACGTTCAGGCCACCGAGACCGCGTCGCGGCCGCGGAGTGTGTCCGTGTCCTTGTTGCGGGAGGAACCATGGCAACGCTGAGAGAGCAGTTGTTTCGACGCAAGCCGGTCACCGAGATGGCGGCGGAGACCGGCGCGGACATCGGCCGCAGTGAACTCAAGCGCACCATCGGGTTGTTACCGCTCTCGGCCATCGGAATCGGCGGCACGATCGGCACCGGTATCTTCTTCATCTTGTCCGAGGCCGTTCCGATCGCCGGACCTGCGGTCATCTGGTCCTTCGTCATCGCCGGCACCGTCGCGGGCCTGACGGCGATCTGCTACGCCGAGCTCGCGGGTGCGGTGCCCGTCTCCGGGTCGTCGTACTCCTACGCCTATGCAACGCTTGGCGAGCTCGCGGCCATGGGCGTCGCCGCCTGTCTGCTGCTCGAGTACGGCGTGTCCGGCGCGGCCGTCGCCGTCGGCTGGTCGCAGTACCTCAACCAACTGCTGGACAACCTGTTCGGCTTCGAGATCCCGGAAGCCCTGTCCCAGGCCCCGGAGCAGGGGGGCGTCTTCAACCTGCCTGCGGTCATCCTGATCATCCTGTGCGCCCTCCTGCTCATCCGCGGGGCGAGCGAGTCCACCACGACCAACGCCATCATGGTGGCCATCAAGATCGGTGTCCTGATCGTGTTCATCGCCATCGGCGTCACCGGGTGGAACTCCGACAACCTCAGCGACTTCGCCCCGTTCGGCTTCAGCGGGGTCACCGCCGCAGCGGGCATCATCTTCTTCTCCTTCATCGGCCTGGACGCGGTCTCCACGGCGGGTGAAGAGGCGAAGGACCCGCGGCGCAATTTGCCACTGGCCATCCTGATCGCGCTGTTGACCGTGAGCACGCTGTACATCCTGACGTCGCTGATCGCCGTGGCCGCCCAGCCGGCTGAACAGTTCGACGGCCAGGAGGCCGGCCTGGCCCAGATCCTCGAGAACATCACCGGCTCAGAATGGCCCGGCACCCTCATAGCCGCCGGTGCCGTGATCTCGATCTTCAGCGTGACCTTGGTGGTTCTCTACGGCCAGACCCGCATCCTGTTCGCCATGTCGCGCGACGGCATGATCCCGGAGCTGTTTCACCGGGTGAACCCACGCACTCTCACCCCGATCCCGAACACCGTCATCGTCGCGACCGTGATCTGCCTGCTGGCCGGCCTGCTCCCGATCAACTTCCTGGCCGAGATGACCAGCATCGGCACCCTGGTCGCCTTTATCGTCGTCTCCATCGGCGTGATAGTCCTCCGCCAGACGCACCCGGACCTGCCGCGCGGCTTCAAGGTCCCGCTCTATCCGGTGACCCCGATACTGGCGGTGCTCGGCGCCCTCTGGATCATCCAGGACTTGCGGCCCGTGACGATCTACGTGTTCCTCATCTGGGTCGCCGTCGCCATGATCTGGTATTTCATCTACGGCAGAACGCACTCGCACCTGGGCCGGCAGGAGCACGTGGGCCTGGCCGAGGACACCCAGCCATGACCATCGTGGCCGGCTACGCGCCCGACGAGCGCGGCCGGACGGGCCTCGAACTGGCCGCCATGCTCGCCCGGTCCGCGGACGACGACCTGGTCGTCTGCGTGGTGGTTCCGGCGCCCTGGGTGCCGGGGATGGCGCGGATCGACGCGGAGTACCAGGCCTACCTCGACGATCGCGCCCACCGCGCTCTCGACCATGCCCGCGCCGATCTTCCCTCGGATGTCGCCGCGGCCTTCTCTGTGCACCGGGCGCGGTCCGCTCCCAGCGGCCTGCTCGAGGTCGCCGAGCAGCACGACGCGACGGCGATCGTGCTCGGATCGTCCACCGCCGGGGTGTTCGGGCACATCGCACTCGGCAGCGTCGCCGGGAGGCTGTTGCACAGCTCTCCTTTCCCGGTCGCGTTGGCCACCCGCGGTTTCCGGTCCGGACCCGATGGCAAGGTCACCCGCGTCACCGTCGCCTACGGCGGATCCGAGCAGGCTGACGACCTGGTCGTCGTGGCCGCGGTCGTCGCCTCTCGCATGGCTGCGTCCCTGCGCCTGGCCTCCTTCGCGGTCACGCCACGCCCGCCGTACACCGCGGGAGTGGGCCGGCTCGCTGACGACGCCCGCGTCGGCGAGTGGGCCGCGAGCATGGAGGCCGCCGCCCAGAAGTCCCTTCAGCAGGCCAAGGATCTGCACCCCGTCCCACAGCCGCTGGAGATGGTCGTCGGGTACGGCGAGGACTGGGACGAGGCGCTGGACGACATCGAGTGGCGTGACGGCGACATCCTCACGGTCGGCTCGAGCGCCGTCGGACCGGCTGCGCAGGTTTTCCTGGGATCCCGTGCTGGCAAGATCGTCCGGCACTCTCCGGTGCCCGTCGTCCTCGTTCCGAGGGCAGCGGCGCAGGAGTTGGCCGGCCAGTGACCGGTGTCGACGAGCTCGTCGGCCTCTTCCCGCCCGGCACGTCGCTCGACGCCGACGGCATGCTCGTCGTCGGCGGCTGCCGCCTCGACGTGCTCGCTCAGGAGTACGGCACGCCGGTCCTGGTCGTGGTCGAGGAGAGCCTGCGCGAGCGGGCCCGGGCGTACCGGAGCGGACTGGCGGCGCGGTGGCCGAACTCGCAGGTGGTCTTCGCGTCCAAGGCATTCCCGTCGACGGCGGTCCAGCGGGTGATGGTGTCCGAGGGGTTGTGGATCGACGTGGCCGGTGGCGGCGAGATCGTCACGGCCCTGGCCGCTGGTGCTGACCCGGCCACTCTGGTGCTGCACGGCAACGCGAAGACAACCGAGGAGCTCAGGCTCGCGATCGACTCCGGCGTCGGCACGGTCGTGATCGACAATGTCGACGACATCGACCGGCTCGAGGCGCTCCTGCCGCCCGGACGGGTCCAGGCGTGCCTGGTTCGGGTGATCCCCGGGGTGCAGGCGACGACCCACGCCGCCCACGCCACCGGGCACGAGGGTTCGAAGTTCGGCCTGTCTCCGCCGGCCGCGCGCAAGGCGATCGGGCGGATCGAGGCGAGCGACCGGCTGTTGATGGACGGGCTGCACACTCATGTGGGCTCCCAGATCATGGTCGCCGAGGAGTTGGCCGCTGCCGTGGGTCCGCTCGCCGCCCTCGGGCAGTACCCCGTCTACGACCTCGGCGGAGGTCTCGGCGCCCGGTACACCTTCTCCGACCACCCGCCGAGCCTGGACGATTACCTCGACGCCCTGATCGGCGCGGCGCGAGAGCACCTGCCGGCGCAGGCCCGCATCCTGATCGAGCCGGGCCGCAGCATGGTGGCCGTCAGCGCCGTCACGGTGTACACGGTCACGACGGTCAAGCCGGGTGAGACGACGTTCGTCGCCGTCGACGGTGGCATGGCAGACAACCTCGAGGTCGCCCTCGTCGGCCAGCGGTTCGAGGCGACGATCGCGGACCGGGTGGGCGGCGGGGAGCAGGTCACGGTGGTCGGCCGGCACTGCGAGTCCGGAGACGTCCTCAGCGAGGACGTCCCGCTCCGCGATCCTCGGGTCGGCGACCTGCTGGCGGTGCCGGCCACCGGCGCCTACTGCTACACGATGGCGAACAACTACAACGGCGCCCGGCGCATCCCGGTCGTCTTCGCGACCGACGGGCGGTCCCGCCTCGTCGTCCGCCGGGAGAGCTGGCAGGAACTGTTGGCTCGTGACGTCGAGGCTTGAGGCTCCCGTCGCCGCGACGCGCGTCAGCCCTCGGTGGCGACCGGCGACAGCACTAGGTTCTCGACGACGAGCATGGCGGCGATCGCGACGACCAGGACGCCGAGCTGGATCACAGCCGCGGCGACCAGCCCGAGCGGGACCGTCGCCAGCGCCGCTGTGGCCGCCACCACCCGCGACCGGGACCGGATCGCGGTCGTGGACGCGGCCACCGTTCGCTGGCGGCGGAGATAGCATCGACCGGCACGCGGCGCCTGAGCTCCGTCGTGGGCGTGAGGGGTGTGCCATGGGTGTCGTCGACTGGGCGCTGTACCGGGACGGGATCCGCGAGAGCGTTGCGAGCCATCAGGAGGCCGTCCGGCTCGCTCGGGCGGACGGCGGCTTCGTGTGGATCGGGCTCCACGAGCCGGACGAGAGCGAGCTGGCCCACATCGCCGACGAGTTCGCGCTGCACCCGCTTGCCGTCGAGGACGCAATCCACGCCCATCAGCGGCCCAAGCTCGAGCGCTATGGCGAGAGCCTGTTCGCCGTCTTCAAGACGGTTCGCTACATTCCGCACGCCGCGGTGACGGAGACCAGCGAGATCGTCGAGACCGGCGAGGTCATGGTCTTTCTCGGCGACTGCTTCGTCGTCACCGTCCGGCACGGCGAGCACGGTGCCCTCAAGCGGGTCCGCGCCCGGTTGCAGGACGACCCGGACATGCTCTCGCGAGGGCCGTCCGCGGTCCTGTACGCGATCGCCGACCACGTCGTCGACACCTACCTCGACGTCGCCGATCACATCGAAGCCGACATCGACCAGATCGAGGAGCACGCGTTCTCCGCACGGCGCGGTCGCGATCCCGGGCTCGTCTACCAGGTCAAGCGGGAGCTGCTCGAACTACGCCGTGCCGTCAACCCGCTCGCCCAGCCGCTACGGGTGCTCGCGGGGACCGATCTCCCGGAGGTCGACGCGAAGGTGCGCGAGTACTTCCGCGACGTGGAGGATCACCTCACCCGCGTGCACGAGACCGTCGCCGGATACGACGAGTTGCTGGCGTCCTTGCTCCAGGCCAACCTGGCGCAGCTGTCGATCACCCAGAACGAGGATGTGCGGAAGATCACGGCATGGGCGGCGATCATCGCGGTCCCTACAGCCATCGCCGGCGTGTACGGCATGAATTTCGACTACATGCCGGAACTCACCTGGAGGTTCGGCTACCCGCTCGTCCTGGCGGTGATCGCCCTGACCTGCGTCCTGCTCTACCGCGGCTTCAAGAGAAACGGCTGGTTGTGAGCGGGGCGGCTCGGCGCTCTACGGGGTCTTCAGTGCGAGCTTCGCCAGCAGCTCGCGCGCCCTCTCGGCGTGCTGGTGCTGGCAGAAGATCTCGTAGTGGGCGGCAATCGTGACGTTCTGGGACGTGAAGTCGCGGCGTCCCCCGGTGGCCGCGTACCCGACCAGGGCGAGGATGAGCATGAACAGAGCGCCCCACAGCACGCTGAACAAGATGATCTGGCCCCAACCCTCGTCGGTGAACAGCCCGATCAGCAGGCCGACGAACAGGCCCAGCCAGGCGCCGCTGGCCAGTCCGCCGAGGGCGGCCTTTGCCCACGTCATCCGGCCGGTCACCCGCTCGACCTGGCGCAGGTCGGTGCCGACGATGGCCAGGTTCTCCACCGGGAACTTCTCGTCGGAGAGGTGGTCGACGGCGCGCTGCGCGTCCGCGTAGGTGTCATAGGTCCCGACACTCAGTCCGGTCGGGAGACCTGGTACTGCACTGGCCATGGCCGTCCTCCTCGAAGATCACTGTGTGCAGTCTGCCCGCTGGGACGCCCCACCGCCACCGCCTCCCGCCCGGCGAACGCGGGCGGAGACGCTCAGCGGCGCGCGGCGTACTCCTCCAGCAGTCGGCGCCCGATGATCATGCGCTGGATGTCGGCCGTCCCCTCGCCGATGAGCAGCATCGGAGCGTCCCGGTAGAGGCGCTCGATCTCGTACTCCTTCGAATAGCCGTACCCGCCGTGGATGCGGAACGAGTCCTCGACCACCTCCTTGCAGTACTCGCTGGCGAGGTACTTGGCCATGCCGGCCTCGAGGTCGTTGCGCTGCCCGGCGTCCTTCGTCCGCGCGGCACTGACCATCAGTTGATGCGCCGCCTCGACCTTGACCGCCATGTCGGCGAGCCGGAACTGCACGGCCTGGTGGTCGGCGATCTTCTTGCCGAAGGTCTCGCGCTGCTGGGCGTACGCCACGGCCAACTCGAAGGCGCGCAAGGCGACGCCGCATCCGCGAGCGGCGACGTTGACCCTGCCCACCTCGACCCCGTCCATCATCTGGTAGAAGCCACGGCCAGGTTCGCCTCCGAGCACGGCGGCCGCCTCGATGCCGTAACCGTCGAAGATCATCTCGGTGGTGTCGACACCCTTGTACCCCATCTTGTCGATCTTGCCCGGCACCGTGAGGCCGGGCGCCACCTCGCCGAAACCGGGTTCCTTCTCGACCAGGAAGGTGGTCATGTTGCGGTAGACCGATTCGGCGCCCTCGTCGGTGCGCACCAGAACGGCGACCAGGTTGGACGACCCCCCGTTGGTCAGCCACATCTTCTGGCCGTCGATGCGGTAACCGTCGACCTCGCGCGTCGCCTTGGTCCGGATCGCGGCGACGTCCGATCCGCACCCCGGCTCGGACATCGAGAACGCTCCGCGGGTCTCACCGGTCGCCATCAGTGGCAGCAGGCGCTGCCGCTGTTCGTCCGTGCCGTGGTGGACGAGCATCCAGGCGACGATGAAGTGCGTGTTGACGATTCCAGACACGCTCATCCAACCCCGGGCGAGCTCCTCGACCGCGAGGGCATAGGTGAGCAGCGACTCCCCGAGCCCGCCGTACTCCTCAGGGATCGTGATACCGAACAGCCCGAGCTCCTTGAGGCCCTCGACGATCTGGGTCGGATACTCGTCCGCGTGCTCGAGCTCGGTGGCGACCGGGAGGATCTCCTTGTCCACGAACGACCGGACCGTGGCGACGATCTCGGTCTGGACGTCCGACAGTCCGTCGGTCCGGGCGAGGCGGCCCATCCGTGGCTCCCTTCGCAGACGCGGACGCGGTCAAGCGGTTGCCGCGACCAGCCAGGCCGGCAGCCGTTCGGCCGCGGTGACGCCGATGGCCAGCACCAGCGCCGTGTGCGTCTTCGGCTCGTGCGGCTTCACGAGCAGCCGCATGCCTGCCTCGCGGGGCGTGCGGTTGGCCTTCGCCTGGTTGCACGCGATGCACGCACTGACGGTGTTGAGCCAACTGCGAGCGGCGCCACCTCTCGACACCGGCAGCAGGTGGTCGACCGTGCTGGCCCTCCGGTCGCAGTAGGCGCAGCGGTGGCGGTCGCGGTCGAGCACGCCGCGTCGTGACCACGGCAGCTTGCGCCGGTAGGGCACCCGGACGAACTTCAGCAGCCGCACCACCAACGGGGTCGGCAGTTGCCGGCTGGCGGAACGGATCACGCGCTCGTCGTCGGCGTGCTCCATGACGGCCTTCTCGGTGAGCACGAGCACGACCGCCCGCCGCACCGACACCACGGCGAGTGGCTCGTAGGAGGCGTTGAGGACCAGCGTCTGCATCGACACGCCTCCTCTCTGCGGTGTTCCTGACAGAACTTTAGGTGATCCACGGCCGATCCGGCCTCACCGTTCGCCGTCGCAGCCGTCGGTCGCCCTCCATTCCCGTTGATCACCTCGGCGCACGTCAGGCGGAGAGGGTGCGCCACACGGCCGTCACGCGTTCGTCCGCGAGGGAGACCGTCTCGTGCACCGCGCCCGCCGTACTCCGCGGGCTGCATGGCCGGACCCGACGCGGATGCGGATCCCCGGCCGTCGGATGACCGACGTCGCGGCCGTGCGAAGGCTCTCGCCGGACATGCCTCACCAGCGGACCGAGGATGGGGTGCCGGAACAGGATCTCGGTCGCAGGACCCAGATGTGGCCATGCGTACGGCCACACCCGGGCTTGCCGCACCGCCGGACGGCGAACGGGAGCAGTTTCCGACCGGAGAACTCGTCGCTGCCCGGAGACACGCTGAGCCCGACGGCGACGGGCCCGACCAACTCCACGAGCGGCAGAGGTTGCCGACGGCCAGGTGGGTCAGTCGGTCGGGGGCTCGAAGACGGAGGTGCGGGTCATGCCGGCGGCGCGTCCCTTGGCTGCCACCACGACGGCCATCTTCCGCGAGGCCTCGTCGATCATCTCGTCGCCGAGCATGACCGCGCCCTGCCGCCCGCCCTTGTCCGAGGTGAACCAGTCGTACGCGTCGAGGATCAGCTCGGCGTGGTCGTAGTCGTCCTGGGCGGGGCTGTACATCTCGTTGGCGGCGTCGATCTGGCCCGGGTGAAGTACCCACTTGCCGTCGAAGCCGAGCGCCGCCGACCGTCCGGCTACTCGTCGAAAGCCGTCGAGGTCACGGATCTGCAGGTACGGACCGTCGATGGCCTGCTTGTCGTGAGCCCGGGCGGCCATCAGGATCCGCATGAGGATGTAGTGGTAGGCGTCACCGACGTCGTATCCCGCCGGCTGCTCGCCCACGACGAGCGAGCGCATGTTGAGCGACGCCATGAAGTCGGCCGGCCCGAAGATGATCGTCTCGACCCGGGGTGAGGCCGCGGCGATCGCGTCGACGTTCACCAGGCCGACGGCGTTCTCGATCTGCGCCTCGATGCCGATCCGCCCCACGTCGAGGCCAACGGACCACTCGACCTGGGAGAGCAGGAGGTCGAGGGCTACGACGTGCTCGGCGCTCTGCACCTTGGGAAGCATGAGGCAGTCGAGATCGGCACCCGCGCCCTCGACGACCGAGATCACGTCGCCATAGGTCCACGACGTCGTCCAGTCGTTCACCCGCACGACCCGGGTCTTCGATCCCCAGTCGCCGTCGGTGAGGGCCGCGACCACGTTCTTGCGGGCGTCGACCTTGGCCAGGGGGGCCACGGCGTCTTCGAGGTCGAGGAACACCTGATCAGCCGGCAGACCCCGCGCCTTGTCGAGCATCTTCGGGCTCGAACCGGGCACGGCCAGACACGAGCGGCGCGGACGCGGTGCTAAAGCCATGCGACGGACCTCCCGGGCTGATTGCCGCGAGCGTACCGATCTGGGGCTCCGCGACGGCCGGTAGGCCCTTACAGCGCAGGCCCGCGCCGGGCCCGGCGGTGGGCGACCCAGGGCAACCTGCCGACCGTCGTGGCCGGGGACTCGACCGGAGCCGTCGCCTGCGAGTCCGTCGGGTAGGCGCCCGGGTACTCCGTGACCTCGCCGGTCGGCGTCAGACGCGTGACGGTCGACTGCTCGGCCCACACGTCGGTGAGCGCCTCACCCTGTACGGCGTTCAGCCGCTCCGCGCGCAGGGCCTCGACGGCCACCTGCCAGCCTTCGGTGCCCGGCGTCTGCACGGCGGCCGCCGCCACCCATGTCACCAGACGGGCGCGGCTGTCCTTGGCCCTCGCGATCACCGCGACCCGCTCGGCCTGCTCGATGCCGGGAAGCAGCTGCTCGGGGCCGCCCGACACGACATAGGCCATTCCGTCGTGCCACACGTGCCACACCGCGCGCGGCCAGCCGCTTCCCGGATACGACAGCCAGACGACCGCCGAGCGCTTCATGGCCTGCTCGACCAGCGCCTTCAGCTCCGCCGCCTCCATGGGCACACCCTGCCACGGATCCGCCGCCCAGCCGGGTGGCGCGCTTGCCCGCGCCCCGGGTTCTAGGAACCGGGAAGTTGCTCGATGTCGACCACGGCCTCGACCGCCGGCGCCTCGATGGCCACCTCGGTACCGAAGTCGGAGAAGGTGAGGATGCCGGTGCCGCCGGCGGCGCCCTTCTCCTCGAGCCGAATCGGCAGTGGCTCGCCTCGTGCGGACACCCAGAGTGTGCCGCCGGTCTTGGAGAAGACCAGGCCAACCGCCGGGGCGCCCCCGACGTCGCGCACTCCACTCATCTCGACCGCTCCCTGCTCGCCGAAGACGGCCTGGGCGAACGAGGTGCCGTCGGCGAAGATCGAGAAGTCGGACGTGGCGTAGGCGGGGAGCAGCAGCCACTTGCCGGCCATCCGCTCGGCGGCGTCAGCGCCGACGTTGTCGGCCATGAACTCGGCGTCGCCGGTGACGTAGACCCGGCCGTCCACGGCCACAAGCGTCACCGGGCGCTCGACGCCGACGGTGCCCGTTGCTCCGACGCCCACCTTGAACGAGATGTCCACTGTCCCGCCAGCGGCCGACGTTCCCGTGACGTGATAGGAGCCCTGACCTTCGAGCGCGTCCATGACCTCGTCCAGCGCGTCCTCGGCGCTGCGCTCGTCGAGACCGTTCTCGGCGACGCCCGACTGCGGCGTGGAGGCGATCTGCTCCAACGGCGCCGGCCGGACCTCGCCGCAGGCCGCGATCGCCACCAGGCAAGCGATGACGGAGACCGTGACCCGCGCACGTCGCAGGGCTGGCGGCATGGGTGGCGGGACCTTCGGGATCGGCGGTACGTCGCGGTCGGGGGTGACCGCGACGTGACAGTGTACCCAGAGCCCCGGCCGGTAGCCTGCGGCCATGAGCGGGACGTTGACCCGGGTCTATGCCGCCCGGCTGGCCGGCACCGCTGTGTTCGACCCGATGGGGGACCAGGTCGGCAAGGTCCACGATGTCGTCCTGAGCCTTCCGCTGCCGGGGCCACTGCCCAGCGTCCTCGGGCTGGTGGTGGAGGTACCCGTCCGGCGCCGGATCTTCCTCCCGATCACGCGTGTGACCAGCATCGACGCAGGTCAGGTCATCACCACCGGCGTCGTGAACATGCGCCGCTTCGAGCAGCGTCAGGG
Organism: Jiangellaceae bacterium; assembly: GCA_035656095.1. Taxonomy (GTDB): domain Bacteria; phylum Actinomycetota; class Actinomycetes; order Jiangellales; family Jiangellaceae; genus DASRTE01. The sequence continues at coordinate 75,306 of DASRTE010000005.1, forward strand.
CGAGACCCTGGTCTTACGCGAGATGCTCGACCGCCGGGTCGTCGTGCGGGCCACGGGCGAGGAGGTCACGGTCTCCGACATCGGGATCGAGCAGACCCGCGTGCGCGACTGGGTGGTGACGAAGGTCGCAGCGCACGGACGCGGAAAGCGCTTCGGCCGACGGGGCGAGACCCGCATCTACGACTGGGACGACCTGTCCGGGTTCGCCGTCCCCGAGGACGTCCAAGGCGCCGCAAACCTGCTCGCGGCATTCGACAAGATGCGCCCCGCCGACCTCGCCAGCGTGCTCCGGGAGCTGTCCAGCAAGCGCCGGCGTGAGGTCGCCCTCGCCCTCGACGACGAACGGCTCGCCGACGTGATGGAGGAGTTGGACGCCTCCGAGGCGCAGGAGCTCATCGGCACCCTCGACGGCGAGCGGGCCGCCGACGTGCTCGAGGCGATGGCACCCGACGACGCCGCTGACCTGCTCTCCGACCTGCCCGCCGACCAGGCCGAGACACTGCTGAAGCTGATGGAGCCGGACGAGGCCGCACCGGTTCGCCAACTGTTGACCTACGAGGACTACTCGGCCGGCGGCATGATGACCAACGAGCCCGTGGTGCTCTCGCCGGACGCCACGGTCGCCGAGGCGCTGGCACGTGTCCGGCAGCCGGAGTTGACGCCGTCACTTGCGGCCATGGTCTACGTGTGCCGACCGCCCATGGACACCCCGACCGGGCGCTACCTCGGCATCGCCCACTTCCAGCGTCTGCTGCGGGAGGCACCATCGTCCCTGGTCTCCGGGGTGCTCGACACCGACCTCGGCCCGCTGCCACCCGGTGCGACACTCGAACAGGTTGCCGGCGTCTTCGCGACGTACAACCTGGTCGCGTGTCCGGTCGTCGACGAGGACGGCCGGCTGCTCGGCGTCGTCACCGTCGACGACGTTCTGGACCACCTGCTCGGGGAGGAATGGCGGGTCCGGTCAACCAGGGAAGGGGTCGACAGTGGCGCGTAGCAGACTCGACCAGCCCCGGGCGCCGGGCGGCCTGCGCCGCCCCACCGTCGATCCGGAGCTGCTCGGCCAGGCCTCCGAGCGCATCGCCAGGTTCCTCGGAACGGGTCGGTTCCTCGGGTACCTGACCGCCTTCATCGCCGTATGGGTGTCGTGGAACGGATTCGGGCCGGCCGACCTGCGATGGGACCCGTACCCGTTCATCTTCCTGACGCTGCTGCTGTCGGTCCAGGCGTCCTATGCGGCGCCGCTGATCCTGCTCGCACAGAATCGCCAGGACGACCGCGACCGGGTCAACCTCGAGCAGGACCGCGAGGTCGACGCGCGGTCTCGGGCCGACATGGAGTTCCTCGCTCGCGAGGTGGCCTCACTTCGCATCGCCGTCGGAGAGGTCGCCACCCGCGACTTCGTGCGCTCCGAGCTGCGCGACCTCGCCGACGAGCTGGCGCGAACCCCGAGCGATCACCGGCAGGGCGACCCGGTGTAGCGTGGAGGCACAAGTCCACACGACAGGGGAGCGCTGCAGCGCTGAGAGTGCGGTACACACCGCAGACCCTCGAACCTGATCCGGGTAATGCCGGCGCAGGGAGTCGACAGTCATCTCGGTCAGCGGCGTGCCCACGGTTGGATCCGTGGCACGCCGTTCCCGCGGTGACGAGGGCGCCGAAGCCACCCCTCCTGATCACGACAGGAGGCAAACACCGATGACTCATCCGCACGATCCCGACACCGCCGACAGGGGCCGTTCGACATCGGACCTGCCCGGCGACCGTGTCCCGACCACCGCACCCACCACGTGGCGCACCGTCGACATCGTCGTGACCGCGGTCATCGCCGTCGCCTTCGGCGTCGTCTTCTGGGCCTGGAACCACCTGTGGACAGCCACGGGACCGGCATTCACCGCCTTCCCGCCGGGCCAGGCGTTCATGTACGGCATCTGGCTGGTGCCCGGCGTGCTCGCCGCGCTGGTGATCCGCAAGCCCGGCGCCGCCGTCTTCGCATCCGTGCTGGCCGCCGCCGTCAGCGCGCTGCTCGGGGCGACGTGGGGCGTCCAGGTCGTCTGGTACGGCCTGCTGCAGGGCCTCGCGCCCGAGGTGGTGTTCCTGGCGACGCGGTACCGCCGGTTCGGCCTGCCGGTGGCCTTGATCGCGGCCGCCGCCGCCGGTCTCACCGCAGCGTCACTGGACTGGTTCTACTACTACCGGGACTGGACGACCGGGTGGCTGGTCACCTACTACGCCGTGCTCACCGCGAGCTCGGTCGTCATCGCCGGATTCGGCTCGTGGGCACTGACCCGCAGCCTGGCCCGCACGGGAGCGCTGGACGCCTTCTCCTCGGGGCGGGAACGGAGACCGGTCTGAGCGGCGCCCGCGTCGAGGCACGCGATTGGGGGTGGCGCCATGCAGGGCGCCGCTCCCACGCGCTGCGGGGCCTCGACCTGGCCATCGAGCCCGGCGAGCGGGTGCTGCTGCTGGGACCGTCGGGCGCGGGAAAGAGCACCCTGCTGACCGCGCTGGCCGGAATGCTGGACCTCGAGCACGCCGGCGACGCCGAGGGCCGGTTGACCGTCGACGGCGTCGACCCACGGGCGACGCGCGACCGGGTCGGGCTGGTGCTCCAGGACCCCGAGACCCAGCTGGTCATGGCCAGGGCCGGCGACGACGTCGCGTTCGGGCTGGAGAACCGGGCCGTACCGGGCCCGCAGATCTGGCACCGGGTCGACGCGGCCCTGGCCACCGTCGGCTTCCCCTACGGCCGCGACCGACGGACCGACCGGCTCTCCGGCGGGGAACAGCAGCGGCTCGCGCTGGCCGGCGCGTTCGCGCTGTCACCGCGCCTGCTTCTGCTGGACGAGCCCACGGCGAACCTCGACCCGGTCGGCGCCGGGCTGGTACGGGAGGCGATCGCCGCGATCCAGCGGACGACGGGCGCGACGACCGTCCTGGTCGAGCACCGCGTGGCCGAGGCGCTCGAGCTCGTCGACCGGGTCGTCGTCCTGACTCCGGGCGGGGGTGTGATCGCCGACGGGCAACCGGCCGAGGTCTTCGCCGCGCACGGGGACGCGCTGGCAGCGTCCGGGGTCTGGGTCCCGGACCGTCCGCTTCCCACCCGGAAGGCTCGACCGGCGCAGCCGGACGCCTCAGGCGGAGGACGGGAGGACCTGCTCGTCGCGGACCGGTTGGGATACACGCACAGGGGCGGTGACCGGCCGGCGCTGACCGGCGTGTCCGTGCGACTTCGGGCCGGCGAGGCCCTGGCCGTCGTCGGTCCGAACGGTTCGGGCAAGTCGACGCTCGCCACCGTGCTCGCCGGCCTGGCCGCCCCCGCGACCGGCACCGTGCGGGCGACGCCCAGGCTGGCCGGTGCCGACTCACCTGTGCCGCCACACCGGTGGCGGGCCCACGTCCTCGCAGCCCGGATCGGCACCGTCTTCCAGGACCCCGAGCACCAGTTCCTCACCGGCAGGGTTCGCGACGAGCTGGCGTTCGGGCCGATCCGCCGTGGCGAGAAGGCCGACGCCGTCGGCCGTCGGGTCGACGACCTGCTCGACCGCCTCCGTCTCACGTCGTTGGCGGAGGCGAACCCGTTCACCCTCTCCGGCGGTGAGAAACGCCGGCTGTCGGTCGCCACCGCACTCACCGCCGGACCGGCAGTACTGATCCTGGACGAGCCAACCTTCGGACAGGACCGCCGCACCTGGGTCGAGCTCGTGGACCTGCTCGCGGCGCACCGCGACTCGGGCGGCTCGATCTTCGCGGCCACCCACGACGAGGCCGTGGTGGCATCCCTGGCCGACCGCGTGCAGACGCTGGGGCACGACCGCCCGGCACCGGTCCCCGGCCGGGAGGTGGCCGCCTGATGGTGCTCGACCTGCACGCCGGCAGGGGCACCGGTCGGCTCGTCCGAGCCAACCCCGTGGCCAAGGTGCTCGCAGCGTTCGTGCTCGGCCTCGGTGTCGCCCTCAGCGACGACCCGGTCACACCTGCGCTGGTTCTGGGGGCGGTCGTGGTGGCCTTGGCCGCCGGCGGGGTGACGATGCGTGTGCTGCTGATGCGCAGCTGGCCGCTGCTGGTCTCGGCGGCCAGCCTCGGCCTGACGACACTGCTGTTCTCGGACACTGAGCAGCCATGGCTGACCGCCCTCTCCGTGACCGTCCGGGTCCTCGCCATCGCGCTTCCCGGCGTGGTCGTCCTGGTGACGATCGACCCGACCGACCTCGCCGACTCCCTGGTGCAGAACGCACGTGTGCCCGCCCGGTTCGCCTACGCCTCCCTGGCCGCACTGCGGCTCCTGCCGCTGATGGCCGTCGAATGGCGCACGATCGGGTTGGCCCGGCGTGCGCGGGGCGTCGATGCCGGCCGCAACCCCGTGGCACACCTGCGGCTGTTCGCCGGGACGGTGTTCACCCTGCTGGTCGGGGCGGTCCGACGGGGAACTCGCTTGGCCGTGGCGATGGACGCTCGCGGCTTCGATGCCGTCGGGCCGCGAACGATTGCCCGGCCGCAGGTGGTGCGGCGCTCCGACGTCGCCCTGGTTCTCGGCGCGTTCGCCGTGCTCGTCGCCGCGGCCCTGGCCAGTTCGGCCCTGGGTACCTTCCGTCCGTTCTGGGCCTGACCGCCTCTGACTCCTTGCCCGCGGTGACGTCCCGGAGTCGTGAAGATCGTCGTGAAGGAAACAGCACCCCTGCGAGCGGGCGAGGTCTTCACGACGATCTTCACGACCGGGCCGGTCGTCGGGTCGGCGACCTCGCCGTGTTCAGTCCTCGAGCCGGGCCAGGTAGGCGGCGATCTGGTCGAGCTCGGTGTCGGTGTAGCGCGACAGCACGTACTCGAGGATTCCGCGCAGGTGCGTGCCCGTCGCCGAGCGTAGCTTCTCGTAACCCGCGTCGGTGAGGACGGCGTAATAGCCACGCGCGTCGCGCTCGGACACCTCGCGGCAGACCATCCCGGCGTCGACCATCCGGTCGACCAGCCGCGTCAGCCCGCTGGGCGAGAGCATGACCCGCTCGGCAAGCCCGCTCATCCGCAGCCGGTGGCCGTCGGCCTCGACCAGCCGCGCCAGGACGTCGTACCAGGCCAGCGGGAGGGCATGGTGATCGGTCAGATCGGCCTCGAGTCGACGGATGATCAGGGCGTGGGCGCGCAGGAACGAGCGCCACACCTCGAGTTGCTCGGGTGTGACGCGGTCGCGCGACACCTCCGTTGCCCTCACGCCCCGATCGTAGGGCCCGGCCGGTGCGGACGTAGCATCGACGGCATGAGCTCCCCCCCGACGACCGAGCAGGTCACGGCCGCGCTGGCGACGGTCAACGATCCCGAGATCAAGCGACCGATCACCGATCTCGGCATGGTCAAGGCCGTCGAGGTAGGCAGTGACGGCCGGGTCCGGGTCGACGTCTTCCTCACCGTCGCCGGTTGCCCGCTGCGTGACACCATCACGCGTGAGGTCACTGCCGCGGTGTCGGCACTCACCGGGGTCATCGGGGTCGACGTGGCGCTCGATGTGATGTCCGACGAACAACGCGCCGAGCTGTCGAAGCAGTTGCGCGGCGGCGCACCCGAGCGCGAGATCCCGTTCGCCAGGGCAGATTCGCTGACCCGCGTCTTCGCGGTCGCGTCGGGCAAGGGAGGTGTCGGCAAGTCGTCGGTGACGGTCAACATGGCGGCGGCGATGGCGGCTGACGGCGTGCGGGTCGGCCTGCTCGACGCCGACATCTACGGTCACTCCGGTCCACGCATGCTCGGCGTCGAGGGCTCGCACCCGACAATCGTCGAGCGGATGATCATGCCTGTCCCCGCACACGGGGTGAAGCTCATCTCCACCGAAATGTTCAAGCCCGACCGCGACGCGCCGATCGCCTGGCGCGGGCCGATGCTGCACCGGGCACTGCAACAGTTCCTCTCCGACGTGTTCTGGGGCGACCTCGACGTCCTGCTGCTCGACCTTCCCCCCGGGACGGGAGACGTCGCGATCTCGTTGGCTCAGTTCTTGCCCTCGGCGGAGATCATCGTCGTGACGACCCCGCAACTCGCCGCGGCCGAAGTGGCCGAGCGGGCCGGTGCGATCGCGATCCAGACCCACCAACAGGTCGCGGGTGTGATCGAGAACATGTCGTATCTGCCCTGCCCCCACTGCGGGCCGGACCACCGGATCGAGCTGTTCGGCCGCGGCGGCGGCCGGCGGACGGCCGAAGGACTCGCGCGGCGCCTCGGTACGCCCGTGCCCGTCCTCGGCGAGGTCCCGATGGACCTGCACCTGCGCGAAGGTGCCGACACCGGCATCCCGCTGGTCGTCTCCGATCCGTCGGCGCCGGCGGCGACGGCGCTGCGCGAGGTGGCCCGGTCGCTCTCGCACCGGCGGCGTGGTCTGGCCGGCCGCTCGCTCGACCTCACGCCCGCGGCTCGCTGAGCTCCCTGCCTACGTGGTGTCGGGGTCGTACGGCGCCGGAGCAGGTGTCACGGGAGCCACGGACGGGCCGGGCGTCTCCTCTGCACTGCCCGTCGACGCCCGCGCACGAGGGGTGACCGCTGCGCTGCCAGGTCGTGCCGTGCCCTTCCGGCGTGGCTTGGGGGTGCCATTGGCCCCGGAGGGTCGTTCGACGTCGTCGTCGAGTCCGAGATCGAGGTCGACACCGTCGAGGACGTTGCGCCGGACGTAGGACTTCGGGTCGAGGTTCTGCAGCTTGCGCAGGTCCGCAGCGTCGACGCCGAGCCCGTCGGTCAGGTCGCGGCGGGCGTTGGCGACCATCCGGCGCAGGTCGCGGAGCCAGGAGCCGGCCTGACGGGCCATCTCGGGCAGGCGGTCGGGCCCGAACACGAGCAGCGCCACGATCAGCACGACGAGCACCTCGGGTGCGCCGATGTCGAACACGGTGGGCTCCCTCGGGCCGACTCAGGACCTCTGCCCAGGGTACGGCGGATCAGCCGACGGCGGAGCCGAGGGTGAGTGTGACCTCGAGGACCTGCCCGTCCCGCTCCACCACGAGCGTGACCTCGTCACCGGGCTGCTGCGCCCTCAGCACGACGATGAGCTCCTCCGGTGTGTCGATCGACCGACCCTCGACCTCGACGATGACGTCACCCGGTGCGAGGTCCACGCTGGCCGCCGGCCCGTCCGGCGTGACCGCCGGCGAGTCGTCGTCCCGGTCGATCCGCGCGCCGGGTCCGCCGAACTGCTCGTCCAGGCGCACCCCCATGACGGGGTAGACGGCCTCGCCGGTGGCGATGATCTGTTCGGCCGTCCGGGCGGCCTGGTCGATCGGGATCGCGAAGCCGAGGCCGATGTTGCCGGGGTTGGGCCCCAAGCCGAGGGTCGCGATGGCCGAGTTGACCCCGATCACGCGGCCGGCGGCGTCGACGAGCGGGCCGCCGGAGTTGCCCGGATTGATCGCCGCGTCCGTCTGCATGGCGTTGATGAACGAGGTCTCGCCCTGCCCGCCCGCGGTGACCGGACGGTCGAGGGCCGAGACGATGCCGCTGGTCACCGTGCTCTCGAGGCCGAGCGGGCTGCCGATGGCGATGACCGGGTCGCCGACCACCACCCCTGACGAGTCGCCGAGGCGGGCAGGCACGAGGTCGTTGCGCTCGACCTTGAGGACGGCCAGATCGTAGCTCGGGCTGCGGCCGACGACCTCCGCCCGCACCGTGTCTCCGTCGAAGAACCCCACCTCGATGTCCGCATCGTCGGCCCCGGTGATGACGTGGTTGTTGGTGACGACGTATCCCTCGTCGGAGATGACGAACCCGGAGCCGGACCCGTCCCCCACCGTCACCGACACGACGCTGGACAGCACGGCTGCCGCGACACCGGCGACGGAGTCGGGCGGACGCTCCGCGAGCACGGCCGGATCGGCGCCGACGACGGTGACCGTCTCCCGCGAGATGTCCCCGATCCGCTCGGCGACGAGCACACCGGTCGCTCCCCCGACGACTCCGGCGATTGCGGCGACGCCCGCGGCAGCCCCGATCAGCACACCCGCCCGGGGACCCGTGGCGCGGGCCTCGCGAAGCGCATACGCACCTCTGCGTGACGTGCGATCCGCCGCCGGCTCGCGGACCTCACCGACCCGAGCCCACGGGTCGTCGCCGTCGGTGGCGGGCGGGGCGGATACCGCTGGTTCCGACGCGGCGTGGCCCACGACGGTCGCCCACCAGGGGTCGCCGTCGACCCGCCGGTCGTCGACCAGGGCCGGACGCGACCAGCCGGTGCCGGGGGATCTGTGCGTGTCGTCCATCGATCCCGATCCTCCCCCGCATGCGGCCTAGTCGAACGGGTTGAACCAGGACGCGATGCGCAGCGCACCCTTGCCGATGCGGCCGAGCAGCCCCCGGTCGTCCGGCTCCTCCGGAGGCAGAGCGGCCAGCACGGCGTCGATCGTCTCAGCCGGAGCATCGGCCACGACGGTGACCACCCAGTCCCCGGCCGACCAGGTGAACGTGGCCGGCGGACCGGGGGTGCTGTAGACGACGCCGCCGCCGACCTCACGTGCGGCGTAGCCGTGCAACGTGCGCGGGTCGAGCCGGCCCTCCTGCTCGAAGACGGAGACGGTGACAACGCCGTCGGAGTAGCTGAGCTGCACCGCTTCGCCCACCCACCGGGCCTGGTAGAGGGCGAGCCCTCCCTCGAGCTCGTCCGGGCAGCTCCACCCGTTGTCCCGCATCCGAGCGAGGTCGGTACGCCGCAAGGAGGTCGTCACGACACTGCCCGGGTCCCGTCGCAGCGCCGGATGCGTGACGGCAGAGTGGAACTTCAGCTCGACGAACGCACTCGCGGCGCGGACGGCTCCGGCCTCGTCGTAGATCTCGCGCCGCAGCGGTAGGGCGAACTCGGTGTCGAGCCAGAGCCGGGCCGCCGCTGATCCGTCGGGTCGGCGTGCCTCGACCACGTGCGCGGCACGCCCGGCCACGGTGGCGACCCCGACGAGGACCACGTCGTAGGCACGGACCAGTAGATCGACCGGGCCACCCCCGTCGGCAAGCCATGCTGCGCCGCTGCGCTCGTCGATGGCGGACATCGGCCGTGACCCGTGCACGCGGACCTCGGTCGCGCCGCCGGCGCGGTGCGCCATGTCGACGACGGCGCTGGTGGAGGCGCCGCCGAGGGCGGACCAGGCGGCGACGAACTGGGTGCCGCTGTACGACACGGTGTCCGGCGCTGCCATGGCACGGTGGAGGAGGTCGACCGCGGCGGGAGCGTCGCCGTCCTGGGCCACGGCCGGGGTTGCGACCGCGATCGCCCCGACCAGGACGGGAACGGCCAGCGCCGGAACCGCCAGCGCCGACAACGACCCCGGGCCCCGGCGTATCACCGTGGACGGTCCGATCACGGATCCGGAGCAACGGTCGAGGTCACCGGGACCAGGACGGTCGCCAGGTCGGCGAACGGCAGCGATCCGGTCGAGCGCGCGTGCTCGACGGCGAAACGCTCCACTGACGGCACGACGGTGGCCGGATCGGAGCCCGAGGCGGCGGGCCCGCCCAGTGTCGCCAGGACCAGGGTGAGGGCGCCGGCCGACAACACGCCACCGGCGGCCAACTGGATGCGCCCGTGACGCGGGTTCAGTCGGGGCGCTCCCTCGGGCCGTCGCGTCCCCGTGAACGTGTCGGGCCGGCCGCCGCCCGGACGGGTCTCACCGGCGCGCCATCCGACGGGGGGCGACGCGGTGCCGGGAAAGGGCCGCCGCTCCGGCGGGAGGGGATCTCCCGGCTCGGCCAACGCCAGCAGGGCCGCGACCAGCGAGGCCGGTGGTTCGACGTCGGCGAGCCGGCGCAGCGCCGCCTTGGTCGCGCGCTCCCGCTCGACCTCGAGCCGGCACTGCTCGCAGTTCATGACATGGGCCAGCGCGCGGTCACGGTCGTCGTGGCCCAGTTGGTCGTCGACCAGGGCGGTGACGCGCTCGCCGAGATGCTTCACGGCGTCTCCTCCCTGGCCTCCGGAGCTTCGACGGGCGTGTCGACCCCAGCGGGTGGCGCACGGTGCTCGAGCGCCGCACGCAGCTGGGCGCGTCCGCGGTGGATGCGGCTGCGCACCGTGCCGAGCTTGACGTCCAGGGTGGCCGCGATCTCCTCGTAGGACAGCCCTTCGATGTCACAGAGCACCACGGCGGCGCGGAAGTCGGGGGCCAGCGCATCGAGGGCGGCCTGGACGTCGGCGTCGAGCATGCGGTCGTCGAACACCCGGTCCGGCGATGGCTCACGGCCGGAGAGCCGGTCGGCGGCGTCGTCCGGCAGGGCGTCGAAGCGGATGCGCTGCTTGCGGCGCACTCCGTCGAGGAACAGGTTGGTCGTGATCCGGTGCAGCCAGCCATCGAACGTGCCCGGGGTGTAGGAGGACAGGGACCGGAACACCCGGACGAAGACGTCCTGGGTGAGGTCCTCGGCGTCGTGGCTGTTGCCGGTCAGCCGGTAGGCGAGCCGGTAGACCCGACCGGAGTGCTCGCGGACCACCTCGTCCCAGGACGGCGGTGTCCAGCCTTCGGGGGCGGGCACCACGCGCGGCTCCGGCACGCCGGCGTCACTGCCGGCGGCGCCGGGCACCTCTGCGTCGGCCACCTGGGAGCCTCCCTCGCGGGGACGGACGGGCACGAGTACTGCTGCCATCGTGACCCATATTCCCCTCTCGGCACCAACCGTGGCGGCGACGCGGGTGTTCCCGCACGTCACGTCCGGGCAACGCGCCGCACCCTCGCGTGGGTTCCCCGTCCCGCCGTCGTCGAGCACTACGCTGCGAGGCAACCGGTCGACTTGTGGCGGGTTCGGCACGCTGCCCGGGCGAGGTTGACGTTCCCGAGCCGCCACAAGTGGAGCGACGAGTGCGCTGGCCTACGAGGAGGCCGTCATCATCAATGCGATCACGCCGGAGTCGTGGGCCTACGCCGAGAGCTTCGCCGCCGAGGACCAGGCCCTGGCCCGGGCCCGACGGCGCGGCCGGGAGGTGGGCGCGGTCCCGGTCGGCCCGGGCGCGGGGGCGGCGCTGCGGGTGCTGGCCGCCGCGATCGACGCACGCACGGTCGTCGAGATCGGCACCGGAGCGGGGGTGTCGGGTCTCTATCTGCTGGCCGGCATGCGCCCGGACGGCGTTCTCACCAGCGTCGACGTCGAGTCCGAGCACCAGCGGCTGGCCCGCGAGGCCTTCGCCGAGGTGGGTGTTGCGCACAACCGGACCCGGCTGATCACCGGCGCGGCCCTGGAGGTCCTGCCACGGCTCACCGACGGCGCATACGATCTGGTGTTCTGCGACGGCGACAAGGCCGAGTACTCCGACTACCTCCGCCAGGCGCTCCGGCTGCTCCGGCCGGGGGGCGTCGTCGCCTTCGACAATGCCCTGTGGCACGACCGGGTCGCCGACCCCGCGCAGCGGGACCCCGACACGGTCGCGATCCGCGGACTCGGCCGGGCGGTGGTCGAGGACGAACAGCTGGTGTCGGCGCTGCTTCCGGTGGGCGACGGCCTGCTCGTGGCCGTCAAGCGCAACCCTCCGGCCGACGGCGGGACGTGACCGTCAGCGGCCGGGAATCCCGCCGTCGAGTGCGCGCAGTGGGACGCCGCGTTCACCGGGTGCCGGTCGGCTGGCCCGCGGACCGGGGCCCGGGGGCCGTGGTTCGGCGACCTCGCGGCCATGGGCGGCCGGCTCGCTCCGGCCGCGGGTGCTGCTCTTCTCCTGTTCGATGAGAGCGTCGACCATGTCCGCCGGGGCCGCGACGGCCATCGCCAGCGCACGGCCGAGGTCGTCGCGGTCGACATCCTCCTCGGCGGTGCGGCGTAGCCCCTCGGACAGGTCGAGGACCTTGTCGGCCGAGCCGAGAGCCGAGCGCGAGGCCATCAGGTGGCGGCGTTGCAGCGGCCGTCCGGCGATCATCAGCGCCAGCGCCTCCGCGGTGTCGCTCCAGTCGGCCTGCGGCGCCGGCTCGCCGACGAGGCCAGCGACGCCCACGATGACGCGGTCGGACGCCGCGATGAGCTTGTCGGCGGTCTCGGTGTCGCTGTCGAGCGCGGCGAGACGCAGTGCGACACCGGTGACGAGCGCGCTGTCGGCGGGGCTGCGCCGAGGTTGTGCGAGCAGGCGCACTGCGCGCGAGACGAGCGGACGGGTGGGCAGCCGGTCCTCCAACACGTGGAATACCCCTTGTCTTCCGTGGCTGGCCCTCAGGCCATGTGTGGGTAAGTATGCGCGGTCGGTGGGTCGAGTGTTTCCTTGAGGGACCGCGTGCTCGTCCACCGCAGCAGATTCTGGGCCGCGCCGGCCTTGTCGTTCGTGCCGCTGGCCCGGGCACCACCGAACGGCTGCTGGCCGACGACGGCGCCCGTGGGCTTGTCGTTGACGTAGAAGTTGCCCGCCGCGAAGCGCAACACCTCGGTCGCCTCCGCGATGGCCGCCCGGTCCTGCGCGATGACGGCCCCGGTCAGGGCATACGGCGCCACCGACTCCATCTGCCGCAGTACGCGGTCGTAGTCGGCGTCGTCGAACACGTGCACGCCGAGGATCGGTCCGAAGTACTCGGTGGTGAAGATCTCGTTCTCCGGATCCGTGCTCTCGAGCACGGTCGGCCGGACGAAGTAGCCCTCGCCGTCGTCGTAACCGCCTCCGGCCACCACCGTGACGGTGTCGTCGGTCTCCGCCCGATCGATCGCCGCCGCGTGCTTCGCGAACGCCCGGTCGTCGATCACGGCTCCCATGAAGTTCGACAGGTCGTCGACCGGGCCCATGGCCAGCGAGTCGGTCAGCCCCAGGAAGTCGTCCCGCATCCGGTCCCACACGCTGCGCGGGATGTAGCACCGTGAGGCAGCGGAGCACTTCTGGCCCTGGTACTCGAACGCGCCGCGTACCAGCGCCGTCCGCAGGACGTCGACGTCGGCGCTGGGGTGTGCCACCACGAAGTCCTTGCCGCCTGTCTCGCCCACGATGCGTGGGTAGCTCCGGTAGTCGGCGATGTTCTGACCGACGGTGCGCCAGAGGGTCTGGAAGGTCCGCGTCGATCCGGTGAAGTGGATTCCCGCCAGGTCGGCATCGGCCAGTGCCACCTCGGACACGGCCAGGCCGTCGCCGGTCAGCATGTTGATCACGCCGGGGGGAAGGCCCGCCTGCTCGAGCAGGCGCATGGTGTAGTGCGCCGCAAGCTGTTGGGTGGGGCTCGGCTTCCACACCACCGTGTTGCCCATCAGGGCCGGTGCCGTCGGCAGGTTACCGGCGATGGCCGTGAAGTTGAACGGGGTGATCGCGTAGACAAAGCCCTCCAGAGGGCGGTGATCCGCACGGTTCCACACGCCAGTGCTGTTCAGCATCGGCTGTTCCTCGACGATCTCGCGGCCGAAGTACACGTTGAATCGCCAGAAGTCGATCAGCTCGCAGGCACTGTCGATCTCGGCCTGGGCGACGGTCTTGGACTGGCCCAGCATCGTCGCGGCGTTGAGGGTCTGCCGCCATGGTCCGGCAAGCAACTCCGCCGCCTTGAGGAAGACCGCCGCCCGGTCGTCGAAGGACAGGGCGCGCCATCCGGCTGCCGCCTCCTTCGCGGCCGCTATCGCGGCGCCCGCGTCCGTCGTGGTCGCGTTGCGCATCGTGCCGAGAACGTGGGAGTGGCGATGCGGCTCGACCACGTCGATCTCGTCGCCCCCGCCGAGCTTCTGGTCGCCCCCGATGGTGCAGGTCAGCTCGTGCCGTTCGGCCGAGAGCTCGGACATGCGCAGCTCGATCCCTGCGCGTTCAGGGGTTCCGGGTGCGTAGGTGAGGACCGGCTCGTTCACCGGCACGGGGACCTGGGTGACGGCATCCACGGCGGTGCTCCTCGACGTCGGGCAGGGACATCGCCCATCGTGGCACGAGCCGGCCCTACCTTCACCAGGCTCGTGGCCCGTTCACCAGGCTCCTGCGCCTGGTGAACCGTCCACCGGGGTGGTGAACGTGGTCAATCGACGAGATCGGGGATCTCCTGGGTCGCGAACCACAACAGCTCGAAGCCCTCCGGTTCCTCGACCGCCGCGGCGGCATCGGCGTCGCCGGCACCGGCGGCGTCGAGGGCCTCGACCGCGGCTCGAACGGTCTGTTCCGCGTCGGCGTCGTCGACGTGAACGGAAACGACCTGTTCGAGACCCACCGGTGCGACCAGCCGGACCGCGGACCGCCCGCCGGCCGCGTCGGGTGTCGCATCGGGGAGTTCGACGGCGATCACGACCCGGCGGCACGGCGCACCCGGAGCGGTCGCCAGCTCCCGCAACGACGCCCTGGCAGCCTCGGCGAGCGCCGCATAGTCGAGCTCTTCGGCGTCGCCGTCCGCGTACCACTCGCGCAGCGCCGGCGTGACGGCGTAACCGATGCCGCCCGCCGGATCGAGCCGGCCCGAATCCTGCAGGACCGCGAGCATCGGAAGTGTTGCCGGCAGGAACACGCGCATCAGCCGGCGTCCACCTCACCGAGGTGAGGACCGGCCGCCAGGGCCGCTGCCGACGTCCGCAACGACGTCTCCAACACGGTGATGCGCCGCGACACCTGCATCACGTTGACGCCGATCGCCTCGAGGTCCTCGAGACCGGGTCCGAGGATCGTGACCCTGGTCCCCTCGGCGCGGAGCTTCAGCGTCTCGTGCAGGCAGCGCCGGGTGACCGCCGCCCGCCAGCGGCGCTCCATCCGCCCCAGCAGCGAGCGGGGGTGGTCGAGCTCGCGCGAGACCATGGGCGCCACCACGTAGACCACGTCGAGCCCGAGCCCCGTGAACAGGTCGACCGACGTGGCCGAGCACGCACCGCCGTCGACGTAGCGGTGCCCGCCGATCGTCACGGGCGCGTACCAGCCGGGAATCGCGCACGACGCCGTCACGGCCTCCACCAGCGAAGCCGGCGGCTCGCCGGGGCGGCCGAACGGGACCCGCCGGCCGGTCTCGTAGTCCATGGTCACGATCCACACGCCCGGGTGCTCCGACCACCCGCCCGGCGGAGCCAGAGCGGCGACCATCGTTCCGAGATCGTCCAGCGATCTCCGGCCGACCGGGAGCAAGGCGGAGAGGACGGCGGTCGGCGGCAGGCGGCGCAGCCGCCGCGCATTGCGCCGGAACAGCGCCGGCGACCCGAGTCCCAACCGCGGCATCGGCGGTAGAGCGCCACCCGTAGCTGTGTCGTAGTCCCACGGCATGGCCGCGAGAGGTCCGTCCACGACGCGACCGAGTTGGTGGTCGCGCATCTGGGCGGGTGACACGCCCGCTCCGAGCAGCGCCGCCAGGACGGAGCCGGCCGACGTGCCGAGAATCTTGTCACAGGTACGCAGGTCGACGCCGAGCGAATCCTCGAGAGCGCAGAGCGCGCCGACCGTCCAGGCCGCCCCGAGCACGCCGCCGGCACCCAGGACCAGTCCCCGGCGCGGCTCCGTTGCGCGGCTCACCAGATCAGTCTGCAAGACGCGCGGCCCGTTCGCACGTTTGTCCGTGGTGTCCGGCGGGTTCGGGTGATCGGACTGCGAGGATGGGGCGTCCGCCGTCCCCCTGCAGGAGATCAGAACCCATGCCGACAACCCGACCCGGCCGGCGCGCCGCGCTGGTGCCGTTCGCGGTCATACTCCTTCTCAGCGCCTGCGGCGCGGACGTCGGCCCACGCGACACCGCCGCTGCGGACATCCCGACCCCCACTGGGCCAACGGCGTCACCGGACACGTCCGCGACGCCGCAGGCCTCAGTCCGCGAGATCGAGGTCGTCGTCGTCGACGGCACGGTCGACACGGCGGAGGACAGCGTGCAGGTGGCAGTCGGCGAAGCCGTACGGGTCACAGTGACCAGCGATGTCGATGACGAGGTGCACGTGCACGGCGTGGACCAGACGGCCGAGCTGTCCGCAGGCCTGCCGACGACGCTGGAGTTCAGCCTTGCCGAGCCCGGCGTGTACGAGGTCGAGACCCACGAGGGCGGCCTGCTGTTGTTCCAGTTGCTCGTGCAGTGACACCGGCAACCGTGATCGCTCACGGGGTCGGCGGCCGACAGGACCTGCCCATCCCGTTCAGCCTGGCAGTGGCCGGTGCCGCAGCCGCACTCGTCGTCTCGTTCCTCGTCCTGCGCATGGCCTGGCGCCAACCGAGGTTCCGCGGCGACCAGAGCGGCCGCCCACTCCCCCTGGCCGTCAGCCGTGCAGCCGACTCGTCGTGGACGCGATGGGCCCTGCGTCTGCTCGGACTCGTCGCGGCTGCCTACGTCACCTGGGGGGCCGTCGCGGGGCCCGACCTCGCGACCAACCCGACCGCCGGTGTCGTCTACGTGCTGCTGTGGATCGGCATCGTCCCGCTCTCGTTGCTGTTCGGCCCGTTCTGGCGGTTGGTCAACCCGCTGCGGACGCTGCATCTGCTGCTCTGCCGGGCGATCCGACTCGACCCGACGGTCGGGATTCGCACGCTGCCGGCCGGAGTCGGGCTGTGGCCGGCGGCGGCCGGGTTGGTTGCATTCACCTGGCTCGAGCTCGTGGCTCCGGACCGGGCCACGCTGCCGGTCATCCGGGCCTGGTTCGCGGTGTTCGTCGCGGTCATGGTGCTCGGGGCCGTCGTGTTCGGCTCACGCTGGTTCGACCACGCCGATCCGTTCGAGGCGTACTCGTCGCTCGTGGCCCGGCTGTCCTGGCTCGGGCGCCGAAGCGACGGGCGCCTGGTCGCGCGGAACCCGCTGGAGAACCTCGACGGGACGCCGGTGCGGCCGGGGCTGACCGCGACAGTGGCCGTCCTCCTCGGCTCGACGATGTTCGACAGCGCCTCCGCGTCCCCATGGTGGGACCGGTGGGTACAGGAGTCGGGTGCGCCGGCCACGCTGGCCGGCACCGTGGGACTGCTCGCGGCGGTCTCGGTCGTGTATCTCACCTTCACGTTCGCGGTCCGGTGGGTAGCGGCGCTGGCCGACTCCGACCGCCGCGGGCTGTCCGAGATGTTCGCCCATTCGGTCGTCCCGATCGTGGTGGGCTACGTCATCGCCCACTACCTCACGCTGTTCGTGCTCGAGGGCCAGCGCACGCTCGTCCTGCTCTCCGATCCGCTGGGGACCGGTGCGAACTGGCTGGGCACGGCCGGACTGACGGAGAACCGGTGGATCGCCGGGCAGCCGACGCTGGTCGCCAGCATCCAGGTCGGTGCGATCGTCGTCGGGCACGTGCTGGGCATCGTGGCAGCTCACGACCGGGCGGTGCGGCTGTTCCCACTGGCCCGCCCGGACTGTCAGCTCCCGCTCCTGGTGGTCATGGTCTTCTACACCGTCGGCGGGCTGCTTCTGCTGTTCGCCGCCTGACGCCGCATCGGTCCGTGCCTTCACCTCAGCAGGCGGACCCTCCCCCGGCGTCGCGGCCGGGACGAAGCGGCGACTCCGGCCAGATCAGCGGCCAGCCGGGCGATCGCCAGCCGTACCGCCGAGGTCGGCGCGGCCTCTGCCAGCGTCTGACCCTTCAGCAGAGCAGCATCGACCGCAGGCCGGTCGTCGGGAACGACCACGATCCGCTGCACTCCTGCGTACCGCTCCAGCGCGGCCCGGACCTGTCTGTCCGGGTTCGATCCGACGACGGACGAGCGCATCCGGTTGACGACGACGCGGACGTCGGCCCGCGGCACCGCCTCACGGAGGTCGGACAGTGCGCGGACGAACCGCTGTAGGCCGACCGGATCGGCAGCAGCGACGGCGAGAACGACGTCGGCATTCTGCAGGGTGCTCAGCGTCGCGCCGTTGCGAAGTGGTGCTGCTGTGTCGAAGCTGAGCTCCTCGTCCTGCTCGAGGCAGAAGCCGCAGTCGACCACGGTCGTCTCCGCGAGGCCGCGGGCCAGCGCCCAGACCACCTCCAGCGAGGTGGCTCGGACCTCCGGCCATCGCTCGGTCCGGGTGATGCCGGTGAGAACCCTCAGCCGCGCTGTGACCTGCCGCGCATGGCGTGCGAGTGAGGGCAGGTCGAGCTGGCCGTGGTTGGCGGCCCGCGCTGCCCCTGCCAGCCCTGGCGCCTCGTCGAGCAGACCGAGCACCTGTGCGATCGACCCGCCATAGGTGTCGGCGTCGACGAGCAGGGTGGTCCGGCCGAGAAGGGCGGTCTCTGCCGCCAGGTTGACCGAGAGCGTCGTCCGTCCGGGAGCACCGGTCGGGCCCCACACGGCTACCAGTCGGCCGACCGGATGCTCCGCTGCGCTGTCGGCGGGCCCTGCCAGGTCGAGCTCACCGACCCCGTCGGCGCCGCCAGGTCGGCTCGGCGCCGCTGCCATGCCGCCCAGGGCGGCGTGAACGGCGTCGGCCACGGCCGAGACGTCGGCGTCGGCGGTGACCACCGTGTCGACACCGAGCTGGCGCAGTCGGCGTTCGCCCTGCTCGTCGTCGGCCGATGCCACGCCGACGACGGCGACGCCGGCCGAGGCGACGCGGCTCAGCACCTCGCGGTCGAGGCGGCGCAGGTCGGCGGACAGGAGTACGGCCCGGCCGTGCCCGGCTGCGACCGAGGCCAGCATGTCGGCCACGTCGACACAGCGCCGCGCGACGGACACACCACCGCTACCGGCCTCGAGGGCGGCGACGAGCCGCGACTCCCACTCCGCTCCCGAGACAGCCGTGAGAACGGGGACGGTCACCGCGATGCCTCCGGCACCCGGACGAGATAGACCAGGCCGTCGCGAGCAGCCGCCACCAACCCGGCGACAGCCTCGTCGGGATCGGCCCTCGTGCCCTCTGCCACGGCGAGGGTGACCCGGGCGACACCGCCGGAGCCGGCCAGGCCACCGCTCCCCGAGTCGACCGCGGTGACGCTGACATCGGCCAGAAGCCGGCCGGCTGTGCGATCGTCGCCCTGCTCCGGGGGTGCGCGCCACACGTCGACCACCGCCGCCGGACCGAGGCCCGCCGGCACCTCGGCCGCTGGAACCGCCACGGTGACGTAGCGGACGGCGTCGGCGTCGGCGGCGACTGCCACGGCCGATCGCGGCACGAGTTCGCCCGCACTCACCGGCCGGACCACGACGTATCCGCCCCCGACCTCGCCGGTGTGATAAAGGCCGTCCAGGCTCTCCGCCAGTCCGACCTGCCGGGTCTCGACCATGGTGGCGGTCAAGGGCTGGCCCGGCGCCAGGTCGGTCGTCGCGACCAGGACCGGGACCGTGTCGTCGGCGGCTGCGACCACCCTCGTGCCGACGACGACGGAGCCCAGCACGAGCAGGAGCCCCGTGACCAGGCGCGGATCGAGCCAGCGGGACCGGACCAGTCGTGCCGCCTGGGGTGAGGACACATCCTGACCGAAGACCACCGGCCGCGTGCTGACGGAGTCGGTGTCCGACCGGGCCATCGTGTGCTCCTCGTCGTCGCAGCAGCCGGCGCGGACGGTCCGCGGGCCCGCCCGCGGTGCGACCGGTACCGCGGCAGACTAGTCCCTTGCGGCCTGTGGACAAGTGGAACCGTCCACAGGTAACCCGTGGCAGACTGGCGTATCAGGACGTATCCGGACGCGGCGGGGAGATGCCATGGCGACGAGCAGCCCTCGGTTCCTCCACCTCGCCGACGTCGCCGAGGTCCTGAACATCTCCTCCGCGCAGGCTTACGCCCTGGTCCGCAGCGGTGACCTGCCGGCCATCAAGGTGGGGGGCCGCGGACAATGGAGAGTCGAGACCAGCGTCCTGGAGGACTACATCCAGCGGCTCTACGCAGAGACCCGCGAGTTCGTGGCCGCCCATCCGTTGGTGCCATCGGCGGACTCCTCGCCGCCGGCCGACGAGCCCCATCCGGACTAGCGATCCTCCGGCGTCCTAGATTGCGCGGCGCAGTGCTGCGACGGCCGACAACGGCACAGTTCGCGTCCCGATCGGTTCATCCCTGCTCTGCTCCGTTCCCGCGCGCAGGGCGACATCGACGAAGTCGGCACCCACCCGGTCGACCCGGCCAGTCAATGCCGACTCGTCGGTGAGGCTCATCACGACCTCCGACCGGTCCCGCGCGATCCCGCGCAGGACGTAGGCCAGGCCCAGCCTCGCACCGACCTCTCCTTCAGCACCCGCGACCGCGGCATGGGTCCCCAGCCCCCCGATGCTGACCACGGCCGCAGTCCGGACCACCGTCTCGCTGCCCGGGCGCTCGGATACAAGCAGCCAGTCCGGCCCGGCGGCCTGCACCGTCCCCGTCACCCGGCCGGCACCCGCGACCACGATCGTCACCCGGCGGCCGACGGCCGCTCGGAACCGGTCGGTCAGCCGAACCCGCGCCAGTTCCCGACGAGTCCGATCGGCCACCTCGGGACCGAGCGAGGCGTGCTCCGCCTCGGCGGCCTGCGCTTCGAGATCGTCGAAGAGCCGTTCCCAGCGCATCGTGCCTCCCTGCCGTGCTCGACGGCGTGACGCTACTCCCTGCTAAGGGTGACCCCGTTGTGGACACGACTTGACAGATACCTGGCTCATCGATAAGTAAACACATGCAAATGAACGATAGCGTGATCGAATGGACTCGACCGTGATCATGGCACTGCTCGGCCCGGCAGCCGCCGGCGTCGCCCTGTTCGCCGCCGCTCAGGTCCTGGCCGACACGGGCTGGGTCACCGTACGAGCGGGCTCCGCCGGCATCGACGACCTCGTCGGGCTGGTGGCCGCGGTCGTCGCCGTCGCCGTCCTCGGCTGGGTGGGTCTGCTGTCGGCGTTGACGGCGGCAGCCCGGATCCCGGGCCTGGCCGGGCGGGCCGCCGCGCGGATCGTGCTCCGGCTCGCGCCCTCGATGATGACGGGGCTGTTCCGCGTCGGTGTGGGTCTGACGGTCGTGTCCACGCCGGCGATGGCGACACTGCCCGCCGCCGCTGAGGGCGTCCCCGTGGAATCGCACGACACCGAGGGTGGCCTGGCGACAGCGTCACTTCCGGGTGTCGGCCGACCCGGCGACGCACCCGTTCGGGCCGAGCTCATGGGAACCATGAACGCGAGAGAACCGCATGCGCCATCCGACGGACACGCGAACCGGCGTCGCGCCACCACGCCCGATGCGGTCGTCGTGGTGGCCGGCGACTGCCTGTGGACGATCGCCGCTCGTGCGATCGGCCCGCACGCCTCCGATGCCGAGATCGCCGCCGCCTGGCCCCGCTGGTACGCCCGCAATAGGGGCGTCGTCGGCGCGGATCCGGACTTTCTGATTCCCGGCACAGTGCTCCGCCCACCGGCGTAGCAGCGACGTCGACTACCGGAACGGGGAACGATGCCGACCACCACACCGACCGGAACCGAGCGTTGCACCACAGCGGTACGGCGGGTACCGGTGCCGGTCGCGGAGCCGCCGTTCGACGACGAGGCTTCGTCCGGCCGACACGACCAGGCCGGGCCACCGCGCGAGCGCTCACCGCGGCGCGCGACGCAAGACGCGCTCGCCCTCGCGTACGTGCTGCCGGGCGGTGTACCCGCGATACCCGAGCCGGTGGCACCCCTCCGCCTGGTCGACGTGACGGGGCAGGGCGCACCCGGCGGCGACGACGGGCCGGGAGCCGAACTGGCGGAACGCGAGATCACCGCGTTGGTGGCGCGGCAACCTACGCGGTCGGCCGAGTTGCCCGACCCGAGGCGATGGGCGGTCCGGCTCGCCCAGGGCATCGTCGAAGCTCTGCACGGACACCGGCCGCTGCAGCAACTGATCCGATGGACCGACGAGCCCGTCTACCGCCTGCTCGAACGTCGACGATCGGTTCAGCGCGCCGGCGCCAGGCCTCGTCCGCTGGTCCGGTCGATCCGGATCTGCCAGCCCTGCGACGGCGTGGTCGAGGCGAGTGCGGTGGTCGAGACGCAAGGCCGGTGCCGTGCCCTCGCGATGCGACTCGAGGGCCTCGACGGTCGCTGGCGGTGCACGGCCCTCGAGATTCTCTGACCCGGCCGCCGATGGGGAACGATCGGAGCGGCAGCGTTCGCGTCAGGACACGCGGTGGCGCGGGTCGCCGTGGCAGCGCTTGAACTTCTTGCCCGAGCCGCACGGGCAGGGCGCGTTGCGGGCAACGTCGCCGAAGTCGATCTCCGACGTCGTGGTCGCCGCGGCGGTGCGGGAACCGTTGGCCGCTCCGGCGCGCTCGACCCCCTGCTGTACGGCCGTCTCACCGTCGACGCTCGGCGCCGTGTACTGGAGCTGCTGAGGTCGGCGGGTCTCGACCAGCCCCTTCGCCACGACGACGGGCGCCTTGGCAGCGGCGCCGTCGGTGACGCCGGCGGGCGCAGCCTCGGCGCCGTCCGGGGCGGTCGGGCGAACCTGCACCTCCAGGTTGAACAGCAGGCCGACCGACTCCTCCTTGATGCCGTCCATCATCGTGGCGAACAGGTCGAACCCCTCGCGCTGATATTCCACCAGGGGCTGCTTCTGCGCGAAGGCCCGCAGGCCGATGCCCTCGCGCAGGTAGTCCATCTCGTAGAGGTGCTCGCGCCACTTGCGGTCGAGAACGGTCAGCAGCACCCTGCGCTCGAGCTCACGCATGACCCCGGAGCCGAGGTCGGACTCGCGGCGCTCGTAGGCCGCCCGCGCATCGTCGGTGAGCCGGTCGACCATGAGGTCGGAGGTCAGGCCGTCCCGGCCACCCACCTCGTCCTCGATCTCCTCGACGGTGACCGAGACGGGGTACAGCGTGCGCAGCGCCGACCACAGCCGGTCGAGGTCCCACATCTCGGGATAGCCCTCCGACGTAGCCCCCTGAACGTAGGCCGAGATGGAGTCGTCGAGCATGTGCCGGATCTGCTCGGAGAGGTCCTCGCCCTCGAGCACCATCCGCCGCTCGTCGTAGATGACCTGGCGCTGGCGGTTGAGCACGTCGTCGTACTTGAGGACGTCCTTGCGGATCTCGAAGTTCTGCGCCTCGCGCTGGGTCTGTGCGCTCTTGATCGCGTTGCTGACCCGCTTGTGCTCGATCGGCTGGTCGTCCGGGATGTTCAGGCTGCGCAGGATCATGTCGACCCACTCGCTCTTGAACAGCCGCATCAGGTCGTCCTGCAGCGACAGGTAGAACCGCGACTCCCCCGGGTCGCCCTGCCGGCCCGACCGGCCGCGGAGCTGGTTGTCGATCCGCCGCGACTCGTGGCGCTCGGTTCCCAGCACGTAGAGGCCGCCGAGCTCGATGACGTCCTCGTGCTCGGCCTTCACCTGGTTCTGCAGTTGCTCCAGGGTCGGGCCCCAGGCGGCCTCGTACTCCTCCGGGCTGTCCACCGGATCGACGCCGCGCTGCTTGAGATCGGCCATCGCCATCGGCTCGGGGTTTCCCCCCAGCATGATGTCGGTACCGCGTCCGGCCATGTTCGTCGCCACCGTGACCGCGCCCCGGCGGCCGGCCTGGGCGATGATCGCGGCCTCCCGCTCGTGGTGCTTCGCGTTGAGCACCTCGTGCGGCACGCCTCGCTTACTGAGCAGCTGGGACAGGTGCTCGGACTTGGCCACGCTGGTGGTGCCGACGAGGACCGGCTGGCCCTTCGCGTGCCTCTCGACGAGGTCTTCGACGACCGCGGTGAACTTGGCCTCCTCGGTGCGGTACACGAGGTCGGCCTGGTCGGCGCGGATCATGTCCTTGTTCGTGGGGATGGGCACGACACCGAGGTTGTAGATCTTGTTGAACTCCGACGCCTCGGTCATCGCCGTGCCGGTCATCCCGGCGAGCTTCTCGTAGAGCCGGAAGAAGTTCTGCAGCGTGATGGTGGCCAGTGTCTGGTTCTCCTGCTTGATCTCCACCCCCTCCTTGGCCTCGATGGCCTGGTGCATCCCCTCGTTGTAGCGGCGGCCGGCCAGGATGCGCCCCGTGTGCTCGTCGACGATGAGCACCTCGCCGTCCTTGACGACGTACTCCTTGTCCCGGTGGAACAGCTCCTTGGCCTTGATCGAGTTGTTGAGGAACTGGATCAGCGGAGTGTTGGCGCTCTCGTAGAGGTTGTCGATGCCCAGCCAGTCCTCGACCCTTTCGATACCCGACTCGAGGATGCCGACGGTTCGCTTCTTCTCGTCCACCTCGTAGTCGGCCTCGCGGCGCAGCCGTCCGGCGATCTTGGAGAATTCCGTGTACCACCGGGTGGGCTGGTCGGCGGGGCCGGAGATGATCAGCGGGGTCCGGGCCTCGTCGATGAGGATCGAGTCGACCTCGTCGACGATCGCATACGGATGGCCCCGCTGCACCATGTCCTCCGCCCGCTGCGCCATGTTGTCGCGCAGGTAGTCGAATCCGAACTCGTTGTTCGTGCCGTAGGTGATGTCGGCGGCGTACGCGACCCGACGCTGCGCCGGAGTGAGGCCGGCGAGGATCACACCGACGTCGAGCCCGAGGAACCGGTGGACCCGTCCCATCCACTCGGCGTCGCGCTGGGCGAGGTAGTCGTTGACGGTGACGATGTGGACACCTTTGCCGCCGAGAGCGTTGAGGTAGGCGGGCAGCGTCGACACCAGGGTCTTGCCCTCCCCGGTCTTCATCTCGGCGATGTTGCCCTGGTGAAGGGCGGCCCCGCCCATGACCTGGACGTCGTAGTGGCGCTGGCCGAGCGTTCGTCGAGCTGCTTCGCGCACGGTCGCGAACGCCTCGGGCAGGAGGTCGTCGAGCGTCTCGCCGTCGGCCAGCCGCGACTGGAACTCCTCTGTCTGCCCGCGCAACTCGGCGTCGGAGAGGCCGGCGAAGTCGTCCTCGATCGCGTTGACCTGGACGACGATGCCTTCGAGGCGCTTGATGATCTTGCCTTCCCCGGCTCGGAGGATCTTGTCGATCAGGACGGGCACGCGGGTCAACTCCTCGACAGCCGGATGTGGTCGGCGCGACGCGCCGGCGGGTCACGGTGCGTGGTTCCCCTAGACCCAACGCATCATCGTACGTCGGCGTGCCCGGAGGTCCTGGTACGGACCGCACGAACTGATCCGGAATGGGCGATAACCGCTCGGCCTGGGCCGGCGGTACACGGCAGGATGCCCGAATGCGCCCGCTCCAACTGCAGGACGACCGGGTCCTGCTCGCCCTGCCCACCCGTGATGACGTCGACCGCATCACCGAGCTGTGCCAGGACGAGCAGGTCCAGCGCTGGACGACGGTGCCGGTTCCCTATCGCCGCCGCGACGCCGACTGGTTCGTCCGCGAGGTCGTCGGACCCGGCTGGGACAGCGGCCAGGAGTTGAGCTGGGCGGTGCGTGATCCGGCCGATCGCCAGGTCCTGGGCATGATCGGTCTGCGCATGGAGGGCGACGGGTCCGGTGAGGTGGGGTTCTGGCTCGCCGCCGAGGCACGAGGGCGAGGCCTCATGAGCAGCGCCGTCCGGCTGGTCGTGTCGCACGGGTTCGAGCCGGGAGGGCTCGCGCTGGAGCGAATGCTCTGGTACGCCCACGTCGGCAACTGGGCCTCCAGGCGGGTCGCCTGGCGGGCCGGCTTCCGGTTCGAGGGGACCGTCCGGTCCCATCTGGTCCAGCGGGGCGAGAGACGCGACGCGTGGGTCGCGACCCTGATGCGCGACGACCCCTGCGAGCCGTCACGCCCGTGGTTCGACGTCCCGATCCTCCGCGGGGACGGCGTGGTGCTCCGCCGCTGGCTCGACTCCGACGCTGATGCCGCTGCCGAGGGCTGCAACGACCCGGTGACCCGGCACTGGCTCGGCGGCCTGCCCGACCCGTACACCCGGGAGACCGCGCTGGGCTACATCGCCGGTCGCGAGGAGGATCACGCGACGGGCCGAGGCGTCCACTGGGCCGTGGCGCTCTCCGACGACGGCCCGGCCGCGGGTTCGTTCTCGCTGATGGCCGTCGACGACGGACACGGACCGGGCAGCGCCGAGGTCGGCTACTGGGTGCACCAGTCCGCCCGGCGAAGCGGCGTGGCGACCGAGGCCGTGCGCCTCATGGTCGGCCACGCCTTCGCCAGCAGGCAGGCCGGTGGGCTCGGTCTGCGCCGGCTGGTCCTTGCGCACGCGCCGGGCAACGACGCGTCGGCGAAGGTCGCCCTGCGGAACGGCTTCCGCCACTACGGCACCGAACGGGCCGCGGAACGCCTCGGGGACGGGTCCTGGGCGGATCTGCTCTGGTACGACCTGCTGTCGACCGATCCGCGCTGATCCGTGGTCACGCGACCGATGGGAGCGCCGCGACGAGGGCGCCGGCGAGGTCACCACGACCGCTGACCACGACGTCGCCAAGGTCGAGCCAGACCGCCAACGTGACGAGCTCGGCCGCGAGCTCCTCCGCGGTCTCCGCCGGAGCGCCGGGCTCGATCCACGCGGCTTGGACACGGAGCACGCGAGCCTGCCGGTCGGCCTTCAGGTCGACGCGGGCGACCAGCCGGTCGCCGAGGAGGAACGGCAGCACGTAGTAGCCGTACACGCGCTCGGTCGCCGGGACGTAGATCTCCAGTCGGTAGCGGAACTCGAACAGGGCCTCGGTACGGGCCCGCTCCCAGACCAGCGAGTCGAACGGGCTGAGCAACGCCCGGGTGGACACCCGCCGCGGGAGCCGGGCGTCGCGGTGCAGGTAGGCCGGACGCTTCCAGGCTTCGACCGACACGGGCAGCAGCTCGCCGGCCTCGACGAGCTCGCCGACGGCCCGGCGGGCTTCCGCCACGCCCAGCCGGAAGTAGTCGCGCAGGCACTGCTCGGTGCCCACACCGTGGGCTCTGGCTGCGATCCGGACCAGCTCACGGTACGCCTCGTCCGGCGCGGGAGTGGGGGCCTTCACGACCTCGGGTGGCAGCACCCGCTCGGGTAGGTCGTACAGGCGCTCGAACCGCCGCCGGCCGGACGCCGTGATCTCACCGGCCCAGAACAGGTACTCGAGCGCTCGTTTCACCAGTGACCAGTTCCAGCCCCAGTCGCCGGTGGGTCGCGGGGCGTCGTGCTCGATCTGCCCCGCCGTGACCGGACCGAGGCGGCGGACTTCGTCCCGTACCCACGCCACGAACTCCGGCTGCTCGACCCCGATCCGCCGCATACCGCCCCACGCGGTGTCGGCCGCGCTGTCCATGCGCCAGCGCAGGAACGGCTGGAACTGCACCGGTACCAGCGACGCCTCGTGCGCCCAGTACTCGAACAGCAGGCGCGGGGCCCGGTTGGCCGCGCGGTCCAGCATCGCCTGCGGGTAAGGCCCGACCCTGCTGTACAGCGGCAGGTACTGGGACCGGCACACCACGTTGACCGAGTCGATCTGGATGATGCCGACCCGGCCGAGCACCCGGCGCAGGGCACGGCGGTCGGGCCGAAGCGGCCGCGGATCGGCGAAGCCCTGGGCGGCGAGGGCGACGCGGCGGGCCTGCGACCGGGACAGACTGGTGCGTACGGGCGACACGGACACCGATCGTGCCAGCTGGGACCGACAACCCGGCCTGCTATGCGCCGCGAGGACTTGACGGCAGGCACACGTCACGGTTCTACAAACTGGTACAACTCGGGCGCACAACAACCGCTGAGCGCGCCATGGACCATCGCTGAGCGTGCCACGTACGCCGGTGCCGTGAACTCCGGACGACCACCAAGCGCGGAGGAACGGGATCAGACGTCGAGGTGGATGACGCCGTAGTCGTAGCCGCGGCGCCGGTAGACGACGCTCGGCATCATCGAGTCGGCGTCGACGAACAGATAGAAGTCGTGGCCGACGAGTTCCATCTCGTACAGCGCCTGGTCGAGGCTCATCGGCTTCGCGAGGTGGGTCTTCTCGCGCACCACCATCGGGCCATCATCGGCAGCAGCCGGCTCGGCCGACTCGGCCGGCGCCGACGCCGGGCCGGAGGTCGCCGGTGCCGCGCCGTCGACGGCGGCAGTCGCCCGGGCGACCGAGAGCGGGGTGCGTGTGCCGTGGTGAACCCGGCGGCGGTCGGCGGCCTTGCGCAGCCTGGTCTGCAAGCGGTCGACGGCCAGGTCGAGGGCGGCATAGCGGTCGTCGGCAGCCGCCTCGGCCCGGACCACCGGACCCTTCGAGTGAACCGTCAGCTCGATCCGGTGGGACTCGTCGGAGCGGCGCGGGTTGGCCTCCTTCGACACCTCGACGTCGATCCGGATCACCTTGCGAGCGAAGCGCTCCAGCTTGGCGAGCTTGTCGGACACATGCCGCCGGAACCGCTCGGGCACCTCCGTGCGGCGCCCCTTGAGCACGATCTCCACGGGACCTCCCCGGTCTGGTCAGCCAGTCGGGTGGGCACCCCGGCCACGGCCGCACGCCACACCCCGCGTCGGTCGGCGGAGGTGGGCGACGGGTGCCATACCGGCACGGTATCTGCTCCCCGGCGACTCGGACAGCGGGACGGGACAGAGTTCCCTGGTCTCACACTGCCACCGCCACCACGGCCGCCCCGCAGGGCTCGACCCCGTCCGCACGCATCGCCCGTACGGCCTCGCCGAGCGTCGCGCCGGTGGTCACCACGTCGTCGACGAGCACGACACACCGGTCCCGCAGCAGCGGATGCGCCGCTCCACGAACGGCGAGTGCGTGGCGGAGGTTCTCGCGGCGGGCGACCTGGCCGAGTCCCGCCTGGTCGGCTATCCGGCGACGTTGCCGCAACGCGGGTACGACACCGCAGTCGTGTCCCGCCCTACGCAGGACGACACCGGCGCGGCGGGCAACGCGCACCAGCGGGTCGTGCCCACGGGCGCGTGTGGCGGCGCGGCCGGACGGCGCGGGCACCAGCGCGACCGCACGCAGCGAGCAGTTGGGGCAGCCGCCCGGCGCCTCGAGCAGACCGGCCACGGCCACGGCCAGGGCGTCGCCGAGGCACGCCGACAGGGCCAACCGGCCGCGTTCCTTGTGCGCGAGGAGCACGGCCCTGGCGACGCCGCCGTAGGGCGCGACGGCGGCGACCCGCAGGTCGGCCGGCCGCTGATCGACCAACCACGCCGGGCCGGAAAGCTCAGCCGTGCAGGCGTCGCACAGGAGGCCGGAGCGAGCCTCGCATCCGGCGCAGACACCGCCGAAGGCGAGGTCGCCGGCATCGTCGAGCAGGCGCCGTAGGCGGGCCAACCGTGGCGTCCCCATGTCCTCAGCGTGCCGCGCACGTCACGGACCGGCGCCAGCACCCTGCGACGCTGTGGACGAACCGTACGGCGCTCAGCCCGGATAGGCCGGTGTCCCCGCCACCCCGAGCTCGACCCACCCCAGGGTGGCGTTCTGCTGAAGCACCTGCCCGTCGTCGGTGCCGATGGCAAGTCCCCCACCGGTCGCCGCCGCCAGCGACTCCGCGCCTGGCACGATCCCTGCCGGGCTGAGTATCACGGTGGACAGACCGACCCGGAACGGCGCCGGTGCGCCGCCGGCATCGCCGGCGAGTACCGCCAGCTCGGACGGGCCTGCCCACGCGATCGTGCTCACGATCCTGCCGTCGAGCTCGATAGCCCTGAGTCCCTCGACCCGCACCGCCCCACCCTGCTCGGGATCGCGCAGGACCACACCGATGAGCAGCCGGCCCGCGCTGAGAACTGCCACCCGCGTGCCGTCGAAGGACACCGCGAGGTCGTCGATCCGCCGGCCGCCGAAGGCGTCCGCCGGAAGCGTCATGGCCTCGGCGTCGGGCCGGGCCACCAGCACCTGCGACCTGGCGGAGGTCTGGTCGACCGCCCATACCAGGCCGGACTCGTCCCAGGACACCGCGACGAGTTCGGTGCCGGTCGCCAGCGTCGCCGCCGTGGCGTCGTCGTCGAACGGAGCCCAGATCAGCTGGGTCCCGGCCGCATCGACGACGGCGGCCCGCCCACCTCGCGGGTCCGCTGCGATCTCCCGGATGCCCGGCATCGTCCCGAGGGGACCGGGCAGGGGCGCGAGTTCCTCTCCCCCGACGACGCCTGCCGCTGTCACGGCGTAGAGATCGCGGTGTCGGGGAAGCGCCGCGGGGTCGTAGCGGCCGAACGACTCCACTGCCCTCGCCGTCGGGTCGGCGTCGGTCAACGGCACCCGGCCCGAGGTCACCGACGTCTGCTGGACGCCATCGACCTGTTCGAGGGTCCAGGCCAGTTGGGCGGCCATCTGCTCACGCTGCTCGTCCGTCGTGTCCGTCGTCGCCTCGGAAGTGAGCTCGACCGACGCCCGTCCGGCCTCCAGAGTGACGGGAACCCCGAGTCCGGTGTTGTCCGGGAAAGCGCTCCGCACAGCCGGCGCGAGCCATCCTGTGGGCCCCCGCAGCAACGCCTCCGCGAGCAGCGTCGTCTCGCTGCCCTGCACCGGGAGATAGACAGGATCGGGGACGAGGATCTCGAACTCCGGGTCGAAGTAGTAGCGGTTGTACGCCCGGAACTCGCTCTCGAAGTCCTGGTCGGAGACCAGCAGGCCGGCCGGCGCGTTCGCGATGCGCCACTCGCCCTCCACCTGCTCGAGGGTCAGGTCGAAGTCCTCCGTGCTGCGGGCGGGCTTCCCGACATATCCGAGTTCGGGCGTGATCGTCGCCTGCACGGTCATGGTGAGCCGGACCTGACCACGGGCTGTCGTCACGGCCTCGGCGCCGGCCGTGTAGATCGTCATTCCGTCGCCCGGTTGCCAGGCGGCCGCGGCGTCGGGCGCCAGGAACTCCCGGGCCGTCGGGTAGTCGCGCTGGTACGACGCCATCGCGTCGAGGTAGCCCTGGACGATGCCTTCCTCGTCCGCGCCGGGATCAGGTGGGTTCGCCTCGAAGCGGACCGGCACCGGCCGTTGCGGTTCCCCGACGGCCTCGCCCTCGACGACGCGGCCGGTGGTGGGAATGCCCGCGCACGCGGTCAGCAGGCCCGCCAGCACGGTCAGCGCGACACCCGAACCCGCCCTACGCACGTCGACCCGCCTCGGTCGGCTCGACGGGGACCGGATCGGTCCGGCCATAGGGTCCGTCCACACCCTCGAGCCCACCGTCGGTGGCGTCGTCGGGGATCAGCGGGATCGGCGACGCACGCAGCTCGTCTGAGTCGCGACACGGCAGCGTGAGGCGGAACTGGGATCCGCCCCCCGGCTCACCCCACGCCTGCAGCCAGCCTCCGTGCAGCCGGGCGTCCTCGAGGGCGATGGCGAGCCCGAGTCCGGTGCCGCCGGTGCTGCGAGCCCGGGCCGGGTCGGCGCGCCAGAACCGATGGAAGACCAGTGAGGACTCCCCGGGCTTGAGGCCGACACCATGGTCACGGACGGCGACCGCGACGGCACCGTCGTCGGCCGCCACGCGAACCTGGACCCCCCGCCCCTCACCGTGTTCGATCGCGTTGACGACCAGGTTGCGCAGGACCCGCTCGATCCGGCGCGCGTCGACGTCCGCGACGCACGGCGTCGACGGCACCTCGACGTTCACCTCCGTCCCCTTACGGGCCGCAAGGGGAGCAGCGGCGTCCGTGACGGCCTGGACGATGTCGCGGACGTCGACCGGCTCGGCGCTGAGGACCGCGGCGCCGGCGTCGAACCTGCTGATCTCGAGCAGGTCGGCGAGGAGGGACTCGAACCGGTCGAGCTGGGCCTGCAACAGCTCGGCCGACCGGCGGGCGACGGGATCGTCGAACCCCTCGCGTGACTCGTGCAGCACGTCGGCGGCCATCCGGACGGTCGTCAGCGGAGTCCGCAGCTCGTGAGAGACGTCCGACACGAACTGCTGCTGAACCCGGGAGAGCTCCTCGAGCTGTCCGATCTGGCGTTGGAGGTTGCCCGCCATCTGGTTGAAGCTGGTGGCCAACCGGCCGATGTCGTCGCGGTTCTTCACGACCATCCGCTCGGAGAGCCGGCCGGCAGAGAACCGCTCGGCGATCTGAGCCGCCAGCCGGACCGGCGTCACCACCTGGCGTGTCACCAGTCCGGCGATGGCGGCCAGGAGCAGGACGAGGACCAGGCCGGCTGTCGCGAGCGCGGTGCGGACCAGGTCGAGGGTCTGCTCCTGTTCGGTCAACGGGAACAGGTAGTAGAGCCCGTACTGCTCCCCCGTCGGGGTCCGGACCTGTCCTCCGGCGGCCAGGCCCGGCTCGGCCGCCCGCTCGGGCTCCTGCTCCGAGTCATAGGTGATCAACGTGTAGGTCCAGAACACCGAGCTCTTGTCCAGGGTGGCGTCACGCAGCTGCTGGGGAACACTGCTCGGTTCGACGTCCCGCGAGTAGGTCGGCGTGTCGTCGCGGAACAGCAGGACCGCGGGACGGTTCGCGTCGCTCTCGGCGCCACCGCGGAAGGTGAGGTCGCGGACGATCTGGCGGGTGAGCAGGTTGCTCGCGGTGGAACCCGCCTCGTCGGCGGCGTCGAGCAGATTCTGCGCGATTCGGATGCCTGCGGTCGTCTCGGCGAGCGCGGTGTCGCGCTGTTGGCTGAGCAGGCCGTCGGTCACCTGGCGCAGCAGCGTCATCCCCAACAACGAGACGACCACGACGGACAGGGCCAGCGTGGCGGTGATGACGCGCAGTTGGATCGACCGCTGCCAGGCGGCGACGATGCGGCGCCATGTGCGCAGGAGACGTTCCCCGGTGCCGGTGAGCAGGCCGACGCCGCGCCGGCCGAGGTCGCCAGCAGGCGCAGCCTGGTTGACGCCGCGGATCACGTCAGGCCGGACCGGCCTTGTAGCCGACACCGCGAACGGTCACGACGACCTCGGGACGCTCCGGGTCGAGCTCGACCTTCGAGCGCAGACGCTGGACGTGGACGTTGACCAGCCGGGTGTCCGCCGCGTGACGGTACCCCCACACCTTCTCCAGCAGCTCTTCCCGGGTGAACACCTGCCACGGACGCCGCGCGAGGCAGGCGAGCAGGTCGAACTCCAGTGGGGTCAGGGGGATGGCCGTGCCATCACGCTTGACCGAGTGGCCGGCGACGTCGATCGCCAGGTCGCCGACCGCGAGCGTCTCGGGCTTGGGGTCGTCGGTGCGCCGCAATCGGGCCCGCACCCGGGCGACCAGCTCCTTGGGTTTGAACGGCTTGACGACGTAGTCGTCTGCGCCGGACTCCAGGCCCACCACGATGTCGACCGTGTCGCTCTTGGCGGTGAGCATGACGATCGGCACGCCCGACTCGGCCCGGATCTCCTTGCAGACGTCGATGCCGTCCTTGCCCGGCAGCATGAGGTCGAGCAGGACCAGATCGGGCTTGAACTCCCGGAACACGGGGAGAACCTCGTCGCCGCGGATCACCACGGAGGGCTCGTACCCCTCGTTGCGGAGCACGATCCCGAGCATCTCGGCCAGCGCGGTGTCGTCGTCGACGATGAGCACGCGTCCCTTCATGACCCCATTGTGGGGTTGTCGGGGCCGAATCGTGAAAATCGACTGCGCCTGCCGTCGCTGCCGGTCGGCGTAGGTCCAGGCGTTCGGCCGTGACACGATGTGCCCGACCTTTCCGCAGGGCGTCGTGCGCGCCCGCGACCGTCGGTCGGGGCCCATGGCTGCCCCCGACCTGCACCGGGGAGCGATCGTCGATGTCGCAGACGCCGGGCTGGGAGCGACCCAGCGACGACTCGTCGGGCCCCGACACCGGTCAGCCGCCCTATCCGGGCTGGTCGACCCGACAGCCGCCGGAACCCGGCTGGACCGCGCCCGGGCAGCCTGCCGAACGGGAACAGCCGGCGACAGGTGCGTCTCCGCCGCCGTCCGGCTCCGGGTGGGGACAGCAGCCCCCGCCCGTCGCACCGGGAGCCAGCGGCTGGGGATGGGCGCCGCCCCCGGCGGTCAAGCCCGGTGTGATCTCGCTGCGGCCGCTGGGCGTCGGCGAGATCCTCGACGGCGCGGTCACGACGATCCGCCGCAATCCGGGGCCGATGCTCGGCCTGTCGGCGATCGTCGCCGTACTGACCCAACTGCTCGGACTGGGCGTGGGCTACCTGCTGCTCAGGGGCGCGCCCGCCCTCGAGTCCCTGGAGCCGACCGCGAGTCCGGGCGAGGTCTTCGAGGCGGTGGCCGGCCTGCTCGGGGCGTCGGCGATCGTGGCCGTCGTCACCTGGGTGGCGACGGTCGTCCTCACCGGCATCCTGACCGTCGTCGTCAGTCGGGCGGTGCTCGGTGAGAAGATGTCCGCCGGGCAGGCCTGGCGGGCTGCGCGAGGGCGCCTGCCGCGGCTGTTGCTGCTCACGGTGGTCTACAGCCTCATCTGGGTCGCGCCGTTCCTGGCCGTGACTTTGGTCGCGTTCGCCCTCGGTGCTGTCGGTGCCGACGGCGGCACCATCGCAGCGATCACGGTCCTGCTGGCACTGGCCGCGGTTCCGATGACGATCTGGCTGTACGTGCGGTACGCGCTCTCGGGTCCGTCCCTCATGCTGGAGTCGACGTCACCCGAGCCCGGTGAGCCGTCCCGGCCCGTCGGGGTGGCAGGAGCCTTGCGCCGCTCGGGCGAGTTGGTGAAGGGGTCGTGGTGGCGGGTGTTCGGCATCCTGCTGCTGGTGTTGCTGATCGTCGTGATCATCTCCCAGGTCATCAGCGTCCCCTTCTCGCTGCCGTTCTTCCTGGTCGGTGACCAGCCCTCGGACAGCGAGTTCCTGCTCACTCTCGTGGTCTCCGCTCTCGGCGGCATCGTGGCCTCGACGTTCACCGCACCGTTCACGGCGGCGGCGACCGTGCTCCTCTATGTCGATCGCCGGATCCGCCGCGAGGGCCTCGACATCGAGCTGGCACGGGCCGCCGGCGTGACGATCCCCGGCCGCACGGATGCCGGTCCGCCGGCACCGCCTGATCCCAGCGCTCCGTGACGCCAGGGTTCATCTCCACGGCCCTGACGGCTTCGTCGCGGTGGTCGGCAGGCGTTCCCGTCGACCTCGGACGCGACGAAGCGCGAGAGCGGGCCCGCCTGGAGCTGGCCGATCCCGTCTACGACGCCGAACCCCCGCTGCTCCAGCGCATTGTCGAGTGGGTGCTCGAGCACATCAGCGAACTGTTCGCCCGCACGACAGGAGCGCTCTCCGGACCGGTCGGCCTGGCCGTGCTGCTCGCACTGCTGGCACTGGTCGCCGTGGTCGTCGTGCGCCGGACCGGCCCGCCGGCCCGCCGAGCGCCCACGGCCGGGGCCCTGTTCGCCGCACGGCGGCGCAGCGCGGCCGAACACCGTGCCGAAGCCGACGCCGCAGCAGCCCGTCGCGACTGGCGCGCCGCGGTTGTCGAGCGATACCGCGCCGTGGTCGCCGGGCTCGAGGAACGCGGCGTGATCGATCCCAGGCCCGGCCGGACGGCCGACGAGGCGGCCGCCGACGCAGGTGCCGTTCTGCCTGTCGTCGCCACCGACCTGGATGCGGGGGCCCGCCTGTTCGACGCGGTGCACTACGGGAACCGGTCGGCGAACGCCGACGACGATGCGGCCCTGCGCCGCCTCGACGACGCCGCCCGGACCACGCGGCCGACCCGCTCCGCGGCCCCAGTCGCGGGACCGGCGGTGCCGACGTGACCACCGCGCCGGCTACATCCGTCGATGCCGTCCAACCAGAGTCGACCGCAACACCACGAGCCGTGGACCGTTGGGAGGGCTGGCGGCGGGTCGTGCTCGTCGTCGGCATCGTGCTTCTGACGGCCATCCTGCTGGGAGTCGTCGCGAGCCAGAACCGCCGTGGCTTCCTCGATCCCGCCGGCGTCGACCCCTCCGGTGCGCGGGCGGTGGTCCGGCTGCTCGAGGCCGAGGGCGTCGCGGTCGACGACGTGCGCACGCTCGACGATGCGACCGGGGCAGCCGGGCCGGGCACGACGCTGGTCGTCACGATCCCCGACCTCGTCCTCCCGGAGCAGGCGCGCCGCCTCACCCGCACCGGCGCCGACATCGTGCTCGTCGCTCCGTCCGATGCGGTCTCGGCGTTCGACGGCGACCTCGCGGTCGACTCCCGCCACGCCGCCGAGGTCATCGATCCGGAGTGCGACCTGGAGGAGGCGGTGCGCGCAGGCGACGCGCTGGTGGGTGGCATCTCCTACGAGGCACCGGGATCGGCGCAGTCGTGCTATCCGGACGGGGAAGCAGGCTCCCTCGTCGTCACGACGCCGTCCGGTGGCGCGCGGCTGGTCGTGCTCGGAAACGCCGACCCGTTGACCAACCAGCACCTCGACGAGGACGGAAACGCGTCGCTGGCGCTCGGGCTGCTCGGCGGGCACACCCGGCTGGTCTGGTACCGGCCGACCCTCGAGGCCGTTCCCGGCGGCGCCGGCGTCCCGATCACCGATCTGCTGCCCGACTGGGTGGTCCCCGCCACCTGGCAGCTCGGGATAGCGGTCGCGCTGGCCGCGGTGTGGAGGGCCCGCCGGCTCGGCTCAATCGTCACCGAGCCCCTTCCCGTCGTCGTGCGCGGGGCAGAGACGACCGAGGGGCGCGCCCGCCTCTACCGCCGCGGACGGGCCCGCGATCACGCCGCCGCGACGCTGCGCGACGCCACGCTCGCACGCCTGCGCGGCCGGCTGGGCCTGCCCTTCGACGCCGGACCGGCCGTCGTCGCCGACGTGGTGGCGGCCCGGACCGGCCGGCAGCAGTCCGAGGTCGCGGCGATCCTTGCCGGTCCCGCCCCGCCGGACGACGCGGCCCTGGTCCGCCTCGCCGACATGCTGGATTCCCTGGAACAGGAGGTACTCGCACCATGACGTCCCCGGTGACCGACCCCCTGACCGCCGACGATGCCCGGGCCGCCCTCACCGACCTGCGCCGCGAGGTCGCCAAGGCCGTCGTCGGGCAGGACTCCGTGGTCACGGGTCTGGTGATCGCACTGCTCTGCCGCGGGCACGTGCTGCTCGAGGGCGTACCCGGCGTGGCGAAGACCCTGCTGGTCAGGACCCTGGCCATGGCGCTCGACGTCCAGACCAAGCGGGTGCAGTTCACACCCGACCTGATGCCGGGCGACGTCACCGGCTCACTGATCTACGACGCGCGCACAGCCGAGTTCTCGTTCGCACCCGGGCCGGTCTTCACGAACCTGCTGCTGGCCGACGAGATCAACCGAACCCCGCCGAAGACGCAGGCCGCGCTGCTGGAGGCGATGGAGGAGCGGCAGGTCTCGGTGGAGGGAAAGCCCAGGCCGTTGCCGGACCCGTTCGTCGTCGCGGCCACACAGAACCCGATCGAGTACGAGGGCACCTACCCGCTGCCGGAGGCCCAACTCGACCGCTTCCTGCTCAAGCTGACCGTCTCCGTACCCGAGCGCGACGACGAGATCGCGATGCTTCGGCGCCACGCGGACGGCTTCGACCCGCGTGACCTCGCGGCGGCCGGCGTCGGCCAGGTGGCCGGGCCGGCAGATCTCGCCGCCGGCCGGGCCGCCGTGGGGCGGGTACGGAGCGGACCCGACGTGTTGGCCTATGTCGTCGACGTGGTCCGGGCAACCCGGTCGTCGCCGTCGCTGCAGCTGGGCGTATCGCCACGGGGAGCGACCGCCCTGCTCGCCACCAGCCGGGCATGGGCATGGCTGTCCGGGCGCGACTACGTCACGCCCGACGACGTCAAGGCGCTGGCCCGGCCGAGCCTTCGCCACCGCGTGACGCTCCGGCCGGAGGCCGAGCTCGAGGGCGTGACCGCGGACGCGGTGCTCGACACCGTTCTGGCCACCGTCCCGGTTCCGCGCTGATGACCGGCGAAGGGGCACGGGAGCCGTGGTACTGACCGGCCGCACGGCACTGCTCGCGCTGCTCGGCGCGGTCGTGGTCGCGCTGGCTGCCCCCTCCGCCACCGGGGTGGTCGTGGTCACGGCCGG
>DASRTE010000006.1:0-51406 GCA_035656095.1 Jiangellaceae bacterium
GCCATGAACCGCGGGAACTCCTCGAACTGGGTCCACTGGTTGTAAGCGGTGCTGATCGGGACGTTGACATCGACGGACTTTTCAGCGGTTGCCATTGTGTTCTGCTCCTCTCGAATGTTCTGTCCTCGAGGCCCGTACCCGCCGGCGACGCACCGAAACGGGAGGCGGTCCGTGTCACAGGCTCCCGACGTGCGAGGCTCGTGCCGTGCGCGGGCTCTCGGTGGCGATCGTCACACTCGGGTGCGCCCGCAACGAGGTCGATTCGGAGGAGCTCGCCGGACGTCTGGACGCCGAGGGCTTCGAGCTGGTCGACGACCCGGCGACGGCGCAGACGGTGGTCGTCAACACCTGCGGGTTCGTCGAGCAGGCCAAGAAGGACTCCATCGATGCCCTGCTGGAGGCCGCCGACCTGCGGACTGCCGGCCGGGTCCGGTCGGTCGTCGCGGTGGGCTGCCTGGCCGAGCGGTACGGCGCGGAACTGGCCGCCGAACTGCCTGAGGCCGACGCGGTGCTCGGATTCGATGACTACGCCGGCATCGGCGACCGCCTGCGGGCGGTGCTCGACGGGAGACCGCAGGTCTCGCACACCCCTCGGGACCGTCGGCTCCTGCTCCCCGTGGCGCCGGCAGAACGGGCCGCCGTGACTGTGTCGATCCCGGGCCATGCCGGGCCCGATCTGCCGGCAGGGCTGGGCCCGGCGTCGGGGCCGCGGCCGGTACGGCGCCGTCTCGACGGGGGCCCGGCGGCGCCGCTGAAGCTGGCCAGTGGATGCGACCGGCGCTGCTCGTTCTGCGCGATCCCCCGATTCCGTGGAGCGTTCTCGTCACGCCGCCCGATCGACGTGCTCGACGAGGCCCGCTGGCTGGCCGGCCAGGGCGTCAGCGAGCTGTTCCTGGTGAGCGAGAACTCCACCTCGTACGGCAAGGACCTCGGCGACCCGATGCTGCTCGAAACGCTCCTACCCGAGCTGGCCGCGGTAGACGGGATCGACCGGGTTCGGGTGTCGTACCTGCAGCCTGCGGAAATGCGGCCATCGCTGGTCGGGGTCATGACGTCGACGCCCGGCGTGGTGCCGTACTTCGACCTGTCCTTCCAGCACGCGAGCGGGCCGCTGCTGCGCCGGATGCGCAGGTTCGGCTCCGGCGCGTCGTTTCTGGACCTGATCACGACGATCCGGCAGCGGGCGCCAGCGGCAGGCATCCGCTCCAACGTCATCGTCGGGTTCCCCGGCGAGACCGACGACGACCTGGCTGCCCTCGAGTCGTTCCTCGAGCGGGCACGGCTGGACGTGGTGGGTGTGTTCGGCTACTCCGACGAGGACGGCACCGAGGCGGCGGGCTTCGACGCGAAGCTGCCGGCCGACGCGATCAGGGACCGGGTGGCGCGGGTGGCCGCGCTGGTCGACGAGTTGGTGGCCCAGCGCGCCGAGGACCGCGTTGGCGACACCGTCGACGTGCTCGTCGAGTCCGTGGAGGACGGCGTGGCCGAAGGGCGTGCCGCGCACCAGGGCCCGGAGGTGGACGGGACCACGACGGTGACGGGCGTGCCGGCCCGGGTCGGCGACCTGGTGCCGGCGCGCGTCGTCGGCAGTACCGGCGCGGACTTGCTGGCCACACCGGCAGCCGTACGCTGACGGAGTGCCTCCGCCGCGGGACCTCGAGCCGAGTGCGTGGAACCTGGCCAACGCTCTCACCGTGCTGCGGCTCCTGCTCGTGCCGTTGCTGGCCTGGCTGCTCCTGCGCGACGGCGGTGAGGACGATCCCTCCCGGGTCGCGGCGTTCGTGACCTTCTCGGTGGCGATGGTCACCGACCGGGTCGACGGTGAGCTGGCGCGTCGGCGCGGGCTGGTCACAGACTTCGGCAAGATCGCCGACCCGATCGCCGACAAGGCGCTCACCGGCACCGCATTCGTCGGGTTGTCACTGCTGGGCGAGCTGCCCTGGTGGGTCACGGTGGTCGTGCTCGTGCGTGAGATCGGGATCACCGTGCTGCGCTTCGTCGTCATCCGCCACGGCGTGATGCCCGCGGGCCGGGGCGGGAAGCTGAAGACGGGCCTGCAGGGGCTGGCGCTGGGCCTCTACCTGCTTCCGCTGCCGGCCTCCTGGCACCCGGTCGAGGTCGCGGCGATGGCCGTTGCCGTCGTCGTGACCGTGGTGACCGGCATCGACTACGCGGTGCAGGCGGCGCGCATGCGCCGGACGAGCGCCCGAACGGCGGCCCGCAGGCACCGGGCGGCCGGGCCGGCGGCGTGAGCGCTGCGGCGGCCGGCACGGTCGCGCTGGTGCTGGTGGGCGATGAGCTGCTGGCCGGGCACGTGGCCGATGCCAACGGCCCATGGCTCGGCCGGGTCCTTGCCGACGCCGGCATGCAGGTGGTGTCGGCCGCGTACGCCCGCGACGACCTCGCGGCGGTCGTCGCGGCGGTGGAACGCGGCCTCGACGACGCCTGGGCGGTCATCGTCACCGGCGGCCTGGGCAGGACGAGCGACGACGTCACCAGGTCGGCCCTGGCGCACCTCGCGGGCGACGTGCCCGGCGTCGACCTCCCCAACGGGCAGGGGTCCGAGACAGGTGTGCGCCTGGACCTAGGTCGGGGGACGGTCTATACCGTGCCGGGCGTGCCGCGGGAGATGGCGGGCATGGTGTCCGGCGAGGTGCTGCCCCATCTGGTGGCCGCGGCCGGTGAGCTGCCGCCTCGGACCACGCGGTCGTTGCTGGTGGTCGGGGTCAGCGAGGCCCGGGTCGCCGCCGCGCTGGCGCCGGTGGAGGCCAGGCTCGGCCCGAACGGTGCGCTCGCGTTCCTGCCTCGTCCGGGCGAGGTCGAGGTGCGGATCAGGTCCACCGGCCCCGACGCCGAGGCCGTGGCCGCCGCGGCCGTCCGCCAGTCGCGGGACCTGCTCGGTGACATCGTGGCGGCTGTCGACCGCGGCTTGGAGGAGGCGGTCGTGAGCGATCTCGTTCGGCAGGGTGCCACGGTGGCGACGGCAGAGTCGCTCACCGGCGGGCTGCTCTGCGGTGCGCTCGTGTCCGTGCCGGGCGCCTCCGCCGTGGTGCGTGGGGGAGTGGTGGCCTACGCGACGGACCTCAAGGCTCAGCTCGCCGGCGTCCCCGAGACCGTGCTCGACCGCCACGGCCCGGTGGCTGCCGACACCGCTGCGGCGATGGCAGAGGGGGTCCGGAACCTGTGTGCGGCGACCTTCGGCGTGGCGACGACGGGGGTGGCCGGCCCGGATCCGCAGGACGGCCACCCGCCCGGCACGTTCCATGTCGCCGTCGCATCGGCCACGGGGATCCGGGCCGGCGGGCGCTCTGCGGCGGCGCACCGGCCGGCCGGCCGGGAGATGATCCGTCGGCTGGCCGTGGTCCACGCACTCGACCTGCTGCGCCGGTGCGTCAACGGCATCGACGGTGGCGTCGGGGAATCACCGGCCGAGCCGACACGTTGACGGTCACGTGCCCCGGACTGCGGAGCTGTCGGCGACCGGAGGTACGGTGAACATGTCGGTGACGGCATCCGTTGCGAGGAGGGAGTGGCCGGTGGTTCTCGTCCGACGTCTGATCGGCGACGTCCTGCGCCGCCGTCGGGTCGACCAGGGCCGCACCCTTCGTGAGGTGTCGGCCGCCGCCCGGGTGAGCTTGGGGTACCTGTCCGAGGTCGAGCGCGGACGCAAGGAGGCCTCCTCCGAACTGCTTGCGGCCATCTGCCAGGCGCTCGACCTGCCCATGTCCGAGGTGCTCCGCGAGGTGAGCGAAGAGATGTCGCGCGTCGAGGCGGCGGCCGTCGGCGCCCTCACCCAGCTGAGGCCGCCTCGCCGGCCCGCCGGCCGCGACATGGTCGCAGTCGGCTGACAGCCGTCGCGCCGATCGGTAGCCGACGGCGCGCCGTGTTCCCGCCCTACTTCCGGTCCCGTGCGCCTACTGGTAAGTTTCCTATCTGAAAACACTGTTTCCGATAGGAAGGCGGGCCGGATGTCGCGGCGACCTGGCACACCGAGCCTCCTACGCGCCATCAACGACCGCAGCGCCCTCGAGCTACTGCTCAGCGAGGGCCCACTGACACGCGCCCGGCTCGGTGAGCTCACGGGGCTGTCGAAGGTGACCGCCTCCCAGCTGGTGTCGCGGCTGCAGGGGCGCGGTCTGATCGAGGTCATCGGTACCCGGTCGGCCGGACGCGGCCCGAGTGCCGAGCTCTACGCCGTCCGGCCCGGCTGCTCCCACGGGGTCGGCATCGACATGTCGCCGGACGAGGTCGTCGCTGCCGTCGCCGACGTCACGGGAGCCGTGAAGGGACGGGTATCGCGGCCCGTCGGCGACGGCGACGACCCGGTTCGCCTGCTGAGCGACACGGTCCGCGCCGTGACCGCCCGGGCCGGCATCGCGGTCACCGAGGTCGCCGACGTCGTCCTCGGCACGCCGGGCGTGGTCGACCCGGTCACAGGCGACGTGGGCTTCGTATTCGATCTTCCACGCTGGCACCGTGGCCTCCGTGACGCCCTGCGCGCCGACCTGGGCTGCGACGTCACGATCGAGAACGACGTCAACCTGGCCGCGATCGCCGAGCGCGAATACGGCGCCGCCCGCGATGTCGACGACCTGGTGCTGCTGTGGGTAGGTCGCGGTGTCGGGCTGGCCGTGGTGCTCGGCGGTCGGCTGCACCGCGGGGCCACCGGTGCCGCTGGTGAGATCGGGTACCTCCCGGTACCTGGCGTCCCCCTCCCGGCAAGCGGCTCCCAACCGGACAAGCGGGCCTTTCAGCGCCTGGTCGGCGCCGAGGCGGTGTCCGCCCTGGCCGCCGAGCACGGCGTCGCCGCCGACGGTGCGGCCGAGGCCGTCCGCGCGGCCCTGGCCGCGGGCTCGCCGGCCGAGGCCTTCCTCGGCGAGCTGGCCGACAGGCTGGCCATCGGTGTGGCGGCCGTGTGCGCCGTCGTCGACCCGGCGCTGGTTGTGCTCGCGGGTGAGGTGGGTGCGGCCGGCGACGGTCCGCTCTGCGACCTGGTCACCCGCTCGATGGGACGGATCGTGCAGTTCAGGCCCCAACTCGTGCCCACCGGGGTCCCGGACACGCCGGTCCTGCGCGGAGCGCTGCTGACCGCCGTGGACCAGGCGCGCGAGGCCATGCTCGCGTCCACGGCCCACGGCTGACCTGGCCCGTTGCGCAGCGCGGCACCGGCACCCCGGGTGTCGGCCGTCGAGTGCGTTCCGTTTGACCTGGTCGACGCACCATCGGTCGGGTCGTCGGCATACCCGTCGATCTCGTCGGAGGGCAGCCCCTGGTCTACGTCGACCGGGGGTACCACGCCTCAGGCCGGCCCGTCGCCTGACAGCTGCGGGCGCCGTCGGACCATCCATCGGTCCGGGTCGTCGAGCGCGGTGAAGCCGAGCGCCTCGTAGACTCCGTGTGCATCCTCGGTGGCGAGCATCCACCGTCGCAGCGTGGACAGATCCGGATGCTCCAGCAGCGCGCGCACGAGGAACCGCGACAGCCCGTGGCCGCGGTGCTCGGGCAGCACGAACACGTCGGCCAGGTATCCGAAGGTCGCCCGGTCGGTGACCGCGCGCGCGTAGCCGGCCTGGGCGCCGTCGGGCGCGTAGAGGCCCATCGGCAGGGAGCCGGCGACCGAGGACTCGACGGTCTCCCGCGTCACGCCCGGGCTCCAGTACGCGGTCCGTAGGAAGCCGTGGATCGTGTCGAGATCG
Organism: Jiangellaceae bacterium; assembly: GCA_035656095.1. Lineage (GTDB taxonomy): Bacteria > Actinomycetota > Actinomycetes > Jiangellales > Jiangellaceae > DASRTE01. The sequence continues at coordinate 5,697 of DASRTE010000006.1, forward strand.
AGCCGAGTCGGGTCGTCGCTGACCTCGTAGCCGTCTCCGCGTCGACGCCGCATTGGAAACCCTAAGGTCCGGACCCGGCCCCGGGTGGCAGCCCGCACACCCACGGGCGCCCGGGTACAGCCCGCCGTGGAGGTGGGGTGGACTGTGTCCCGGTGTTTGTCGTACCTGGCCGGTAGGCTCGAACGCATGTTCGAACAACGGGTCGACACACGCGCAGTGGCGGTGCGGCGGCTGGCCGTGGTCGGCCGGCAGGCCCGTGGTGGCGGGTCGCCGGGTGGGCGGCTGCGGGGTCGGCAGGCGCGGGCGGCCCGGGCGGTGGCCGCGGCGGCGGCCGGGCCGGCGGGTGTGGTCGGGGTGGCCGCGCACCTGCAGCGCACCGGGTATGTGCCGTTGCGGGCCGAGCTTCCGGCGTTGCCGCCGGGGCCGGTGTTGGGTGGGCTGCTGCACGAGCTTGACAGCGAGCTGGATACGGCGACCGAGCGAATGTTGGTCGATGTGATGGCCGGCTGGCAGCGGCAGGCTGGGCACGCCGAGGCGGCGCAGCTGCGGGCCATGGCCGAGTTGGCGGGCCGGCCGATGTTCGCCGGCTGCGCCGAACACGGCCACGACGACCCGGCCCACGGTATCCGCGGTGCGGCCTCGGTGGTCTCGGCCGAACTGCGGCTCGCGCCGGCCGCGGCGCTGGCGCGGGTGGTGGTCGCGTGTGAACTGGTGCAGGAGCTGCCGGCCACGTTGGCCGCGCTGGCGGCGGGGCGGATCGACGGGTACCGGGCCAGGATCATCGCCGAACAGACCCGCCCCCTCGCCCAGCTCCCGGACCTGCGCCGGTCCGTGGAGGCGACGCTGCTGGCCCGGGCGCACCGGCAGACCGCCACGCAGTTGCGCGCCGCCGCTCGCAGGGCGGTGCTGGCGGCGGATCCGGCGAGCGCGGCCGAGCGGGACCAGAGGGCGCGGGCCGGGCGGTTCGTGTCCCCGCCGTGCCCCGAACCCGACGGGATGGCCAGCCTGCTGATCCGGCTACCCGCCGAAGACGCCGCCGCCATCTATGTCGCCGTGGACGCCGCCGCCCGCCGCCAGCAGAAGGCCACCGACTCGGACGACAAGCGGACCCTCGAACAGGTGCGCGCCGACGTGCTCGCCGAACTGGGCTGGTCCGCCCTGCATGCCGGACACCTGGGCTGCTGCCAGCCGACCTGCGGCCACGTCGGAATGCGCCTCGGTCGCCGCCGTGGCCGGCCCGTCATGGTGAACGTGACCGTGGCTTTCACGACGCTGATCGGCGTCGACGACCAGCCCGCCCACCTGCACGGCTACGGCCCGATCACCGCCGAGGTGGCCAGGCGGATCGCCGCCGACGGCACCTGGCGCAGGCTGCTCACCGACCCGGCCTCCCGGGCCGTCCTCGACGTCGGCCGAGAGCGGTACACCCCGCCGCCGGACCTGGCCGAGCACGTCATCGTCCGGGACAAGACGTGCAGGTTCCCAACCTGCACCCATCCAGCCGAAACCTGCGACCTCGACCACAGCACGCCCTGGGCGCAAGGCGGGCAGACAACCGCCGGCAATCTCGGCCCGGTGCACCGGCCTCACCACAACGACCACACCCACCACGGTTGGCGACTCGACCAAACCGAACCCGGCCGATTCATCTGGACCGCACCCACCGGACACCGATACGAAGTCGACCCCGAAATCGTCGGACTCCTCCCCCAACCACCACCGGCACCACCGGCCGAGGATCGACCAGCCGAGCCGACACCGGCCGACCCCGACCCACCACCGTTCTGACCAGCGGCCCAGTCGGCGTCGTAGACTCGAACGCGTGTACGAAGCGCGCTATCCCCTCGATTGGCAGGCGTCCCTGCTCGGCGACGGCGAGCCCGCGTTCGACGAGCGATTCACCAATGTCGTCCGGCACGTACTCGCCGACGGCGCATGGGTCGACGAGGTGCGCGGCTGGGTCACCGGTGCTGACGAGCTGTTCGGGCGGCTACTCGCCGGTACCCCGTGGCGGCAACGGGACATCTGGATGTACGAGCGCCGGGTGCCCGAGCCGCGGCTCACGCACCGCTGGCTTCTCGACGACGAGGATCCGCCGCTCGCGATCCTGAGAACAATGGCCACCGCGCTCGGCGAACGCTACGGCATCGTCTTCACCCAGGTGGGGACCAACCTGTACCGCGACGGCAGCGACAGCGTTGCGTGGCACGGCGACCGCGTCGCGCGGGAGTTGCCGGAGGCCACGGTCGCGGTGCTCTCGCTCGGGGCGCCTCGGCCGTTCAGACTGCGCCCGAAGGGAGGCGGTGGTTCGACCGGTTTCCTCCCCGAGCCGGGCGACCTGCTGGTCATGGGCGGTTCGTGCCAGCGGACCTGGGACCACGCGGTCCCCAAGGTGAGCTCCGCCGCACCGCGGATGGGCGTCCAGTTCCGCCACGCCTACGTCCGCTGACCACGGACAGGTGCTCACGTGGCGAACGACCCAGTGGTCCGGCCCGGGCTGGTATCTCATGCAGGCTGCGACGCTCTATCGACAAGGCGGAACTCCGGGCACGTGATCCGAGCGGACCGGTCATGATCACTCGTGTTGGTCTCCGAACAGCCCGGCGGGCGGCGGTAGCCATCCTCGTCCTGCCCGTTCTGACGCTCGGGTGCTCGACGGCGGACCCGACCGATGCAGAGTGCCCCGGCGAGGCACACGCGAGCGAACTCCATGGTCGCCTCTCGGCGCTCGTCGACGGCCTCGTCGAATCCCATCCGGATACGAACGGGATTGCGCTGCATGTGGAGGCCCCGGCGCTCTGCCTGTCCCAAACCTTCGTTGCGGGCCTCGCCGATCCGGTGCGCGGAGTCGAGCTCGACCCCGACCATGCGGTGCGGATGGCGAGCAATACGAAGACCTACGTGGCGGCCGCCACGCTCCGGTTGGTGGAGAACGAGACACTCGGTCTCGAGGACCCGATCGCGAAGCACGTACAGTGCGATACCACGGACGCACTGATCGTCGGACGCTACGACGCCGACTCGATTACCGTGCTACACCTGCTCAGCCACACCAGCGGTCTGTACGACTACGCGACGGACCCGGCATTCGTCGATGCGGTGGCGGGCGACCCGACGCATCGCTGGACGCGCACCGAGCAGCTGCGCTTCGCGCTCGAGCAGGGGAAGCCCTACGCGGTGCCTGGCCAAGCGTTCCACTACTCGGACACCGGCTACATCCTCCTCGGTGAGATCGTCGAGCACGCGAGCGGGAAGCCGCTGGCCGCGGCGCTGCGCGAGCTGATCGGATACGAGCGGCTCGGCCTCGAAGCCACGTGGCTGGAGACGCTGGAGCCCACTCCGGCCGGCGTGAAGGATCGCGCACATCAGTTTTCCGGAGACGTGGACACATATGCATGGGACCCGTCGTTCGACCTGTACGGAGGCGGCGGGCTCGCCGCGACCGTGCGCGACATGGCCTTCTTCACGCGCGCATTGCTGACGGGGGATGTCTTTCGCAAGCCCGAGACGCTGAGCCTCATGACGGAGACCCGGGTGGCACCCGACCAGGACGACTACGGGCTCGGCGTCAGCGCGATCGAGGACGCGGGGGTACGCGGTTGGGGGCACAACGGGTTCTGGAACACGTTCTCGTATCACTTCGCAGATCTCGACGCCACCATCGCCGGCAGCGTTTCGCAGCGACAGGCTTTCGACGTCAGCGACACACTGCTCCGCGAGGCGATCGCAGCGGTACGTGACTGACCTCCGCCCTCGACAAGCGTGAGGTCCGGCGCCACCGGTGCCGGGGCGAGGTCAGCCTTGTTCGTGCGGGAACGACGTCGCACCCTCACCGAGCAGCGTGTCCGCGTACCGGCGCAGAAGCGAGAGGTTGCGCTCGGCAAGGTGGTCGAACGCCTGCCGCACGCTCGAGCCGGGCGTGAGCGACGCCAGTGCGACTGACGGGTCGAGGCGCGCGCTCACCCACGATTCGTGTGTCGAGCCCCACGCGACCACCTCGGCGGTCGGGGTCACGATCATCGAGTTGCCGAAGTACAGCACCCCTGCCGGGTCGATACCCACCGCGTTCGCTCCGACCACGTAGACGTGGTTGTCGTAGGCCCGGGCGCGGTTGGTCAGCTCCCAGATGTCCGCCGACCGCAGCAGCGCCGAGGGGCGGACGATCACCTCGGCCCCCTGCAGCGCCATGATCCGGGCCAGTTCGGGGAAGTCGCCGTCGAAGCACACCATCATCCCGATCCGGCCCAGGTCGGTCTCGACCACGCACACGTCGTCACCGGGCGTCACCCATCCGCCGCGCGAGCGGAGCTCGGTGCAGAACGGATGCGTCTTCCGGTACACGCCCAGCAGAGTTCCGGACGGGCCGGCGAGCATCGCCGTGTTATGGACCACTCCAGGCTCGTCCCCGCGCGAATACGTTCCCCACACCAGATGGACGCCGAGGCGGCCCGCGACCTCGGCCAGTGGCGCGACCGTCGGGCCGTCCTGCTCACCGAGCAGCATCCAGAGTTCCTCGACGGTGCATCCCGGCGTGAAGCCCGTCGAGACGGTTTCGGGCAGCACCACCAGCGAGGCCCCGGTCGCATCGACGCAACGCTCGACGTAGTCGACCGCATGGTCGACGTTGACCTTGACCGTTTCCGCGGTCAGACGCTCATGCGACGGCCTGATCTGGACGGCCGCGGCTGTGAACACGCGCATAAGCGATCTCCCTTCGTGGCGCTACGGTCCTCGCTCCTGCCTCCACCGTAGGGTCCTGGCCATGCGTGAGCACAGACCGCGCGACATGTCCCCCATCGAGCTCGGCTTCACGCCGCAGAGAGCCGTGCCCTGGCTCAACCCCGGACTGCTGGTGACAACCGGCATCCGGACGGTGCTCTCCGACCTGTTCGGTGCCTACCTCGACAAGAGAGAGATGCAGGCCGTCCTCGGCAGCGACCGCTTCGATCACACCGGCGCAACCGAGCTCTGGCTCGACTACACGGCCGACGTCGGGGACGGGTTCGACGCGACCTACTCGATCGCCTCGCTGCTGGCCCGCCCGGTCCTCGAGGTCGGCGATGCCTACGGCGCTGCACTCGAGCTGCCGCGCGGCGAAGTCCTCGTCCTCGGCGGCGACCAGGTGTACCCGACGGCGTCGGGCACGGCGTACGGCAACCGGTGGAAGGGGCCGTACCGGGCCGCCCTGCCGGTACGGACCTCGCGAACGCCCACCCTCTATGCGCTGCCGGGTAACCACGACTGGTACGACGGGCTCACCGCGTTCCTGCGCCTGTTCGCACAGGGCGACTGCGCCGGCGGATGGCAGACCCGCCAGCAGCGCAGCTACTTCGCGTTGGCCCTGCCGCACCGGTGGTGGCTGTACGCGGTCGACACCCAGCTCGACGTCTACATCGACAAGCCCCAGCTCCGGTACTTCCAGGCCGCGGCAGCGGACCTCCGCCCCGGTGACCGCGTGATCCTCTGCCTGTCACGGCCGACCTGGGTGATCTCGCAGCAGGACCCGCAGGCCTACGACAGCACCGACTACTTCCTCCGCACGGTCGTGGAACCGACCGGAGCCAGGGTCCCGATCATGCTCACCGGCGACGCCCACCACTACGCTCGCTACGCCGGCGACGGACCGGACGGACGCGGTCGCCAGCTCGTCACCTGCGGTGGAGGTGGCGCCTATCTCGTCGGCACGGCACACCTGCCCGATCGGATCGCGGTGCCCCCGCCGACGACACTCACCCGTCGCGCGAGCGAGCCCCAGCACTACGAGCTCGTTGGCACCTACCCGACGCCCGCCCACTCGCGGCGGCTGGGTTGGAGCGTCTTCACGCGCTTGCCGTGGCGCAACCCCGGCTTCCTGGTGCTTCTCGGCCTCATGCAGACCCTGCTGATGTTCGCGATGCGGACAGCGCACGGACGGTTGCTGAACGGGCCGATCGTGATCGCCGTCACGGCCGTCGTCGCGGGGACCGTCCTGTTCGCCGTGGTGCAGGCGCTGCAGCGGGGACGACTGCGGCACTGGGTGGCGGCCCTGCTGCACGCGGTGCCTCATGTGGCTCTCGGCGTCGTCGGTACGGCCGTGTGGTCGAGCCTCCCGCTCGCCCAGCTTCCGAACCCGTGGTCGATCCTGCTGGCGTTCACCGTGTACGGGCCGGTCGTCGCCCTGCTGGACTGCTGGATCGTCGGGATCTACTTGGTCACCGCCAGCCGATTCCAGGTGAACGTCAACGAGCTGTACGCGGGGCTGGGCATCGAGGACCACAAGAGCTTCCTCCGCATGCACATCGACGCCGACGGCTCACTCACCATCTACCCGGTGGCGGTCGACCGGGTCGGGCGGCGGTGGCGGGCGGATCCCGGTGCGCCGTCGGAGGCGCCGTGGGTGGTCACCGACGAACCGATTGCTGCGCGACTGGCCGAGGCGCCGGTCAGCGTCTCGTGGTAGGGGCCGTTCTCAGCCCGTCACGCGTGTGCTGGGTAGGGTGCCGCCTCGACGTCGATCTCGTCCATGCGGCGGCAGTACAGGCGGTAACGCCGCCGCGCCTCCCCGTGGCGACCGTCTCGCGCGAGAAGAGCCACCAGATCGAGATGGGCCCGCTCGTCGAAGGGATCGCGCTCCAGGATGCGAAGCAGGTAGCGAGCCCTCGCCTCGTGGTCGTCGCCGGCCAGGTCGGCCAGGGCGCGGGCCACACCGAGGTAGGTCAGCCGGGCCTTCTCGCGCAGGTCGACTGCCCAGTCGGAGTAGAGGTCGTCCTCGAACAGGTCGCCGGCGTAGGCCAGTTCGGCCACGTCCAGCTCGCGCCGGGCATCGCGTGACCGGCCGGATCGAGCCAGCGCCAGGCCGGCCTCGGCGGATTCGAGAAACACCTCGACGTCGACCGTCACGTTCGCGAGGGCGACGGCGTCGCCCTCGCTTAGCAGGCAGTGACCGGGAGGGTGCCGATGCTCCGGGTCGAGGATCGTACGGACCGTGGACAACGCGACCGAGAGACGGTTGGCCGTCCGGGCCGGCTCTTCGTCCGGCCACAGGATCTCGGCGATCTGCTCGCGGTGGATCGGTCGCCCCCGGCGACAGACCAGCAGCTTGAGCAGGTCTCGGGCCTTGCGTGACTGCCACGCCTGCGCAGGCACCGGCCCGGACGGGCGGTCGACCCGGAACCGGCCGAGACAGACGACGGTCACCTCCGGGCGGTCGGCCACCCGGAGCAGTGCCCGGGCCCTGGTCGCCACGTCGCGTGCCCCGAGGGCCTGCGCTTCCTCCGCCGCCCGGGTCGCCAGACCGGCCGAGACCGTGCCGGTCTCCAGTTCCGCGAGTACGACGCCGGCCCGGGCGGCGCCGATCGGATCCCCGAGCTCCCGCCACAGTTCGAGCGCGGTCCGGACAGCGTCGCGGTCGCGTCCGGCCGCACCCAGCAGCTCATGCGCCTCCGCCACACCCGCCCGGTCGCGGACCGCCTGTGCCTCCCGAACGACCTGCCGGGCGCGGGCGAGGGCCGTCGGGTGATCGCCTGCGGCCAACGCCACGTCGGCAGCCGCCAGCAGGGCGCTCACCCGACCGAGAGACGGCCCGCAGGCCAGGGCACGTGCCGACAGCTCCGCGGCGGCCTGCGGTTCCTCGGTGGCGAGCAGACGGGCCAGGCCGGCGAGGGCGGGCACCAGCCCCTGGGTGTCGCCGGTCTGCTCCGCGAGCGCGATGGCTCGCTCGTACGTGGCCCGCGCCGCGACCCGATCGCCGCGAACCCGGTGGATATCGCCGAGCGAGCCGTAGGGATACGCCGCCATCGACGACCCGAGCCGTTCGAAGACGACCCGGGCGGACTCGAGCTCGGCCCGTGCCTCGTCCAGGCGGCCGAGACCCATCAAGGCCTGTCCCCGGTTCGACAGGGCGAGGCCGCGGAAGGTGGCGAAACCGGCGAGGTCGGCGAGGCGCAGCGCGAGGTCGACCTCGACCAGGGCTCCCTCGCAGTCGCCCTCCTCCAGTTGGCGGCTGCCCCGGTTGGTATGGATCCGGATCAGCTGAAAAACGTCCCGCGCCGCTGTCGCGTGATCGAGCGCATGCAGATAATGCGCGTCATTTGCGCCACGGTCGCCGTCGAGCGCCGCGACCATGGCCAGCACGGTGTGCGCGTTGGCCAGCGCCCGGTTGTCGCCGCTCGTGCGGGCCGCCTCGTATGCCCGCGTGGCCTGCGCCCGACACCCTTCGAGGTCGCCACGCAGCCACCGCACGCTCGCCGACCAACCGAGGAGGAGAGCCCGGGCGGCCAGGTCGGGGTCCTCGGTGTCGCCGCCCTCGTAGGCTTTCGCCGCGTCGTCGAGGTTGCCCCGCAGGTAGTGAAGCAGTCCGGTTCGCCAGGCGATCCGGGCCGGCACCGGTCCGGTGTCACGGGCCGCGCGGCCGTAGCAGCGCAGCGCCTCGTCCCAGTCGCCGAGCAAGAGCCAGGCATCGCCCACCATCACCTCGAACGTCGCGTCGCGCCGGTCGGCCGGGACCAGCGCCGCGGCACGCACGACCCCCTGCGCGTGTCCGTCGGCGAGAAGCTGTTCGCCGTGTTCGCCGAGCATCCGCAGGCAGGCCCCGCCGTCGGCCAGCTCGACCCAGTAGTCCAGTGCGTCGGCATGGTCGCCCACCTGTTCGAGCCACCGGGCCGCCGCGACGAGGACACCGTCCCGCTCCTTCGCGCCGAGTCGCCGGTGGGCGTGGACGAATGCGCGAGACAGCGGGGTCAGCTCGATCCGGTCGGAAACGCTCGCGCCGGGTTCGACGTACACACCCCGACGGCGGACCGCGGCCAAGACCCGGTCCGCATCGCGGACACCCACCGCCCGGGCCAGGCCGGCGTCGATCCACCGCAATGGCTCGGCACGTTCGAGGAAGTGCAGTACGTCGGCCGACTCCTGCCCGACCACCTCGTCGACCATGTACTCGAGCAGCACGCCCTTCGGCTCGCGCATCGTGTCGAGGATCGCGGCCCGTCCTGCGGCTGGTACGCGGGCGACCGCCTCCACCGCGAGGCGGGTGGCCACCGGCCAGCCACCGCTGAGCACGTGTACGGCGCGGGCCAGTCCGGCATCGGGCACGCCGATCAGGCGCTCAACCAGTTCCTCGGTATCACCGACCGTGAAGGCGAGATCGGCAGCACCCAGCTCCGCAGCCTCTCCGTGGGCGACCATACGCGCGGTGCGGAACGGCAACGGGTCACGGCTGACCAGCACCAGGTTCAACGCCGTGGGGACCTGCCGGCTCAGCGCGGCGACGAACCCGGACACTTCGGCGACGGACGCGATCTCGTGGACGTCGTCGAGGACCAGCGCCGTGCTCCGGCGCAACACGGCCTCGAGTGCCTCCGCGAGCGCCGCCGCCGATGCCTCGGCCTGGCCGACCTCGTCGCCGTCGTGGCCGCGCAGCCTGCTCGCGGCCACCACCAGGTCCGCAGACAGGTCAGGTACCCGCAGGCGCAGGGCATCGACGATGTGGCGGGCGAGGATACCGGGGACCCGGTCGGCCGGCCCGATCGTGTGCCAGGCCACCGGCAGCGGCGCCGGCCAGTTGCGCAACAGTGTCGTCTTGCCGTATCCAGCCCCGGCGACGACCAGCGTGAGTCGGTGGTCGGCGGCCGCCGTCAGGCGAGCGTCGAGGCGACTCCGGCCCACCTGGCCGGAGCGCGGAGCCGAGGAGTCGGTCGACACGAAACCTCTTGGGGCCGCTGGGTGATCGCGAGTGCCCCGATTGTGACACTCCGTCGGTCACCGTGCGGGTTCCTCGTCGATCCCCTCCCCCCGGAGGGGATCGGCGAGGAACGCGGCCAGCTCCTGCACGGAGTGGAAGTGCGCACTGCGCCCGCTGGCCACCCTGGACACCACCCCCCGTAGCTCCGGCCCTTCCACTCCCCCGACGGGGAAGAGCCGCACCACGAACGTGTCCACGCGCTGATGATGGCGAGCAGCCTTAAGGCGGTCTTAAGGCCGCATCAGCGGGCGGCACGGAGGTAGCGGAGCACGGCGAGCACCCGCCGATGGTCTTCGGGCGAGACGCTCGCGGGCACGCTCGACGTCACCCACCCGGGTGGCGGCGCGACACTCGTCCGGCTCCGGCTGCCGGTGGAACCGTCATGAGCCGATCAGCCGGCCGACCACGACCCCGGCCAGCGCGATCAGCGCGCCCACGACCACGGCCGCCAGCACCACACCCACCGGCACGGCCTGCCGCTGCCGAGCCGGCGCCGTGTACACCGCCGGCGCGGCGGCAGGCGCTCCAGCCGGCCCGACGGCCACGGGGACGGCCGGCGCAAGCTCGGCGCGGCCGGCGAGCACGTCGTCGACGGCCGAGAAGAACTCGCCGGCGGTCTTCTTCGCGACGCCGGCAAGCATTCGCTGTCCCACGCCGCCGATGGCTCCGCCGACGACGGCATCGGCGGCGTAGTCCAGCCGCGTGGTGCCGTCGTCGGCCGCGGCCAGGGTCACGCGCACGTCGGCGCTGACCGTTCCCGGCGCACCGGCACCGGAGGCGTGCAGCATGAACGAGTCGGGCTCGGCCTGGTCGGACAGCCGTACGTCACCGGAGTACGTGCCCTTGATCGACGCCACGCCGGCCATGACCGTCGCCCGGTACGAGTCCGGGCCCACCTGCTCGAGCTGCTGGCAGCCGGGGATGGTCCGCACCAGCACGGCGGGGTCCTGCAGCGCCGCCCAGACCCGCTCGCGCGGAGCGTGCAGAACAGCGGATCCGTTGACCTTCATCCGATGGTGCCCTCCTCGTGCGAACGGCGCAGGCGGAACAGCTCGCTGGGCGAGATCGGCATCCGGGTCACCGTGAACCCCTCCGCGTCGGAGATCGCCGACGCGAGCACGGCCATGCCGGGGATGACGCCGGCCTCTCCGGCGCCCTTGATGCCCAGCGGGTTCAGTGGCGAGGGCGTCTCGAGGTGGTCGGTCTCGATCGTCGGCACCTCGGTCGAGTAGGGCATGAGGAAGTCCATGAACGACGCGTTGAGCAACTGGCCGTCGCTGTCGTAGGCCATCCGCTCGTACAGCGCACCGCCGACGCCCTGGGCGACCCCACCGTGCACCTGGCCCTCGACGATGCGCGGGTTGACCAGCGTCCCGCAGTCGTGGACGACGCAGTACCGCAGGATGCGGATCTCGGCGGTTTCCGGGTCGGTCTCGACCACCGCGGCATGCATGCCGTTGGCGAACGTCGCCCGCGGCGGGGAGTAGAAGCCGGTCGCCTCGAGCCCCGGCGAGTCCCCGTCGGCGACCGGCGGCTTGTCCGGGTCGGCGGGCATCGCGAACTGGGTGGCTCGTGCGGACTCCGCATCGAAGGCGTATCGCAGCGGATTCGACAGCACGGCCACGGTCGACAACGGGATCGACGCTGTCGGGACGCCGCGGACCTGGACGACCCCACCGACGATCTCGAGGTCGCGAGGATCGGCCTCGAGACTCTCGCCGGCGATCCGCAGTGCCTTCTCGCGGACCGTGCGGGCCGCCGCCGCGATCGCGTTGCCGCTCATCACCATGGCGCGGGACGCGAAGGTCCCCACGGCGTACCCGAACCGCCGCGTATCCCCCGTGATCACGGTGACACGCTCGAGCGGCACCCCGAGGATGTCGGCAGCGACCTGGGCGAACGCCGTCTGGTGCCCTTGGCCCTGGGTGGTGAGCCCGGTTGCTACGAGGACGCTTCCGTCGGTCTCGATCTTGACCCAACCGCCCTCGTAGGGGCCGACGCCGGTGCCTTCGACGTAGCAGGCGATGCCGATCCCGACCCGCCGACCCTCGGCCCGCGCCTGCGCGCGGTAGCTGTCGAACTCGTCCCAGCCGACCAGCTTCTTCAGCTTCTGCAGGCCGGCCGGATAGTCACCGGAGTCGTAGATCAGTGGGCGGCCGTCCTGGAAGATCAGGCCGTGGTCGTACGGCATCTCGTCGGGGCGGATGAAGTTGCGCTCCCGCACGTCGGCCCGGTCGAGCCCCATCTCCGCCGCGATCGCGTCCATGACCCGCTCCATGACGAAGCAGCCCTGCGGCCGGCCCGCGCCACGATAGGGCGTGACCTGCACGGTGTTCGTGTACAAGCTCTGGAACTCGACCCGGTAGCCGCCCGGCTTGTACGGGCCCAGCAGTTGGGTGGCCGTGACGATCGGCACGACGATCCCATAGGGCGTGTAGGCGCCGTTGTCGTGCCAGAACGTCACCTCGAGCCCATGCAGGCGACCGTCGTCGTCGAAGCCGACTCGGACACGGTGGGCCTGGCCCCGCTCGTGGGCGCTGGCGATGAAGTGCTCGCGGCGATCCTCGACCCACTTGACCTCGCGGTCCAGCGTGATCGCCGCCCACGACACCAGTACCTCCTCCGGCCACGGGTGGACGATCTTGACCCCGAAGCCGCCTCCGACGTCGGGCGCGACCACCTCCACCCGGTTCGGCGGCAGGCCGAGCTTGGCCGCCAGTGCGGCCCGGACGCCGGTGGACGCCTGGGTCGAGGAGTACACGCGCAGGCTGGCGTCGGCGGCGTCCCAGCGCGCGTAGACACCCCGGCCCTCCAGCGGCGTGGACGCGCTGCGCTCGATGGCGAAGTCGAGCTCGAGCACGTGCGGCGCAACCCCGATCGCCGCGGCGGCGTCGCCGTTCTCCTGGACCATCGTGGCGGCGATGTTGCCGGGCACGTCGTCGTGGACCAGACGCGAGGCCGCTCGGGCAGCCTCGATGCCGACGACCGGCGGCAGCACGTCGTAGTCCACCCGGATGCGGTCGCAGGCGTCCTCGGCCAGGTAGCGGTCGGCGGCCACGACCATGACCACAGCCTCGCCGACGTGGTTCACCTCGTCCCTGGCCAGCGCGTATGGCGTCCGGCTGTGCGTCAGGGTCGGGTGCGGAATCAGCAGCGGGAGCGGTTCGGCCAGCGGGCCGGCGAGGTCGTCGTAGGTGTAGATCGCCACCAGGCCGTCGACGTCGAGGGCACCGGTCACGTCGATGTCGACGACCTTCGCGTGGGCATGCGGGCTGCGAACGAACGCGACGGCCAGCGCACCGTGACCGAGATCGTCGAGGAAGCGACCCTGACCGGACAGCAGCCTCGGGTCCTCCCGGCGGGCGACCGGCTCGCCCATCGTGCGCGTGCTCATGCCCGCACCCCGCGGCGTAGGTCGGCCGCTCGCAGGACGGAGGCGACGATGTTCTGGTAGCCCGTGCAGCGGCAGAGGTTCCCCGCGATAGCCTCGCGGGCCTCGTCCTCGGTCGGCTCCGGGTTCTCGTCGAGGTAGGCGGTGATCGTCGTGACGAAGCCGGGCGTGCAGAACCCGCATTGCAGGCCGTGGCAGTCCCAGAACGCCTGCTGGACCGGTCCGAGCGAGCCGTCGGGCTCGCAGCAACCCTCGACGGTCGTGACCGACGCGCCGTCGACGCTCACGGCGAACAGCAGGCAGGACCGCACCGGTCGGCCGTCGACCAGAACGGTGCAGGCACCGCACACGCCGTGCTCGCAGCCGACATGGGTCCCGGTGAGGCCGAGGTCGTGGCGGAGGAAGTCGGAGAGCAGGCGGCGCGCCGGCACGTGGGCAGCGCGGGGAATGCCGTTGACGGTCAGTGCGACCTGATGCCCCTCGGTCATGCGTCACCGCCGTCCACCGAGGCGCCGGCCGCACGTGCTGCGTCCCGCAGTGCCCGCTCCGTCAGGGCGCCGGCCAGGTGCCGCCGGTACTCGGCCGTGGCGTGGATGTCGGGCTCGGGGTCGACGGCGGCGCGTACGAGCGCGCCGGCGGCCACCACGTCGGCGGTGTCGTGGGGTTGGCCGGCCAGCGCGTCGGAGACGTCGACGACCACCGGCGTGGGGCCCACGGAGATCAGGCCGACGACGGACGCCGTGACCCTGAGGTCGTCGTCGAGGGTCACCAGAGCACCCACCCCGCACACGGCGTAGTCGCCGTGCCGGCGCGACACCTCGGCCCAGGCCGACCCGGTGCGGCCGTCCGGCGCCGGGAAGAAGGCCTCGACCGCCACCTCGTCCGGGCGCACGGCGGACTCCAGCGGACCCTGGAAGAAGTCCGCGGCGCCGACGGTCCGCTCGCTCCCGCGGCCGGCCAGGGTCACGGTCCCGCCGAGCAGGGCCAGCACCGCCGTCATCTCACCGGACGGGTCGGCGTGCGCGAGGCTGCCCACCGTCGTCCCGCGGTTGCGGATCGTGGGGTGTGCGACGTGGACGAGCGCCTGCCGCAGCAGCGGAACGGCGGCGAACGCTGCCGGGTTGCGCTCGACCGCGGCGTGGCGCGCCGTGGCACCCACGCGGACACCGTCGCGCTCGGTCTCGACCCGGTCGAGACCGTCGACGTGGTTGATGTCGACCAGGTGCGCCGGCGCGGCCAGGCGCATGGACATCAACGGGATCAGACTCTGGCCACCGGCCAGGACCTTGCCGTCGGCTCCGACCTCCGCGAGGATCTCGAGGACCTGGTCGAGCGTCGTCGGCCGGTGGTAGACGAACGGCGACGGCTTCACGAGTCGCATCCTCCCTTGCCTGGCCTGGCGTCCCGAGTCCGGGGCGGGTCAGGCGCGCCGCGGGGGCCGTACGGCCCCTCGGCGCACGGCCCCCGCGTTCGGCCCCCGTTAGCGCTCGTCCGTCCTGTCGTCGAGGTCGTCCTCGACCCCCTCGTCGGCGCGACTGGTGTCCTCGACGAACTCGTCGGGGTGGACCACCTCACCGGGTGGTGGGGTCTTCCCGCCGTGGACCACCTTCCAAGCGAGCGCCATGCAGGGCCCCTTCGGGAGAGCGACGCAACGCTGATCAGTCTGGCGGCAACTTAGGGGTACCTCGCGGGGTCAGCATCGGCAACTTCTGACGAAGCGGCCGCGGACGGCAGGGCAATCGGTTCGGGACCTGCGTCCTGGGCTAGATGCCGCGCATCTGGAGAACCTTGAGGGCCAGGGCGAGGTCCAGCCGCAGGTCGGGGTCACTGGCGAACGGACCGAGCATTCGCTCGAGCTTGCCGATGCGGTAGCGCAGTGTGTTGTAGTGCACGAACAGCCGGCGGGCGGCTTCGGCGACGTTGAGGTTGGTGTCCAGCAGCACCTGCAGCGTGCGCCGCAGGTCGGCGGCCTCCGGGTCGTCCTGAGTGGCCAGATCGCCCAGAGTCTCGCTGACGAACCCACGCAACTCGGCCGGATCGCGCACCAGGCTCAGCAACCGGAACGTGCCCAGCGTGTCGAAGTGGGCGACCGCACCGGTGCCGTGGAGTTGGCGTCCCACGTGCACCGCGCGCCGTGCCTGCTCGTAGGCCTCGGGGATCTGCTCGGGGTCCTCGACGACCCGGCTCACCCCCGTGGCGAACGGCCGCCGCCCACCACCGCCGTCCCCGGAGACCTCGCGTACGACGTCGCGAACGATCCGGTCCGGGTCTGCGCCGGCCGGGACGGCGAGCAGCGCCACCACCTCCTGGGTGAAGCCGACCACGGGTGCCGCAGGGTCGCGCACCCGTACCGCTCCCTCCCAGGCCGCGGCGAACCGCTCCTGGACCGGACGGAGCTCCGGACCCGGCTGCTGCGCCAGGACCGTGGCCGGATCCAGCTCGGCCACGACCACGACCTGCGCCCGGTCGACATCCCACCCCAGCGACTGACAGTGCGCCACGACCCGATCCCGGCCTCCGGCGCGATCGGAGAGCACGTCGCGCAGGAAGTCGCCGCGATACTTACCCTCGACCGCGCGGACGGCCAACTGCTTGGTCACGGCCAGCGCGGCCACGGTGGCGGCCCGCTCGAGCACGTGCAGGTCGCGCTCGTCCAGTGGCCGATCGCGCGAGAAGCTGGCGATGCGCCCGTGGTCGAACTTCCCTGCCACCACGGGAACGACCGCGTGCCACCCGCTGGAGTCGTGCCGGTGAACCCCACGCGGTTCACGTTCGGTGAGAAAACGGCCCGACGGGTCGAAGCACGAGGTCGTCCGCAACGCCGCAAGCTCACCGCTCTCGCCGCCCTCGGCCAGCACCCGGCCGTCCGCGGTCGTCACGAGGACGGGAGCACCCAGGATCACGGCCATCTCGGATACCAGCTCGGGCAGGCCGCCACCGTCGAGCACGACCGCCACGAGCGCCCGGTGCACCTCCTCGCTGCGTTCGAGCAGTGCGGCCTGACGATTGAGCACCTCGGTGAGCACCTGGTTGAGGATGTCGTCGAAGCCGACGCCGTCGGGAAGCTGGATGAGCGGCAAGCCACGCTCGTCCGCGACGGCCAGCGCCTGGTCGGGAAGGGTGTCGAGGTATCGGTTGAGCTTGATGCAGACCGCGGCGAGGCCGCGATCGTCGAGGGCCGCCAGCAGTGCCGGGACGCCATCGGGCGTCGACCGGACCGGGTAGCCGGTCGTGAGCAGCAACTCGTGAGCCTTCACCCAGGGCAGGACGTCGGGCACCTCCATGACGTTGAGACGCTGCACGACCCGCTCGAGGCCCGAGGCACCGGCGAGCAGACGGGCGCCGTTCATGGCGGACATGCCGAGCACCTCGCGGACCGTGACCTCCGATGCCAAGCGAGCGGCGGGCCGTTCGGCTGGCAATTCCTGGTGAGTCTGCGCGGCCGGATCGGCAACATTCCCCATGCGGAGGACGGTACCGGTCCCGTTAGCGTCCGAGAAACCTCACCGGGAGGATCGGTTGCCGGTCCACACGCTCGCGCCGACCCGCGCCGCCACGACCACCAGGCTCGCGGCGGCCTCGACGGTGTTGGCCCCGCTCCTGGAGGGTCCGGCCCGGGCGGCCCGGGTCGTGGGGACCCTGGGCACCGCCGTCCACGTGGTGGCCGACGACGACCGGGTCCCGCTCGTGTGCATCTGCACTCCCGAGGCGGTCCGCCTGCCGCCCTCGCTCGTGCTGCCCGGACCGCTTCCGACCCATCTCGGCCGTGCCTTGGTGGGCAACGGCGGCGTCGAGCTCGGCGACACCTGGCTCGGCGTGGGCCGCTGGTGGCGGCCGCTTCGCCCGCGACTCGACCTACGGCCCGAGGTCGCCGCACGCACTCACGGGGCGCGTGGTCTGCTCGACCCGCTCGAGCCGACCGTCGCGGCGGCGGTCCCGCTGCTGGCGGCGTGGCTGTGCGGCAGACGCCTGCCAGGCGCCGTAGCGGCACTGGTCGGACGGGGTTCCGGGCTGACGCCTGCGGGTGACGACCTGCTCGGAGGTGTCCTGGTCACACTGCGGGCACTCGGCGACCCCCGCGCCGACCGGCTCGCCCGGGCCATCGGGCAGGTGGCGGCCACCCAGACGACACACGTCTCGGCAGCGCTTCTCGTGCATGCCAGCCGAGGCGAGTGCGTGCCCGAGCTCGCCGGGCTCATCGCAGCGCTCGACGGCCGCGGTGACGTCGGCGCTGCCGTACGCCGACTGGTCATGGTCGGTCACAGCTCCGGCACCGCACTCGGTCACGGCGTGCTCCTGGCCGTCGCCACGGCACGCCGGGCTCGGGAGTGAGCCGGCACCTGCAGGTCCGCCCTGGCGCGTACCGCGACTCGGTGAGTCTCATGCAGGTCAGCCAGCGCGTCGGGGCGCAGCCCGGGGTCGTCGCGGCACTCGTCGCGATGGCCACCGAGCTCAACCTCGAACTGCTGGCCGGCATGGGGTTCTCGGCGCCCGGCGGCGCATCCGCCAACGACATGGTGGTGGCGGTCGAGGCGGTCGACGACGACGCGCTGAGCGCCGCCGTCCGGCAGGTCGACGTCATCCTGGCCGAGCGACAGGAGCCGCGCGGAGACGGAACCGGTGAGCCGGCGCCGCGCACGATCCGCACTGCCTCGCACGGCGCGACACTGGCGCTGATCTCGACGCCGGGAAGCTACGCGGCCGCCGACGCCTTCGAGGCCCTCGACGCCGGACTCGACGTCGTCATCTTCAGCGACAACGTGCCGCTCGCGCACGAGATCGCCCTCAAGGATGCAGCCGCCCGGCGCGGCCTGCTGGTGATGGGACCCGACTGCGGCACGGCCGTCGTCGCGGGTGTCGGGTTGGGCTTCGCCAACGTCGTCCGCCCCGGCCCGGTGGGCGTGGTCGCGGCGTCGGGTACAGGGGCACAGCAGCTCATGTGCCTTCTGGACGCGGCCGGCGTCGGGGTGAGCCACTGCCTGGGAGTAGGCGGGCGCGATCTGTTCGCCGAGGTCGGGGCCGCATCGACGCTCGCCGCGCTCGACCTGCTGGCCGCCGATTCCGCCACCGAACGGGTCATCGTCGTCTCCAAGCCCCCGGCCGCGGAGGTGGCCGCACACGTCCGTTTGCGGGCGTCGCAGCTCGGGCTACCGGTCGACCTCGCCCTGCTCGGACCGGGTCAGCCGACCCTCACCGACGCTGCCGAGCGCGTGGTTCGCGGACTCGGCCTGTCCTGGCGCGACCCCCAGGTCTGGCCGACCCCCGAACCTTCCCGACCCCGGGCCGGCGCCCTGCGCGGGCTGTTCGCCGGCGGCACGCTCTGCGACGAGGCCATGCTGATCGCCAGCACCCGACTCGGGCCGGTGCGATCCAACATCCCGCTCGAGCCGGACTGGCGGCTTCCCGACGACCTCCGCGCGGACGGTCACCTCATGATCGACTTCGGGGACGATCGTCTCACCCGCGGACGCCCCCATCCGATGATCGACAACAGCCTGCGGGCACAGCGGCTCGTCGAGGAGGGCACCGACCCGACCTGCGGGGTGGTGCTCCTCGACGTCGTCCTCGGCCACGGCGCTCACCCCGATCCGGCGGCGGAGCTCGGCCCGGCGATCCGGAGGGCACGGGACTCGGCGGCCGACGTCGGCCGCGATCTCGCCGTGCTGGTGTCGCTGGTCGGAACGGCGGCCGACCCGCAGGATCTGGTCCGCCAAGCCGAGACGCTGCAGTCGGCGGGCGCGTCGGTCCACCTGTCCAATGCCGCGGCCGCGCGGACGGCCGTCGACCTGGTGGAGGGCTGAGCGGTGGACCTGTCGGTCGAGCCGCGCGTGGTCACGGCCGGCGTCGACCTGTTCGCCGACGCGCTCGCCGCACAGGCGGTCGACGTCACGCCGGTGGACTGGAGACCTCCGCTGCCCGGCAGCGACGACACCCTGACCGTGGTGATGGCCGATCCCCGTCGCGGCGCCGCCAACGACCGGGCGCTCGCCGCCATGCTGAGCGCGTCGGCCGAGCTGGTCGACGTCCGTCCGGCCCGCGAGGCTCTCGGCATCGGACCCGGACAGTTCCTGCACGCCGGCCCGCCGATCGAGTGGGAGCGGGCGTCGGGGCCACTGCGCGGCGCCCTGGTCGGAGCCATGCTCCTCGAAGACCTGGCCGCGAACGCCGAGGAGGCCGAGACGGCGCTCGCGCGTGGCGGCGTGCACCTCGAACCGTGCCACCACCGCGGCGCCGTCGGTCCCATGGCCGGGGTCATCTCACCGTCGATGTGGGTCTTCGAGCTGCGCGACGCCGTCAGCGGCGGTACCGCGTGGTGCTCGCTCAACGAGGGCCTGGGCCGGGTCCTCCGCTACGGCGCCTACTCCCCCGACGTGATCGAGCGGTTGCGATGGATGGGCTCCGTGCTGGGCCCGGCACTTCGGGCCGCAGTCGTCAGGCATGGCCCGCTCGATGTGAAGGCGATCATCGCCCAGATGGTCCAGATGGGCGACGAGGGCCACAACCGCAACCGCGCCGGCACATTGATGTTCCTGCGCGAGCTCATGCCCGATCTGGTCGAAGCGGCGGACCCGGCGCACCTCGCGGACGTCGTGCGCTTCGTCGCGCGCAACGACCACTTCTTCCTCAACCTGGTCATGCCGGCCGGCAAGCTCCAGACCGCTGCGGCCGCCGGGATCCCGGGCAGCAGCGTCGTCACGACGATGGCGCGCAACGGCACCGACTTCGGCATCCAGGTCTCCGGCCTCGACGATCGCTGGTTCACCGGACCGGCTCTGGTGCCCGACGGCCTGTTCCTCGGGTCGTACGGTCCCGAAGACGCCAACCCCGACATCGGCGACTCGGCGATCGCCGAGACCATGGGTCTGGGCGGTCTGGTGATGGCCGCCGCACCGGCGATCGTCCGCTTCGTCGGGGGTACGGTTCCCGACGCGCTCCGGACGACCCGGCTGATGTACGAGATCACGGTCGGCGAGAACCCCGCCTTCGCCCTGCCCATCCTCGACTTCCGCGGCGCTCCGACCGGAATCGACGTGGCCGCCGTCGTCAAGACCGGTGTGCTCCCGCAGATCAACACCGGGATGGCCGGACGGGTGGCCGGCACGGGTCAGGTCGGCGCCGGCCTGGTCACCCCACCCGCGCAGTGCTTCGTGCTGGCCTTAGACGCGCTCGCCCTGGCCGCGCCGCCGCTGCCGGGCGCCGCCTGACCGTCGCAGCCACAGCAACCCCAGGACGGGCAGGACGAGCGGGACGAACCCGTACCCACGGCCATAGGCCGACCACACGGTCTCGTCCGGGAATGCATCGGGCCAGATCACGCTCGCGGTCCCGATGACCAGCACTCCGGTCAGTTCGACTGTGCACGCGACGAAAGCGACCCGCCGTGCCGTCGGGCCGGACCGCGCCAGGGCGACGGTCGCGACGATGTAGAGGACGGCGGCGAACGCCGAGAGCATGTACGCGACCGGCGCGTCGTCGAAATGGTTGACGATCTGCACGCCCGCTCGCGCGCTGGCCGAGACGGCGAAGACGGCGTAGACGGCCACCAGCAGCCGGCCGGGGCCGCTGTAGGTGGGCCGCCGGTCAGCCACCGACCGTGCTCCACAGGTCGTCGAGCCGGACGACCACGACGAGCAGCGCGAAGCATGCGACGGCCAGGGCGGCCGGTCCCCATCGTGAGCGTTCGGCCAACGCCCACAGCGTGCCGATCGGCACCAGCAGCACAGCCACCACGAGATACCCGATGAACGTGCCCAGTTCGTCCGGCCGGTCGCCGCCGATGAGCATGATGACGGCGATCAGGACCTGCACCACCACGAGGATCTCGAGGCCGGTCGACGCGATGACCACGTACTCGCGCGGGTTCCGACCGACCACCGCCGCCCCCAGCGCCATGACCGTGTAGATCCCGGCGAACACGATCAGCGCGAGGACCAGCGGCTCGACCACGGCGCGATGTTAGCGACGCCGTTCGGGCGGGAGAACGACGCCGTCGGTCGGGAGGTCCACGTCGGTCGGCTCGCCGGTTCCCGTGCAGTCCACCTCGAGGACCTCGTCCGGGCGGCTCGCGAGGTACGCGCGGGCGCCGCTGTCGCCCTGGGCCGAGGCGGTGATGCCCGGCCAGTGGTCGCGGCCGAGCAGCACCGGATGTCCGCGCTCCCCCTCATAGGTGGCGACCGCCAGCCGAGCCCCGCCGCGATGCGCCGCCAATAGGCGCCGGACCGATCCAGGTCCGAGCCACGGGGTGTCGACGAGAAGGACCAGGGCCGCGTTTGCCGCCGCCGGAAGGACCGAAAGTCCCGCGCGCAGCGACGAGCCCATGCCGCTGGCCCAGTCCGGGTTGTCGACGACCTCCGCGCCGGCGACGTCGAGCGGGACGGCTCCCGCGACGACGACGACCGGGTCGCAGCCGCCCTCGCGCGCCAGCCGGACGGCGCGGTCGACCAGCCGCTCGCCGGCGACCTGAGCCACGGCCTTCGGGCCGCCGAAGCGCCGGCCCTCGCCGGCAGCGAGGACGACACCGGCGACGGTCACGCCGGGTGCTCGCGGTGGATCGACCCGTCGGTCTCGGACAGCGGCCGTCCACTGCCGCCCCACCGTGCGGAGACGATCTCGGCCGCGACCGACACGGCGGTCTCCTCGGGCGTCCG
Source organism: Jiangellaceae bacterium (assembly GCA_035656095.1). GTDB lineage: Bacteria > Actinomycetota > Actinomycetes > Jiangellales > Jiangellaceae > DASRTE01. The sequence continues at coordinate 27,457 of DASRTE010000006.1, forward strand.
CGCGCCGATGTCCAGCCCGATCGGGGCCGCCAGCCGGGCCAGCTCCTTGTCCGACAGGCCCCGGTCGCGAAGCCGGGCCAGCCGGTCGTCGTGGGTCCGTCGCGACCCCATCGCCCCGACGTAGGCGGCCGGGGTCCGCAGGGCCACCTCGAGGAGGGGCACGTCGAACTTGGGGTCATGGGTGAGAACGCAGATGACCGTGCGGTCGTCGACCACGGTCTCGGCGAGGTACTCGTGCGGCCACCGCACGACCACGTCGTCCGCGTCGGGGAACCGGGCCCGCGTGGCGAACACGGCCCGGGCGTCGCACACGGTCACGTGGTAGCCCAGGAACGCTCCGATCCTGGCCACCGCGGCCGCGAAGTCGATGGCGCCGAAGACCAGCATCCGCGGCGGCGGGGCGAACGACTGGACGAACACGCCGAGCTCGTCGCCGCGTCGCTCGCCGTGCGGGCCATAGCGCCGGATCCCCGTCATTCCCTGGTCGAGCATGCCCCGGACGTCGTCGGTGACGGCGTCGTCGAGGCGGTCCGACCCCAGCGACCCCTGCCTCGTGTCCGGTCGTACCACCAGGTGCGCACCGAGGTTGCCCGGACCGCTCACCACGGTCGCCACCGCGACGGGCCGCCGCCGCTCGACGTCGTCGGCCAGCGCGGCCAGGCCGGGGAACGACCGCGGGTCGATCGCCTCGACGAACACCTCGATCGTGCCGCCGCAGGTCAGGCCCACGGCGAAGGCGTCGTCGTCGCTGACCCCGTAGTGCTCCAGGCTCGGGGCATCGCCACTCAGCACCCGCTCGGCGACCTCGTAGACGGCTCCTTCCACGCAGCCGCCCGAGACACTGCCCACGGCCTCGCCACCGGGGCCGACCAGCATCGCGGCACCGGGCGGTCGCGGCGCCGAGCTCCAGGTCCTGACGACCGTGCCGACAGCGACCCGCTCCCCGTCCGTCCACCACTGCACGAGGCGATCCAAGACGTCACGCACGGGCATCCTCCCGGCAGAGCAGGTCGGCAAGGTCCTCGAGCGTGTCGAGGGTGTGCCCCGCCACGAGCACGTCCACCGAGGGCAGGACCGCGCGCAGGCCGGCGGTCTCGGGGGCGAATCCGTCCTTGCCCGCATGCGGGCTCACCCACACGACCTGGTGGGCGAGCCGCCGCAGCCGCCGCATCTGCTCGGCGAGCTGGCTCACGTCGCCCCGCTCCCAGCCGTCGCTCGCCACCACGACGACGGCACCACGCGCGATCCCCCGCCGGCCCCAGCGGTCCAGGAAGGCCTTGAGCTGCTCGCCCAGCCGGGTGCCGCCGCTCCAGTCCGGGACGGCTGCGCTCGCGGCGATCAGCGCCGCGTCGGCGTCGAGACCATGCAGTTCGCGGCTGATCCGGGTCAGCCGCGTCCCCATGGTGAAGACCTCGGTCGACCGGCGTCGCCGGCACGCGGCGTGGGCGAAGCGCAGGAGACCGTCGGCATAGGCGGCCATCGACCCGCTGACGTCGACCAGCAGGACCAGCCGGCGCGGCGTGCTGGTGCGGGAGCGGTGATGCAGGCGTGCCGGCTCGCCGCCGCGGCGGAGCATGGCTCGGACCGTTCGACCGACGTCGAGCTCACCGTGGTGGTCGCGCCGCCGGCGACGGGTCCGGCGGGCCGGACCGGACGGGCGCAGCGCCGCCAGCAGCCGGCTGATCTCGGCCCGCTCGGCGGCCGACAGCTCCGCGAGGTCACGATGGCGCAGGACCTCGGCCCGGCTCGCCGTGGCCGTCACGGCCGACACGTCGGGCCCGTCGCCGGGCTCTCCGGTCGGGACGTCGTCGGCGGGCACGGCGACGGGGAGCGTCACGGTCACCACGGGTCGCCGCACGCGCCGCACCGGGGCGTCGCCGAAGAAGGCGCCGAAGGCGGAGTCGAACGCGGCCAGCTCCTCGGGCGAGGCGCACAGGGTCAACCGGCCCGACCAATAGACGTCGGCGGTCTGGTCGGCGTCCAGGTGACCCAACGCCTCGACCCACGCGTGGACCCGCGCCGGGCCGGCCGGGACGCCGGCCGCGCGGAGTGTCCGGGCGAATCCGACCAGCGCCGGCAAAGCGCTGCTCACGTGAACCCGCCGTCACCCACGGCCGCGAGCACGCGCTCCTGGTCCTCGCGGTACTTCACGGCGGCACCCAGCGTCCGGGCGGCGAGGTCACGGTCGAGCCCGGTTGCGCCCAGCGTCGCGAGTGCGGCCGCCCAGTCGATCGACTCCGCCAGCCCGGGCGGCTTGACCAGGTCCATCCGGCGCAGGCGCTGAGCCGCGCGGGCGACGTCGGACACCAGCCGCTGGTCGGCGCCGGGGATGCGGCGGCGGATCACGGCCACCTCGCGCTCGAAGTCCGGGTGGTCGAGCCAGTGGTAGAGACAGCGGCGCTTGAGCGCGTCGTGGACCTCACGGGTGCGGTTGCTCGTCACGACGACGACCGGCGGGTGCTCCGCGCGGATCGTCCCGATCTCGGGAATCGACACGGTGAAGTCGCCCAGCACCTCGAGGAGGAAGGCTTCGAACTCGTCGTCGGCGCGGTCGACCTCGTCGACCAGCAGCACGGCGGGACGCTCGGCCGTGCTCGCCTCGACGGCCTGCAGCAGTGGCCGGGCCACCAGGAAGCGGCGGTCGTAGAGCTCGTGCTCGAGTTGCTCGGCGTCGTCGACGCCCACCGCCTCGGCGGCGCGGAGGTGGAGCAACTGTCGCGGGAAGTCCCAGTCGTAGAGCGCCTGGGCCGCGTCCAGGCCCTCGTAGCACTGCAGGCGGATCAGGGGCGCGCCCAGAGCGTCAGCCAGGGCCTGCGCCAGCGCCGTCTTGCCGACGCCGGCCTCCCCCTCGACGAACAGCGGGCGCCCCATCCGCAGGGCCAGGAACGCCGCCGTGGCCAGGCCGTCGTCGGCGAGGTAGTCCACGGTGTCGAGCCTGGTCGCGAGCTCGGCCGGGGACTCGGGGAGATCCATGCACCTACGCTACGTCCCCGCGGGCGGCCCGCGCAGTGCCCGGCCGGGTGCTCGAGGGGAGCGACGGCGGTACGTTGCTCATGCGCCGGGCGACCCCGATGGCGGCCGCTCGACAGCTCTGCGCGGTGGGGAGGGTCGATGACGACGGCCGACGCACTCGACCAGGGCCGGATAGCCATCTCTCGGCGCCGATGGGTAGACGCCTATGCCCACCTGTCGGAAGCGGACCGGGAGGCGGCCCTGGAGCCCGAGGATCTCGAGCGCCTTGCCATGGCTGCTCACCTGGTCGGCAAGGACGGCGAATGTGTGAACCTGTTGGAACGTGCGCATCACGGCCTGGTGAGCGCAGGCGACGAGGAACGAGCGGCACGGTGTGCGTTCTGGCTGGGCTTCAACCTCATGAACAGCGGCGAGTTCGCCCGCGCCGGTGGTTGGCTGGCTCGGGCCCGCCGGTTGCTCGACGACGGCGAGCGCGACTGTGTGGAACGGGGATTTCTGCTGTTGCCGGCAGCGTTCCAGAGCACGATGGCCGGAGACTACGAGACCGGCAATGCCACCTTCACCCAGGCCGCCGCCATCGGCGACAGGTTCGATGACCGGGATCTGATCAATCTCGCCCGGCACGGCCAGGGGCGCACGCTGCTCCATATGGGCAAGATCGTCGAAGGTCTTTCGCTCCTCGACGAGGTGATGGTTGCCGTGACCTCCGGCGAGGTGTCCCCAGCCGTCGCCGGGAGCGTCTACTGCAGCGTGATCGAGGCGTGTCAGGAGATCTCCGACCTGCGCCGGGCGCAGGAGTGGACGGCCGCGCTGACCCACTGGTGCGAGTCGCAGCAGGGACTGGTCCCGTACAGCGGGCAGTGCCTGGTGCACCGCACGCAGATCATGGTCCTACATGGTGAATGGCCGGACGCGATCGACGAGGCGAGACGAGCGTGCGAGCGCTTCCTGATGTCGCCCGGTCATCCGGCGATCGGCGCCGCCTACTACGAGCAGGGCGAGCTCCACCGACTTCGTGGCGAGTTCGCCGAGGCCGAGGAGTACTACCGGCTGGCCAGCAGGCAGGGTCGCCAGCCGCAGCCCGGACTTGCACAGCTTCGGCTCGCCCAGGGGCAGCTCGATGCCGCTGCCGCGACGATTCGCCGCGCGGTCGACGAAGCCCAAGACCCCATGAGCCGGTCAAAGCTGCTCGGAGCGTACGTCGACATCCTCGTCGCCACCGGAGATACCCCGGCTGCGAGGAGCGCTGCCGGCGAGTTGTCGGAGATCGCCGCTGACTTCGACTCGCCACCACTGCGCGCGACGGCCGCACGTGCTGAGGGTGCCGTCCTGCTTGCCGAGGGCGAGCCGCGTGCCGCCCTGGGTGTGCTCCGCGGTGCGTGGACCGCGTGGCACGACCTCGAGGCGCCGTACGAGGCTGCGCGGACCCGGGTGCACATCGCCCGCGCCTGCCGGGACCTCGGGGACGAGGACACCGCGCTGATGGAGTTGGACGCGGCGCGCTGGGCATTCCAGCAGCTCGGCGCCGAGCCCGACATCACCCGACTCGACGAGCTCTCCCGGCGGGCAGACGCAACGGCCGCGGGCGGACTGACCGCGCGCGAGGTGCAAGTGCTCCGGCTCGTGGCGGCAGGCAAGACCAACCGGGCGATCGCCGGCGACCTCTTCCTCAGTGAGAAGACCGTTGCGAGGCATGTGAGCAACATCTTCACCAAGCTCGGACTGTCGTCGAGGTCGGCGGCCACCGCGTATGCCTACCAGCACGACCTGGTCTAGGCACCTCTGCGCAGAATTACCCAATCGAAGGACGTGGAGAAGATGCACTCTTCTCCCGACGCGGTCACGGCGCCGGCCTCATAGCGTCCTGCCCTAACCGGTGTGCAGATCCGGACGACGGGATGGGGAGGCGGCGATGGACCTCAGCCTTCCCGTCGTCGCCGGTGCGATATCGACGACGATCTTCGCCGCGAGCATGCTGCCCATGCTGGTGAAGGCGGCTCGGACGAAGGACCTGAGCTCGTACAGCCTGGGCAACATCCTGCTCGCGAACGTGGGCAACGCGATCCACTCGGTCTACGTCTTCCACCTGCCCGCCGGCCCGGTGTGGATACTCCACACGTTCTACCTGGTCAGTACCGGACTGATGCTGTTCTGGTACGTGCTGTACACCCCTGGGCGAGCGCTACACAGAACTACCCATTCCCGTCCGCTGCCGTCATTGGGCGATTCGCCCGAAGCCGCCGCGCCGGTCCGCGCCTAGCGTCGAGCGGCATGAACACATCGCAGACCGAGGAGACGGTGATCGTCGGTGGTGGCGCCGCAGGTCTTGCCGTCGGATACCACCTGACTCGGCGTGATCGGCCGTTCGTCGTGCTCGACGCGCACCAACGGATCGGCGACTCGTGGCGAACCCGCTGGGACTCGCTGCGCCTGTTCACGCCGGCGAAGTTCTCCGGCCTGCCGGGCTGGCCCATCCCTGCCTCAGGGAACTCCTTCCCGACCAAAGACGAGGTGGCCGACCATCTGCAGGCCTACGCCGACCGCTTCGAGATGCCGACTCGAACCGGTGTCAGGGTGACTGGCTTGTCCCGGCGGGATGGGCGGTACGTGGTCGAGTACGGCGATCGGCGGCTCGAAGCCGATCACGTCGTCGTCGCCACCGGGGCCAATCGGGCGCCACGTGTCCCCGAGTTCGCCGAGGAGCTGAACAGAGAGATCGTCCAGCTGCACTCGAGCGACTACCGGAACCCGGCCCAGCTGCGCGACGGGGCCGTCCTCGTGGTCGGCGCGGGCAACTCCGGCGCGGAGATCGCGCTCGAGGTCTCGCGCACTCACCGTACCTGGTTGTCGGGCCGCGCCAGTGGCCAGATCCCGTTCAAGCATGGCCCGGCCATGGCACGCTTCGTCTTCCCCGTCGTGCGCTTCGTCGGCCACCACGTGCTGACACTGCGGACGCCGATGGGCCGTCGGGCGCGGACGAACTTCATCGCGCACGGAGCGCCCCTCATCCGGACCAAGACGAAGGATCTCCAGGCCGCGGGTGTGGAGATGGTGCCGCGGACGACCGGCGCCGTGGGCGGCCTGCCCGTCGTTGCGGACGGGCGTGTCGTCGACGTCGACAGCGTGATCTGGTGCACGGGGTTCCGTGCGGACTTCGGGTGGATCGACCTGCCGGTGTTCGGCGACGACGGCCAACCGGTCCACGACCGCGGCGTGGTAGTCGGCGAGCCCGGGCTGTACTTCGTGGGCATGCCGTTCCAGTACGCGGCGTCCTCCGAGGTGCTGCCGGGCATGGGCCGGGACGCCGAGCACATCGCTGGGAAGATCGCCGCGCGCGCCATGGGGGGTAACGGCAGCCTCGTGCCGGCCGCACTCGGCTCCGCGTCCTAGCCGCCTCTTTGCTCCCGACTGGTCAGAGGCGGCAGGCGTGGATGTCGGTGACGAAGATGGCCCGGGCACCGATCTCCCACAGCTCGTCCATGACCTTGTGAGCATCGCTGCGGGGCACCATGGCACGGACCGCGACCCAGCCCTCGCGGTGCAGCGGCGAGACCGTCGGCGACTCGATACCCGGTGTGATCGCGCACGCATCGTCGACCCGCTCGACCCGGATGTCATAGTCCATCAGAACGTACCGGCGGGCCACCAGGACACCCTGTAGCCGGCGGAGCAACTGCTGCACACCTGCTGCCCGCTCCGTACCGGCCCGGGCGATCAGTACGGCCTCGGAAGTCATGATCGGCTCGCCGACGAGTTCGAGGCCGGCCTGACGCAGGGTGCTCCCGGTCGAGACGACGTCGGCCACGACGTCGGCGACGCCGAGTTGGACGGCCGTCTCGACCGCCCCGTCGAGCCGGATCACCTGGGCGTCGACACCCTCGTCGGCGAGGTACTTCGCCAGCAGGCCGGGATACGACGTCGCGACCCGCATGCCGGCGAACCCCGCGACGGAGGCCGCAGTCCCGGGACGCGCAGCGAAGCGGAACGTCGACGTACCGAAACCGAGCGGCAGCAACTCTTCGGCCGCAGCACCCGAGTCGAGCAGCAGATCGCGACCGGTGATGCCCACCTCCAGGGTTCCCGACCCGACGTAGACGGCGATGTCGCGCGGCCGGAGGAAGAAGAACTCCGCGTTGTTGTCGGAGTCGACGAGAACCAGCTCGCGCCCGCCGTCGCCGCGCTGCCGGTAACCGGCCTCCGCCAGCATCGCTGCCGCCGGCTCGGCCAGCAGCCCCTTGTTCGGGACCGCGATCCGCAGAACGCCGTTCGGCACCGATGTGGTCGTCGGGGCGCCGGCCTGTGCCTCGGACATGGCTTCGATCCCTCTAGAGCTTCGCGTAGACGTCGTCGAGCCCGATCCCGCGGGCGAGCATGAGCACCTGCACGTGGTAGAGCAGCTGGGCGATCTCCTCGGCCGCCCGCTCGGCGCCCTCGTGCTCGGCCGCCATCCACGCCTCCGCGGCCTCCTCCACGACCTTCTTGCCGACATGGTGAACGCCATGACCCACGGCCTCGACGGTGCCGGATGCCGCCGCGCCGGACGCCACCTTCGCCGACAGTTCGGCCCACAGGCCGTCGAAGGTCTTCACACCGGCAGCCTACGGTTCGCTACCTCAGGCGGACGCGGTGCTCAGTGCGAGCACCGTCGCGACCGCGGCCTGTGCGGCGTCGTAGCCCTTGTCCTCGCGCGAGCCCGGCAGGCCCGCCCGGTCGAGCGCCTGCTCGTCGTCGTCACAGGTCAGCAGGCCGAAGCCGACCGGCACGCCGGTCTCGACGCTGACCCGGACCAGGCCCTCGGTGGCCGCCTGGCACACGTAGTCGAAATGCGGCGTGCCACCTCTGATCACGACCCCGAGCGCGACCAGCGCGTCGTACCGCGCCCTGGCCAGCCGGGCGCACGCGACCGGCAGCTCGAAGGACCCGGGCACCCTCAGCACGAGCGGGTCGTGGACCCCGGCCTCGGTCAGCGCGCGTAGCGCACCGTCGAGCAGTCCGGTGACCACGCGCTCGTGCCACAGCGCCGCCACGACGCCGACCCGCAACTGCTCCGCGCCGTCGAGGGTCAGGGTGGGTGTGCCCGATCCGCTCACGTCGCACTCCCCTCGAGCTCGTCGCCCAGGTGCGGAAGCGCGTGACCCATCCGGTCGCGCTTGGTCCGCAGGTAGCGGATGTTCTCCGGATGCGGGTGCACCGGCAGCGGAACGCGATCGACGATCCGCAGGCCGTAGCCCTCGAGGCCGGCCAGTTTGGCCGGGTTGTTGGTCATCAGCCGCAGCGACCGCACGCCGAGGTCGGCCAGGATCTGCGCACCGGTGCCGTAGTCGCGCGCATCGGCGGGCAGTCCGAGGTCGAGGTTGGCGTCGATGGTGTCGCGGCCGGCGTCCTGCAACTCGTACGCGCGCAGCTTGTGGGCCAGCCCGATCCCGCGGCCCTCGTGCCCGCGCAGGTAGACGACGACGCCGCGGCGCTCGGCGGTCACCGCCGCCATGGCGGCGCGCAGTTGGGGCCCGCAGTCGCACCGCAGGGATCCGAACGTGTCTCCGGTGAGGCACTCCGAGTGCACCCGGGCGAGAACCGGCGCCCCGTCGGCGACGTCGCCCAAGACGAGGGCGACGTGCTCGGACCCGGTGACCACGTCCCGGTAACCGTGCGCGCGGAAGATCCCGTGGGCGGTCGGCAGCCGGGTCTGCGCCAGCCGGACGACCTGGCTCTCCCGGCGGCGGCGGAACCGGACGAGGTCGGCGATCGAGATCATGGTGAGCCGGTGCGCGTCGGCGAAGCGACGCAGGGCGGGTGCCCGCATCATCGAGCCGTCGTCGTTGACGATCTCGCACAGGACTCCGGCCGGAGTGAGTCCCGCGAGGCGGGCCAGGTCGACCGACGCCTCGGTGTGGCCGGGCCTGGCCAGCACGCCGCCGTCGCGGTAGCGCAGCGGCAGGATGTGGCCGGGCTGGACGAGCTCGTACGACTCGGTGGCCGAGTCGGCCAGCACCCGTACCGTGTGGCAGCGGTCGGCGGCCGATATGCCGGTCGTGATGCCGTCGCGCGCGTCGACCGACACCGTGTACGCCGTCCGCATGCGCTCGCGGTTGTGCGGGGTCATCAGCGGTATGTGCAGGCGGTCCAGCGTGGCACCTTCGACCCCGACGCACACGAAGCCGCTGGTCCAGCGGATCATGAACCCCATCAGCTCGGGCGTGGCCTTGCCGGCGGCGAAGACCAGGTCGCCCTCGTTCTCGCGGTCCTCGTCGTCCACGACGACCACGGCCCGGCCGGCCGCGATGTCGGCGACCGCCCGCTCGACCGGGTCGAGGCGGACCCTGCTCACGCGCTCACCTCGATCCGGTCCGGCGGCACCGGCTCTGCCCACTGGACCCTCCGCCAGGCGAGGAACCCGACGACGCAGAACACCCCGTAGGCCCCGTAGAGCAGTGCCGACGGGTAGAAGCCGGCCCGCAGAAGCAGTGGCACGCCGACGAGATCGACGGCGATCCACACCAGCCAGAACTCCACGAAGCCCCGGGCCATGCTGTAGGTGGCCAGCAGGCTGCCCACCAGGATCCACGAGTCGGCCAGCGGCCCCCACGAGTCCAGGGCGTCGAGCACGACATAGCAGATGGCGATCCCGACAGCGGCCAGCGCACCGAGCCGCAGCCGTTCGCCGCCGGTCGCCCAGCGGGGCCGGACCGCCGGACCGGTCTCGGCATTGCGGTGCCAGCGCCACCACCCGTACAGGCTCACCGAGAGGAAGAACAGCTGACGTGCGGCCTGGCCGTAGAGGTCCTTGGCCTGTGGCGTGGCGAAGACGCCGCCGAGGAACACGGTGAACAGCAGGATGTTCCCGACGATGCCGACCGGCCACGCCCACACCTTGCGCCGCATGCCACCCACGGCGGACGCGAACCCGAACACGTTGCCGACGATCTCGCGCCAGAGGATCTCCGAGCCGAGCACGTGCAGCCGTGCATCGAGGAGCCACGGCAACTGGTCCATCAAGCCACCTGCCCGGCCAGCAGACGCTCGACGTACTTCGCGATCACATCAACCTCCAGGTTGACCCGGTCACCCACCCGGCGGCGACCGAGAGTGGTGGACGACAGCGTGGTGGGTATCAGGCAGACCTCGAACCAGTCGTCGCCGACGGCGGTCACCGTGAGCGACACGCCGTCGACCGCCACGGACCCCTTCTCGACCAGGTAGCGTGCCAGTGCGGCGTCGAGGCCGATCCGCACGACCTCCCACCGGTCTCCCGGCGTGCGGCTGTACACGGTGCCGACACCGTCGACGTGGCCCTGCACGATGTGCCCGCCGAGCCGGCCCGAGGGGCGGACCGCCCGTTCGAGGTTCACCGCGCCGCCGACGCCGAGGTCGGCCAGGGTGGACCGGTCCAAGGTCTCGCGCACCACGTCGACCGTGAACGAGCCGTCAGCGGTGTCGACGACGGTCAGGCACACACCGTTGACGGCGATGGAGGCGCCGTGGACGGCGTCGGCCGTGACCGTGGGCCCGTGCAGGGTCAACCTCGCGGAGCCCGAGCGCAGGACGAGCGCGACGACCTCGCCGACCTCCTCGACGATTCCGGTGAACATGGTCATCCCTTCTCGGGTCGGGCGGTGATCCTCAGATCCGAGCCCACCCGGGTGACGTCGTCGATGTCGAGCCGGACGGCGCGGCTCACCGTCGTCACACCGGCGTCGGCCAGCGCCGCCGGACCGGCGCCCAGCAGGGCGGGTGCGAGGTAGGCCACGACCCTGTCGACCACACCGGCGTGCACGAACGCGCCGGCCAGGGTCGGCCCGCCTTCGAGCCAGACATGCTGGCGGTCGCGCACGAACAGGTCGCGTAGAGCCCGCTCGGGGGAGCGGGTGGCGAGGTGGACGGTCTCCGCGGCCTCGTCGAGGACGGCCGCCCGGGCGGGGATCGAACGCAAGCCCATGACCGCCCGCAGCGGTTGCACGGCGCGCTGCACGGCGGTGTCGTCGTCGCCACGTACGGTCAGGCGCGGATCGTCTGCCAGCACCGTCCCCGTGCCGACGAGCACGACGTCGCACTCGGCCCGCAGGCGGTGGACGTCGGCGCGAGCCTCGGGAGAGGTGATCCACCGGCTGGTACCGTCGGCCGCCGCACTGCGGCCGTCCAGCGTCGCGGCGAACTTCCACGTGACGAACGGGCGGCCGTGCTCCACGGCGAACGTCCAGGTCGGATTGACCGTGCGCGCCTCGTCGGCGAGGACGCCACCCTCGACGTCGACGCCCGCCGCGCGGAAGGCCTCGGCACCACCGCGGGCGACCGGGTTCGCGTCGTGCTGGCCGAACACCACCCGAACGATGCCGGCAGCGATCAGCGCCTCGGCGCACGGCCCCGTCCGGCCGAGGTGATTGCAGGGCTCCAGCGTGACCACGGCCGTGGCACCCCGGGCCCGCCCACCGGCAGCGACGAGCGCGTCGACCTCGGCGTGGGGGCCACCCGCGCCGCGATGGTAACCCTCCGCCACGATCGCGCCGGTCGCGTCGAGCAGGACGCAGCCGACCCTCGGGTTGGGCCCGCGAGGGACGCCCGGGCTGCGGGCGAGATCGAGGGCGCGCCGCATCGCTGCGACCTCCGCGGCGCTCGCCATCCCGGACCTCCACGTCCCTGCCGGGCGGGCTCCAGGGTTCGCGCGAGACGCCGCGCGGCGGGTGGTCTGGGCACCGAGTGCGGTTCGTGCACCCGGCCGCGGTGGCCGCCCGCGCGTGCTGCCTCCCATCCGGACTTTCACCGTCGGTCCCGGAGTTCCACCGGGTCAGCCGGCCGTTGCCCTGCGAGGGACGACGGCCGGGTCGCGGACTGTCACCGCCGGTTCGGAGTTTCACCGACCCCGGAGCACGCATCGTTCTGCGCGGAGTCTAACCCTTCGGTGGGTACCGATCTCGATCGGCTAGGGGGCGGCCGCGGCCAGGGTCCGAAGCTCGTCGATCGCCGCCGACACGTTGTCAGCCTCGTAGACGGCCGAGCCGGCCACGAAGACGTCGGCACCGGCCTCGGCACAGCGCCCGATCGTCTCGGCGGACACCCCGCCGTCGACCTGGACCCAGATGTCCAGTCCGGACGTCGACACCAGTTCTCGGGCCCGCCGGATCTTGGGCAGGCACATGTCGAGAAACTCTTGCCCGCCGAAGCCCGGTTCGACCGTCATGACGAGCAGCATGTCGACCTCGGGCAGGAGGTCCTCGAGCGGTTCGACCGGCGTCGCCGGCCGCACGGCGATCCCGGAGCGGGCACCGAGCCGCCTCAGCTCACGGGCCAACCGGACCGGCGCCGCCGCCGCCTCGATGTGGAAGGTGACGCTGTCGACTCCGGCCTCGGCGTACGCCGGCGCCCACCGGTCGGGCTGCTCGATCATCAGATGGCAGTCGACCGGCAGGTCGGTCGTGCGGAGCAGCGCTTCGACGACGGGCAGACCGATGGTCAGGTTGGGCACGAAGTGGTTGTCCATGACATCGACGTGCACCCAGTCCGCGTCGTGGATACGGGCGACCTCGGCCTCGAGGTTGGCGTAGTCCGCGGACAGGATGCTCGGTGCGATCTGCACAGCCACGGGACGGCAGGTTACCGGCGGCGAAGCAGGGCGAGGTACATCGCGTCGGTACCGTGCCGGTGCGGCCAGAGCTGAACGTCGGGACCATCGCCCAGCTCCGGCACGCCGGGAAGCAGCGGCCGCGCATCGACGCGCTCGACGTCGACCCGATGTCGCAGCGCGTCGGAGACGACGGTCGACGTCTCCGCCAGGTGCGGTGAGCAGGTGACGTATGCGACCAGGCCACCGGGTCGCACCGCGGCCAACGCGGCCGTCAGCAACGCCAGCTGCAGGGCACGAAGGGTCGGGATGTCGGATGGGCGGCGGCGCCATCGCGCCTCGGGACGGCGACGGAGGGCTCCCAGCCCCGTGCACGGTGCGTCCAGGAGCACGCGGTCGAAGGGATCCTCTCCCGGCAGTGGCTGCGTGGCGTCGGCCACGACCACCCGGTGATTGCCGGCATCGCCGCGAAGCGCGTTCTCCACCATCCGGGCCCGGTGTGGCTGGCGCTCGACGGCGAGCAGGGTGGCGCCGCGATCGGTGGCCAGACCCGCCAGCAGAGCGGCCTTGCCGCCCGGGCCGGCGCACATGTCCAGCCAGCGGCGGTCCGGGCCCTCCAGGGGCGCAGCAGCGAGCGCGAGTGCCACCAGTTGACTGCCCTCGTCCTGGATGCCCGCCCGCCGCTCGCGCACCGCCGGAATCCCCGCGGGATCGCCTTCGGTGAGCACCGTGCCGTAGCGTGACCAGCGCGCGGGCCGGGCCCCGGCGGCCTCCAATTCGGCCAGACCGGCACGACCGGGGCGGGCCACGAGCGTCACCTGCGGCCTTTCGTTGTCCGCGGCCAGCGCCGCTTCCAGCTGCGTGCGGTCACCGTCGAGCGAGTCGAGGAACGCTCGGACGACCCACGCGGGATGCGCATGCCGCAGAGCCAGGCGTGCGATCGGATCCGTCGACTCGGCGGGCGCGATCTGGTCGATCCATCCCGCCAGGTCGCGTGTCGTCAGGCGACGCATCACTGCGTTGACCAGCGTGACCGGCCCCTCGCCGATCCTGGCCCGGGCCAGGTCCACGGTCGTGTCCACCGCGGCGTGGGGCGGGATCCTGGTGGCGAGGACCTGGTGGGCGCCCAGCCGCAGCACGTCGAGCACCGGCGGGTCGAGCGCCTCGGGCGGGCGGTCCAGGCACGCCCCCAGGACGGCGTCGTACGTTCCCTGGCCGCGCAGCGTGCCGTAGGTGAGTTCCGTTGCCAGGGCGGCGTCGCGGCCGGTGATCCCGCGGTCCCGAAGCAGTCCGGGAAGGACCAGGTTCGCGTACGAGTCCCGTTCGGCGACGGTGCGCAACACATCGAACGCCGCACTCCGGACAGGATCGGCCCGGGGCCGCCGACGACCGGTCACCGGCCGAGACTCTCACCGGGTTCGAGCCGGACACCACGCGCCCAGTCCGAGGCCGGCATCGCCGTTCGACCCTGCGGTTGCACCTCGCCCAGGCGCACGGCATGACTGCCGGTTCCCACTCGGACGGCGTCGCGGTCGCTCCGGATCTCACCGGGAGCCAAGTCCGATGTCGCCTGATCGAAACTGACCGGACGCAGCTTCAGCCGCAATCCTCGCAGCGTCGTCCATGCGCCCGGCGCGGGCGTACAGGCGCGGATCAGGCGGTCGACCTGAAGCGCGGGCGCGGTCCAGCGGACCTCGGCGTCGGCGACCGTCAGCTTCGGCGCCGACGATATGCCGTCGCTCGACTGTGGCGTCGCCACGAGCGCGCCGTCCTCGATGCCGTCCAGAGTCGCCACGAGCAGGCGAGCCCCGGACCCGGCCAGCCGGTCGAGCAGGTCGCCGCTGGTGTCCTCGGGCCGTACCGCCTCGGTCACGCTGCCGTACACCGGACCGGTGTCCAAGCCCTCCTCGAGGCGGAACGTGCTGGCGCCGGTGACCTCGTCGCCGGCAAGCACGGCGTGCTGCACCGGTGCGGCGCCCCGCCAGGCGGGCAACAGGGAGAAGTGCAGGTTGACCCATCCGTGCTTGGGGATGTCGAGCGCAGCGGGCGGGATCAGGCCGCCGTAGGCGACCACCGCTGCGCAGTCGGGCGCGATCTCGGCCAGCCGGGCGAGGAACTCCGGATCGCGCGGGCGGACCGGCGCGAGAACCTCGACACCCGCGTCGCCGGCCACCGTTGCCACCGGGCTGGGCGTCAGGGTTCGGCCGCGTCCGGCCGGTGCGTCGGGTCGGGTCAGCACCGCGACGACGTCGTGCCGCGACGCCAGGATCGCCCGCAGCGACGGCACGGCGACGTCCGGCGTGCCTGCGAACAGCACCCGCATCTGCCTTGCACCCTTCCGTTACCGCCGCATCCTGCCGTCCTACAGTGCGCGGCCGAACGTGGGATGCGGCGAGAGCTTGACTGTCGGCACCGTGCCGCCGGCCCATTCGGCCTCCCGGATCGCCTTTATGGCGGCCTTGCGGGCCGCACGGTCGAGCCGGTCGATGAACAGGATGCCATCGAGGTGGTCGGTCTCGTGCTGGATGCACCGTGCCAGCAGGTCGGTGCCCTCGATGACGACAGGGTCGCCGTACTCGTTGAAGCCCTTGGCGACGACCCGCTCGGCTCGGACGCAGTCGTACTCGATGCCGGGCAGCGACAGGCAGCCCTCGGGGCCGTCCTGCTCCTCGGCGGAGAGGTCCAGGTCGGGGTTGACCAGGTGACCGAGCTCGTCGTCGACGACGTAGGTGAACACCCGCAGCGACACCCCCAGCTGGGGAGCGGCCAGCCCGACCCCAGGCGCGTCCATCATGGTGTCGGACAGGTCCTTGACCAGCCGGCGGAGCTCGGCGTCGAAGTCGACCACCGGCTCTGCCCTGGTCCGCAGGACGGGGTCGCCGAACAGCCGGATCGGCTGGATCGCCACGGATGCTCCTCGGTCCTCGAGTCTACGGAAGATGCGCGCTCGTACCGGCGACCGGTGGCCGTCGGGGCCCGTCCCCCGAGAGCAGCCCGAGCCCTCGCAGGTCGAAGCGCAGACGGTCCGGCCCGGTGAACAACACGCCGGTCATACCGGCGGCCCGGGCGGCGTCGATGTTGGCCTCGACGTCGTCGATGTAGATCGTGGACGACGGGTCGAGCTCGTACCGGTCGATCAGGATGGCGAAGATCCGGGGGTCGGGCTTGACGACGCGCTCGCGTCCGGACACCACGATCCCGTCGAACCAGGACAGCCACTCGAACATGGGAAACGTCAGGTCGAACTTCTCACCCGACCAGTTCGTCAGCGCGTACAGCAGGATCCTCCGCTCGCGCAGGTCACGCAGTACCGCGACCGAGCCCGCGATCTCACCGCCCACCGTCTCGGGCCAGCGTTCGTCGTATGCGGCGATCAACTCGGCATGGTCGGGGAAGCGCGCCGACGCATCGGCCACGGCGTCGGTCCAGGACCGCCCGGCGTCCTGTGCGGCGTTCCACTCCGCCGTACACACCTGCGCCAGGAACAGCTCGACGGCGGCCTCGTCCGCCAGCAGCCGCCGGAACAGGTAGCGAGGATCCCAGTCGACCAGGACGCCGCCGAGGTCGAAGACGACCGTCGGCGGCGTGGAGGTATCGCGCAGCGACGCCACGTGCTCAGACGTTGAACCCGAGGGCGCGCAATTGTTCGCGACCCTCGTCGGTGATCTTGTCTGGTCCCCACGGTGGCATCCACACCCAGTTGATGCGGAAGTCCTGCACGAGGCCGTCCAGAGCCGTGCGGGTCTGGTCCTCGATGACGTCGGTCAGCGGACAGGCGGCGCTGGTCAGCGTCATGTCGATGATCGCGACGTTGGTGTCGTCCACCCCGATGTCGTAGACGAGACCGAGGTCGACGACGTTGATGCCGAGTTCGGGATCGACGACGTCGCGCATCGCCTCGGTGACGTCCTCGACGGAGGTCGTGCTCGTAGTTCCGGGGGATTCAGTCATCGTGGCCCCTCTCGTCGTCGGCCAGCGCCCGTGTGGTCGCGTCGCGGAAGGCCATCCAGGACAGCAACGCGCACTTCACCCGGGCCGGGTAGCGTGCCACGCCAGCGAAGGCGATCCCGTCGCCGAGAAGGTCCTCGTCCGGCTCGACGGTGCCTCGTCCCTGCATGAGCGCGACGAACGCCTCGTGCCGGTCGACGGCCTCGGTCAGCTCGCGCCCCGAGACGAGCTCGTGGAGCACGCTGGCCGACGCCTGGCTGATCGAACAGCCCTGCCCCTCGTAGGAGAGGTCCGCCACGGTGTCGTCCGCCATCCGGACCCGGACCGTGATCTCGTCGCCGCAGGTGGGGTTGACGTGGTGGGCCTCGGCGTCGAACGGTTCGCGCAGCCCGCGCCCGACCGGGTGCTTGTAGTGGTCCAGGATGATCTCCTGGTACAGCGACTCGGTGATCACCGGAAGAACCTCTTCACGTGCTCGACGCCCGCGACCAGCTCGTCGATCTCGGCGGTGGTCGTGTACACGTAGAACGACGCTCGGGTGGTCGCGGGTATTCCGTACCGCACACACACCGGACGTGCGCAATGGTGGCCGACCCGGACCGCGACACCCCGTTCGTCGAGCACCTGGCCGACATCGTGCGGATGGACTCCGTCGAGGGTGAACGACACCGTGCCCCCGCGCGCGATCGGCAGCCGTGGACCGATGATCCGGACCCCGTCGATGTCGCCGAGCCGCTGCAGCGCGTACGTCGTCAGCGCCTTCTCGTGTGCGGCGACCTTGGGCATGCCGAGCCCGCTGAGGTACTCGACCGCCGCGCCGAGCCCGACCGCCTGGGCGATCGGTGGGGTGCCCGCCTCGAACTTGTGCGGTATCGGCGCGAAGGTGGAGCCCTCCATGGCGACCGTCTCGATCATCTCACCGCCGCCGAGGAACGGTGGGAGTGCGTCGAGTACCTCGGTCCTCCCCCACAGCACTCCGATACCGGTGGGGCCGCACATCTTGTGCCCGGTGAACGCGATCAGATCGGCGCCGAGCTCGGTGACGTCGACAGGCGCGTGCGGCACCGACTGCGAACAGTCGAGAAGCACCAGCGCACCGACATCGCGGGCCCGTGCGACGACCGGAGAGACCGAGTTGACCGTGCCGAGGATGTTCGACTGGAGCACCATCGAGACGATCTTCGTGCGCTCGGTCACGAGCTGGTCGAGGTCGGAGAGGTCGAGCCGGCCCTCGTCGGTCAGCCCGAACCATCGCAGCGTGGCGCCGGTGCGCTGGCACGCGAGCTGCCACGGGACGATGTTCGAGTGGTGCTCCATCTCGGTGATGACGACCTCGTCGCCCGGCCCGAGCCGGTACCGGGGGTCCGCCGCCAGGCCGCTGGCCAGCGTGTGGGCCACCAGATTGAGAGCCTCGGTGGCGTTCTTCGCGAACACCACCTCGTCGCGTGACGGTGCACCGATGAACCCGGCCACCGCGTCGCGGGCGTGTTCGTACGCGGCGGTGGCCTCCTCACCGAGCTGGTGGACGGCGCGTGCGACGTTCGCGTTGTGCCGCTCGTAATGGTCGGACAGCGCATCGAGGACCGCCCGCGGCTTCTGCGAGGTGTTGGCGGAATCGAGGTAGACCAGCGGCCGGCCGCCGGCCAGCCGTCGGTCGAGGATCGGGAAGTCCTTGCGGATCCTCTCGACGTCCAGGGGGCTCTGCAGGTCGTACACCATCCACCTCCTCTCGATGCGGGCCGCGGCGCGATCAGCCCGACGTTGCCGCGTAGCTGACGTAGCCGTCGGTCTCGAGCTTGTCGGCGAGATCCGGGCCGCCCTCCTCGGCGATCCTGCCGTCGACGAACACGTGCACGAAGTCGGGCCTGATGTAGCGCAGTATGCGCGTGTAGTGCGTGATCAGCAGCACGCCCTTGCCGCCGCGTGCGTGGAACCGGTTGACGCCCTCGGCGACGACCCGAAGCGCGTCGATGTCGAGGCCGGAGTCGGTCTCGTCCAGGATGGCCACCCGCGGGTCGAGGAGCTCGAGCTGGAGGATCTCGTGGCGCTTCTTCTCCCCGCCGGAGAACCCGGTGTTGAGGTCGCGCTCGGCGAAGGTGGAGTCCATGGCGAGGTCGTCCATGGCGGTCTTGACGTCCTTGACCCAGGCGCGCAGCTTCGGAGCCTCGCCTGAGACGGCGGTCTTGGCCGTGCGAAGGAAGTTGGACACCGACACGCCGGGAACTTCGACCGGGTACTGCATGGCAAGGAACAGCCCGGCCCGGGCGCGTTCGTCGACCTTCATCGCGAGCACGTCCTCGCCGTCGAGCGTGACCGTCCCCCGGGTCACGGTGTACTTGGGATGACCGGCGACGGAGTAGGCCAGCGTGGACTTGCCGGATCCGTTGGGACCCATGATCGCGTGGATCTGGTCCGGCCGGATGGTGAGGTCGACGCCGCGGAGGATCTCCTTGGCGCCGGTCTCGGTGTCGACCGAGACGTGCAGATCGCGGATCTCGAGCGTGCTCATGGGTGTCGGTGCCTCACTGGTCGAATGCTCGGAGAGTCATCGTGCGGCTCGTGCCATCTCACACCGCGCCTGCCTCGTGCAGGGCGAGCTCGCGCTCGACGGCGGCGTGGAGGTGGTCGGTGAGCGCGGGCACGCCGATCTGGTTGATCAGGGACGTGAAGAACCCGCGCACGACCAGTCGTCTGGCCTGGTCCTCGGGGATTCCCCGCGCCTGCAGGTAGAACAGTTGCTCGTCGTCGAAGCGGCCGGTGGCGCTGGCGTGGCCCGCGCCCACGATCTCGCCGGTCTCGATCTCCAGGTTGGGTACGGAGTCGGCCCGCGCGCCGTCGGTGAGCACGAGGTTGCGGTTCAGCTCGTAGGTGGTGATGCCTTCGGCCTCGGGCCTGATGAGGACGTCGCCCACCCACACGGCGTGGGCGTTCTTGCCCTGCAGCGCGCCCTTGTACGCGACGTTGCTGTGGGCGTGCGGTGTGTTGTGGTCGACGAACAGGCGGTTCTCGACGTGCTGGCCGGCGTCGACGAAGTACATCCCGAGCAATTGGGCGTTGCCTCCCGGGCCGGCGTAGTCGAGCGACGTCGCGGTGCGCACGAGGTCGCCGCCGAAGGTGACGACGACATGCTTCACGGTGGCATCGCGCCCGACCCTGACGTGGTGGTGGGAGAGGTGCACGGCGTCGCCGACCCACTCCTGCAGGGTGACGAGGGTGAGGTCGGCGCCGTCGTGAACGACCACCTCGATGTTGTCGGCGAACGTGGCCGACCCGTCGTACTCGAGCACGACCACGCCCCGGCTGAACGCCTCCGCCGTCACGACGACGTGGCCGGCGGCTGCCTTCTCGGCCGACAGCCCGCGCAGCCGCACCATCGTCGGCTTCGACGCGGCGACACCGCGCGGCACCGTGACGCTGAGCACCCTGTCGGCCTCGGCCCAGGCCCGAGCGCTGACCCTGTCGCTCGGGACGTAGCCCGACGACCCGCGACACGGATGGGCGGCATCGCCGGTCTCGACACCGACCTGCGGGTCGGCATCGACGGTGATCTCGTAGTCGTGCCCGTCGAGCGCGGTGTCCATGTGCAACCCGCGTAGCCGGGCCATCGGGGTGAACCGCCAGGCCTCCTCACGCCCGCGCGGCACGTCGTGAGCGCCGACGTCGAAGGACGCGAACCGGTGCAGGGAACTGCCGCCGTGCCCGTTGGCGCGGCCGGTGCCCGCACCGTGTGAGTGTTCGCCGAGGCCGTGCTGTGTCGTGGTCCGCTGGTCGTCGACCGTGGTCATCTGGCTCAGCCCACCGCGCCTTCCATCTGCATCTCGATCAGCCGGTTGAGCTCGAGCGCGTACTCCATCGGCAGCTCGCGGGCGATCGGCTCGACGAACCCACGCACGATCATGGCCATGGCCTCGTCCTCGTTCATCCCCCGGCTCATCAGGTAGAAGAGTTGGTCCTCACTCACCTTCGAGACCGTCGCCTCGTGGCCCATGGACACGTCGTCGGTGCGGACGTCGACGTAGGGGTAGGTGTCGGAGCGCGAGATGGTGTCGATCAGCAGCGCGTCGCACTTGACCGTGCTGGCGCTGTGCTCGGCCCGCGGCATGACCTGGACCAGCCCGCGGTAGGAGGTGCGCCCACCGCCGCGCGCCACCGACTTCGAGATGATCGTCGACGACGTGTGCGGCGCCATGTGGACCATCTTGGCTCCGGCGTCCTGGTGCTGTCCCGCGCCGGCGAAGGCCACCGAGAGCGTCTCCCCCTTGGCGTGCTCGCCCATCAGCCAGACCGCCGGGTACTTCATGGTCACCTTGGAGCCGATGTTGCCGTCGATCCACTCCATGGTCGCGCCCTCGGCCGCCGTGGCCCGCTTGGTCACGAGGTTGTAGACGTTGGTCGACCAGTTCTGGATCGTCGTGTAGCGGCAGCGCGCGCCCTTCTTCACGATGATCTCGACGACCGCGCTGTGCAACGAGTCGGAGGAGTAGATCGGTGCGGTGCATCCCTCGACGTAGTGGACGTAGGCACCCTCGTCGACGATGATCAGCGTCCGCTCGAACTGGCCCATGTTCTCGGTGTTGATGCGGAAGTAGGCCTGCAGCGGGATCTCGACGTTCACGCCCTTCGGCACGTAGATGAACGAGCCCCCGGACCACACCGCCGTGTTGAGTGCGGAGAACTTGTTGTCGCCCGCCGGGATGACCGTGGCGAAGTACTCCTGGAACAACTCCGGGTGCTCTCGCAATCCGGTGTCGGTGTCGAGGAAGATGACGCCCTGCTCCTCCAGGTCCTCGCGGATCTTGTGGTACACGACCTCGGAGTTGTGGACGACCATGCCCTCGGCGACAAAGTTGTGCGGCCCGTCGACCTCGATGTCGTAGACCGGCGCGACGTCGATCGGCATGATCGACTCGACCCTGGCGAAGCCCAGATGATCGTTGACGTGCGCCCGAATGGTCGTACCGCGCGCGCCGTTGAACGAATGGCTGTAGGCCCGACGACCGAAGCGCTCGAGGCGCTTCGGGTTGCGGCAGCCGAGCTTCTCGAAGTCGCCGGTCAGACCGATGCGGAATGCCCCGCCCATCCGTTCCGGCGCGTGCCGGTGCGGCTGCGTGAAGCCCCACGGTCCGCCCGCGCGCAGCCCTGACAACTCGGCAAGCTCGGCAGCATGCTCGATCAACGGTGCGCTGACACACGTGAGCACGACGCTGCCCGACCGATCGGGCTGGACATAGCCGTCCGCGTCGACCCAGCCACCGAGGAACGCCAGCCGCTGGTCTGCCGGCAAGCCGAAGACCCATTCCGGAATGTTCTTGCTGTGTGACGTTCCGGAAAGGCCGAGCTTCCAGAACCACTCGACCAGTGCCCTGGAGTTGACCACCAGCCGGTATTCGTCCGCGGCGATCGCCTCGAGTCCGAACAGCTCGCCGACGACTCGGACGATCTCGGCCCGCAGCGTCTCGTCCGTCGCAGGGACGGCGAACTGTATCCGGTGCGTTCGACCCGCCGACTGCATGCTGCCGTCGCCCAGATACAGACCCAGCAGCCACAGCAGGTCGACCGTCGTCTCTGGTGGCGTCGCCACGCCTCGTGCCGCCGGGAGCGGGTGGGGTTCCCCGAATTCCGGAATGCCGCGAGGAACGGCGACGAAGTCGCCGACCTTGATCTCGGCCAGAGTCACCCAGGAGAGCGCGTAACGGGCGCGCTGCCTGCCCGGCCTGCGCTCGTCTCGAAGCACGAGGAAGGGATGGTTGTCGGTGGCCTTGACCCGGCGCCCACCCGCTCGGATCTCGAAGACTTCGCGCACATCGGTCTGGGCGGCTGCACGTACGGAAGCGACAACGAACCGCTCGGTGTTCTCGTCGTAAGAGAAGACCTGGTCGCCGGGCTCGATCTCCTTGATGCGAACCTGGCCACGGTTGGCGGTCCATACCCGGGATTCCCCGTCAAGGCATTCGTACTGCGCGGCCACGCCGGCCACCAGGCGCTGCTTCTCTGCTTCCGGGATGCCGAGTCTGTCGTAGGTGCTCTTGATGTCGTCGGGCAGGTCATCCCAGGTGGCTGCCTGCTTCTCGGTGGAGCGGACGAAGTACTTGATGTTGTCGAAGTCGATGTCCGACACGTCGGCACCCCAGGTGGGGATGGGCTTCTTGTCGAACAGCCGCAGCGCCTTGAGGCGGGTCTGCAGCATCCAGTCGGGCTCGTTCTTCAAGGCCGAGATCTCCCGGACGACCTCCTCGGACAGTCCGCGCCGGGCGATCGCCCCGGCGGCGTCGGAGTCGGCCCAGCCGTACTCGTAGCGGCCCAGACCCTCCAGCTCGGGATGAGCGGTGGTGGTCATCGAGAGATCCCCTCCGGGGTGTGCTCGTCGGTCATGGTGACAGCGCGGTCCGACATCGTGAGCGCCGGGCCGCGCGGGATGTGCGTCGTGCAGATGCCGTCGCCGTGGGCGATCGTCGCGAGCCGCTGGACGTGCGTGCCGAGCAACCGCGCGAAGACTTCGGTCTCGGCCTCGCAGAGCTGGGGGAACTGCTCGGCGACGTGGGCGACCGGGCAATGGTGCTGGCAGAGCTGTTCGCCGGACCCCGTCGGCGATGCCTGGGCAGACGCTGCGTACCCGTCCTCCGACAACGCTTCCGCCAGGGCCATGACTCTTTCCTCCGGAGCGGCGCCACCGACGAGGTGGCGGTATCGCTCCTCCAACTCGCCGACTCGCCGGCGGGCGAAGTCGCCCACGAGCCGTTCACCCCCGGTCTCGGCGAGGAACCGGATGGCGCTGACCGCCAGATCGTCGTACGCCTGTTCGAACGCGTCGCGCCCGGCCTCGGTGAGTGCAAAGACCTTGGCCGGACGGCCCCGTCCGCGCTGACCGTGGACCCGGGGCTCCCGAGCCTCGATCATGCCGTCACCGAGCAAGGTGTCCAGGTGCCGGCGCACGGCTGCGGAAGTGAGCCCGAGCCGCGCTCCCAGCGCCGCTGCCGTGGACGGCCCGTTCTCGAGAATTGACCGGGCCACCCGCTCGCGGGTGCCCGCGTGCGGGTCGTCTGTCCCCGGCGTGGCCACCGGGTCATGAACGACGTCTCGCACTGTTTTCACAACACCATCGTGCTCTATTTCTGTTCCTGTCTCAACCTTGCCACGGTTGCGTGTGTCACGCAGGCCAGCCTTACCTCGCACCAGCCCTGTGGATGGCGTTCGCAGCCTGTCGGACCCAGGCGGTAGTCTCGAACACATGTTCGGATCGGTGGATCGGGTGCCTGCCGTCGGCGGGCCGGTGGTGCGGGTGCCGTTCGCGGCGTTGGCGGCCCGGCCGGTCGGGGTGGAGGCGGCCTATCGCGCGGTGCAGCTGACGAGGCTGGCCGGCGTGGCCGACCCGGCCGCTGCCGCCGATCCGGCTGTGTCGGTCGAACCGTGGGATGAGGCGGTGGCGGTCGAACACGACCTGGTCGACCTGATCGCCGCCGTGGAGCGGGTGAA
>DASRTE010000007.1:0-7132 GCA_035656095.1 Jiangellaceae bacterium
CAGGTCGACGCCCTCCAGCGAGACCCCGCCGGCGGGAGCCTGGCAGCCCGCCGTCATGCGGCACCCGGCTCGTCGCCCACCGCGATCGGCACGCCCACAAGCGATCCGTACTCCGTCCAGGACCCGTCGTAGTTCTTGACGTTCGACACGCCCAGCAGCTCGTGCAGGACGAACCAGGTGTGCGCCGATCGCTCGCCGATACGGCAATAGGCGATCGTATCCGTGTCCAGGTCGACACCCGTCTCGCTGTAAAGCGCGCGCAGATCGGCGTCGGAGCGGAACGTACCGTCGTCGTTGGCCGCCTTGCTCCATGGGATATTCAGTGCGGTCGGGATGTGCCCGCCGCGCTGGGCCTGCTCCTGCGGCAGGTGGGCCGGGGCAAGCAGGCGGCCGGCGTACTCATCGGGCGAGCGGACGTCGACCAGGTTCTGAGAGCCGATGGCGTCGACGACCTCGTCACGGAATGCGCGGATGGCCAGATCCGGGCCGCTTGCCCGGTACTGGGTCGGCGGACGCTGCGTGGCGTCGTCGATGAGCTCGCGGCTCTCCAGCTCCCAGATCTTGCGCCCGCCGTCGAGCAGCCGGACGTCGTCGTGCCCGTAGAGCTTGAAGTACCAGTACGCGTAGGCGGCGAACCAGTTGTTGTTGCCGCCGTAGAGGACGACGGTGTCGTCGTTGCCGACGCCCTTCACGGAGAGCAGTGCTTCGAACTGCTCCTTGTTCACGAAGTCACGGCGTACCGGGTCCTGCAGGTCTGACTTCCAGTCCAGGCGCACAGCGTCCTTGATGTGGTTTTTGTCGTACGCGGTCGTGTCCTCGTCGACCTCGACCAGGACGACCTCGGGATCGTCGAGATGTTGCTCGACCCAATCGGCTGAAACGAGCACGGTCTCGCGGCTCATCGGGTGACCTCCGTCAATTGAGGAATGGCGCGGCGGAATACCAGGTAGATCTCGCAGCCCAGGCAGAATCCGAAGGCGGCGTTGAGGAACGCGGCGGCCAGTGCTGCGCCGACCGCGCTATAGGCGAGTAACGGCCAACCGCCGACGAACCCTGCCAGGCCGGCGGTCGCGAACAGCAGCCCGACGAGCTGAGCGAACCGGGGCGGTCGGGCGTCCTCGTACTCGGCGGGTGGACCCAACCGCGGGCGCACGACCCGGGCGAACAGCCGTGCATACGGCGAGGCGGCGACCCCGGCGATGGCCGCGATGGCGAACACGGCGGTCTGCGCGGCCAGCAGCCAGGCGCTACCCGTCAGCAGGACAACCGCGAGAACCACAGTGGTGACGGCTGCGGTGAAGCGCTGGCCGCGGGGGTCGACCATCGGGATGCTCCCTGACGTGGGCTGGACAGGTCATCAGCTGTGGACAGCCTGGGAAGGGTCGGCGATGCGACGCCCAGGGCTACCCGGTCAGGGCAGGCGACAGAGCATGGTGGCGACGCGACCGAGATCGATCGCGCGCCGCTTCGTCAGCTCCGTCCGGAACACGGCGCCGAGGTTACGGGCCGGACGGGCGTGTGTCACCGTTGTGCTCGCATGATGAGACAGGTGTCTCATCTCGTGGCGAATTGCTGCACCAGAGCGCCGACCTGGGCGAGCCTGGGCACGCCCGTCGAACGCTGGACGACCTGTCCGCGCCGGTCGAGCACGAGCGTCGTCGGTGTTCGCGTGATTCCGAACCGGCGGACCAGGTCCAGGTGGGACTCCGCGTCGATCTCGACGTGACTGACGCCGTCTGTCGTCGCGGCCACACGGGCCAGCACCTGGCGGGTCGCCAGGCACGGGGCACAGAACGCGCTCGAGAACTGCACCAGCGTCACCCTCTCCCCCAAGTCCTGACCGAGGTCTGCGCTGGTGAGGGACTGCTGCGCGGTCCGCGGCGACGGTCCGGTCAGCCGGCCGGCGGTTCTCACCCGCCAGAGCCCGAATGCCGTCGCCGCCAACAGCACGACGATGAGCACGACAAGTCCGGTCACGCCCGGTTCAACACCGCCCGCCACCACTACGTTCCTCATCGCGCGCGCACCTGATCGTCATTGGTGCACCTGATCACTTGATGATCCCTGATCAGGTGAGCCAGGACGTGTCCACGACGCTCGGTGAGGCACCTGATCCGGTCTCATATCGTGGACGCCAAACGATCAGGCCAATGGAGATCACGCAGAGGCGGTGACGAGCACGTCGCCTTCGGGGGTGACGACCTCGTAATGGCTGACCTCGTGCGGCTGCAGACCGACGCCGCCGTCGAACCAGAGCTTGCCCGTGTCGTAGCCGCCAGGCGGAACCGTCCAAGTTGCCGCGACCTGGCGAGTGCCGTCCTTGCCGACAGCGACCAGGCTGCACGTGGCACCGGGCGGTACGCCGGCCACGGCACCGTGCACCGCGGTGCCCCAGGCCTTGGTGAACAACTCCACATCCAGGGCGACGGCGCCGTCGGTCCCGTGGAGTTCGGCCGTGGGTGCCGGCGCAGCGGCAACCGGCGCTGCGGGCGCGTCATCATTGGCGATGAGCAGGGCGCCGGTACCGGCCAACACGGCGCCGGCGGCGGCCGCCGCCAGACCCAGCGCGAACCGGCGTCGTCGCGCTCGTCGGCGCTCTTCCGCGACCGCGGCGAGCAGTCCGTCGAGCACCCGGCGATCCGGCTGCACGGCGGCCGGCAGAGCATCCGGCAGGCCGAACTGTTTCGCCGCTGCCAACACATCGACCGTCTCGGACAGCTCGGCCAGCTCCGCGGAGCAACGCGCACAGCCGGCGACGTGCTCGCGCACCTCGATTTCCTCGGCGGGATCCAGCGCGGACACGGCTAGTGCGCCCAGCGAGATCCGAATCTCGTCGCAGGAGGTCATGTCGCCTCCCCCGGCCCGGTGATGCCGCGTTCTTCAAGCGCCAGGCGCAAGGCTCGCAGCGCGTAATAGGTGCGGGACTTCACGGTGCCCGCTGGTACCCCGAGGACATGGGCGGCTTCGGCAACCGATCGCCCGCGGAAATACGTTTCGACGACGGCCGCACGGTGCTCCGGGCTCAGGGTCTCGATCGCCTCGGCCACGAGCTGCGCCACCAGGGCCTGGTCCACTCCATCGTCGACCGGGACCACGCCGAGTGCCGACTCGGCCACCTCGGCTGGACGAGCCCGGCGGGCTCGCTCGCCGTCGACGACCACGTGCCGCGCCACGGTCCACAACCATGGTCGGGCTGACCCTCTATCGGGAGTCAGGGAGTCCGGGTGCCGCCATGCCCGCAACAGCGTCTCCTGCACGACGTCTTCGGCTCGCTGGCGATCACCACCCACGAGGCGTAGGACGTATCCCATGAGCGGCGCGGCGTGCTCGTCGTAGAGCGCGCGGACGAGATCCTCGTCGGCGACCGGGGCCCTCACATTGGGGGCACGCCTGCCGAAGGGGCCTGGTTCAGCCGGGCGATGGTTCATCCGAGCAGGACCCGTCCGAGAACGTACGAAACAGGCGCCGCGACGACGACCGGAAGACTTACGCGTAGTGGTGTCAGCACGCTCACCGTGCCGTCGCCTGCCTCGGCGGCCACTCGATCGACGGCAGCCACGGCGATCACGGCGGACAAGGCGGCGAAGGAGGCGACGACGACTCCGCCGACCTTGGGCACCGCCGCCGCCACCCCGCCAGCGACAAGCATCAAGCCTGCGGCAACCCCGCCGGCGAGCAGGATCGCCAGGAACCGTCGAGCCACGACCGGTATCGGCAGCGCGTCGGCGAGCCCAACGACACCGACACCCAGCAGGCCGAGCCACACCGCGTGCACGCCACCCTCAGTCGCACGCAACGCCAACCATGCCACTGGGAGAACGGCGAGCGCACAGGCTGCGACCGTCATGGTCAACGACATGGTCATGGCCCGCCGGCCGTCTTGTCGGCCGAGCTGAATCGCGATGGCCGCAACGAACGCCGGGCCGAGCAGGACGGCCACCGGCCATCTGCCGTTCGGGTCGGCGAAGACCATCCACGCCGAGGCTCCGATCGACACCATCAAGGCGAGCCACGCTCCCGATCGCGCCGCGGGGACTGGTGCGGGGCGCACACCGCCGAGGGTAAACACGACCTGCACTGCGGCGATACCCACCCCGAGGAGTGGGCGCCCGACGGCGGCCGCGAGAGCGAGCACGGCCACGAGCGCTGCCGACAGAACCGAGGGCACGAGAGGATCTTCCCAGAGCACAATGCTCATCCCCCGGCGAAAGGTGGCAGCAACTCGACAACGGAACCGTCGGCGAGCGCGACGGCGGCATGGTCATGACGCCCGACCGGGGCGCCGTCGACGACCACCGAGCAGATGCCGAGCACCGTGGAGAACCGGGGCTCGGCGCCATGTAGGCGGCGGGCCGACGCCAGTGCGTCCGCCAACGTCCCCGCGTCGACGACCTCCTCGGTCGTGCCGGCGGCCGCGCGCAGCGAGGACCAGTACCGCAGCGTCACTCGTGGCACTGGGTCACCAGCCAGTCGGCGATCCGCCGGGCGAGCGGTTCGTCGACCGCACCCTCCGCGTGACCGAAGTCGGGCAGTATCCACAGCGTTGCCGCGGCGCCGGCAGCGGCGGAGACTCGCCGGCCGTGCTCGGCCGGGAAAAGGTCGTCCCGCTCCCCGTGCACGACCAGCAGTGGCACATCGATCTCGGCCGCCGCGGCAACCGGATCCAGCGGATAGGGCTCGGCCCAGTCGCCCCGCATGAGGCGGGTGCGTCGGGTCAGCCGGATCGCGGCGCGTCCCAGCGGGGGCAGCACCAACCGGTGCAGCGTGCGCATCCTCGGCGTGCCGCGGTAGTACCACTCCCCAGGCCCGCTGACAGCGGCAACCGCGTCGACCCCGCCGTAGAGAGCGGCATGCCTGAGCACCACTGCCGAGCCCAGCGAGAAGCCAAGCGTCGCCACGCGGCCGTATCCGAGCGACCGGGCCCAGCCGACCGCGGCTTCGACGTCGCGCACCTCCTCCCAGCCGAACGTGCTGACACCGCCGGAGCCGCCGTGGCCGCGCAAGTCCAGCAGCACCAGTCCAGCGGCAGGCCGCATCCACTCGGCGATACGCCGAATCCGCGGGTGCCGCGAATGCAGCGTGAAGCCGGGGACGACCACCACGGCGACGTCTCGGCGACCGTCGACCGGCAGATGCTCGGCGGCGACGACCACCCCGTCGTCGGTTTGCAGACGCCGCCGGAAACCGAACCCGTCCCGATCAGTGGGCAAAAGGAATTGGCTGGCCCGCACGTGCCCTATCCTGTCAACCTGTGGGCCCGGGCAGCGCCGCCCTCCGGGTCCCGTTGCATATCCGGCCAGAGGAGGCCGCATGGGATCCACGATCCTCCTGCTGACTAACGCCCTGCGCCCGTCGGCGGAGATCCTGCCCGCACTCGGTCTGCTGCTGCACGACGTCCGGGTCGCGCCGGCCGAGGCGGCGGCGCTGCTCGACGCTCCGGTGTGCGACGCCGTGCTCGTCGACGCTCGCCGGGACCTGGGCCACGCCCGCGGGCTGACCCGGCTCATTCGCACGACCGGCGTCGACGTGCCGCTCATGGCCGTGGTCACCGAAGGCGGCCTTGCCGCCGTCACCGCCGACTGGGGCGTCGACGACGTGCTGCTCGACACGGCCGGACCGGCCGAGGTCGAGGCTCGGCTGCGGCTCGCCCAGGGCCGGCTCGCGGCAGCCCAGTCTAGCGACGACGTGCCTGACGAGATCCGCTCGGGTGACCTCGTCGTCGACGAGGCGACCTACACCGCCCGCATCTCCGGCCGCGCACTCGACCTCACGTACAAGGAGTTCGAGCTGCTGAAGTTCATCGCGCAGCACCCCGGCCGAGTGTTCACTCGGGCACAGTTGCTGCAAGAGGTCTGGGGCTACGACTACTTCGGCGGCACCCGCACGGTCGACGTGCACGTGCGCAGGCTGCGGGCCAAGCTCGGAGCCGATCACGAGGCGTTGATCGGGACTGTGCGCAACGTCGGCTACCGGTTCGTAGCGCCAACCCCTCCTCGCCGCAACCTGGTGCCCGAGCGCGTCGGTCGGTGATCGAGGCGCGGGACCGGCTGGCGGACGCTGACATCGGTGCCCTCACCGCTCTCATCGAAGCCGCCGCCAGGATCGACGGCGTCGGGGCACTCTCGGAGCAGGGGTATCTCCAGCTGCGGGTCGGCGCGCCGGTCGTGCACCTAGTCCTCCGCAGGGACGGCCGCATCGTCGGGTACGCACAACTGGACCAGGCAACTGGTGCCGCAGAGCTCGTCGTTCACCCGGATCACCGGCGCCAGGGAATCGGCCGGGCGCTGGTCGCCCGGCTCCTGGCGGACATCCACGAGCCCGAGCTGAGAATCTGGGCGCACGGTGACCTACCGGCCGCCCAGGAATTCGCCGCGGCCGCCGGCTTGGAGCGGGTGCGGTCGCTGTGGCTCATGGGACGCCCGCTGACTGACGACCTCCCGCGGCCAGCGATTCCGGACGGCATCGTCGTCGACACCTTCGTTCTCGGTGCCGACGACGACGCATGGGTCGAGCTGAACGCCCGGGTCTTCGCCGACCATCCAGAGCAGGGCAGGTGGAGCTTGGACGACCTGCGTGACCGGACAGCAGAAGCGTGGTTCGACCCGGCGGGCTTCTTCGTCGCCAGGCGTGGACCGTCGATGGTCGGCTTCCACTGGACGAAGGTGCACCATGAGTCGACGGGAGAGGTCTATGTCGTCGGTGTCGACCCGACGGAACGTGGCCACGGTCTGGGCAAGTCACTCACCCTCGTCGGCTTGCATCACCTGCGGGATACCGGCCTGCAGCAGGCCATTCTGTACGTCGACGAGTCCAACCAGAGCGCGCTGCGGCTATACAAGGATCTCGGCTTCGAGCGCGTGGGACTCGATGTGATGTATGCCCGCCCACCCGCGATCTGATGTCTAGCACCGCCAGGGCACGTCCACGTTTCGGTAAGTGAGGGCGTTAATCCAGCTGGGAGAGACGATCATGACAAGTTGCCGAAGGAATACCCGGCGACCGCTGTCTATCCGTGCTCACCTCGGCGTGTCAGCATTGTCCTCATGGCGGCGGTGGCGGAGGCGGTGCGGACGGAAGAGAGGTACATCGACCGCGAGTTCTCCTGGCTCGCCTTCAATACCCGGGTGCTCGA
>DASRTE010000008.1:0-20231 GCA_035656095.1 Jiangellaceae bacterium
TCGAGGTGGACGCCGAGGACATCGCCGAGATCCTCGGTCGAGGGGCGCACCTGGTCGGCCACTCCGACGGCGGGCTGGGCTGCCTGCTCGCCGCCGCCCGCCGACCCGAGGCTGGGCCGTGATCCCCGGTGCCGCCCACCCTCAGCTAACTCGGCCGGAGGCCTTCAACAATCGGCTCCGTTCGTTCCTCGACTCCGCGTCGAGACACTCACTGCCCGACACGTAGACGCTGTGGGAGGCCGCACTCTCCTAGGCTGTCGGTCATGTCCGACGCCGACCCTTCCGGCCACGCCTTCGGCATCGGCCTGGCCACGACCATGTCCGACGGGACCGTGCTCGACGTGTGGTATCCGTCCCCACGACTCGGCGGAGCCACGGATGCGGACGACACCGATCTGCGTGCGCTCGCAGGTGACGACCCCGACCGCGGGGTGACGCAGGCCGTCGTCAGCACGGAGTCGAACCTCGCAACGCCACCGGTCGACGCCGCAGACGCCTACCTGCGCCTGCACCTTCTCTCCCACCGGCTGGTCCGGCCGCACGGTGTCGACCTCACCGGGATCTTCGGGCTGCTGAGCACGGTCGTGTGGACCAACCGCGGCCCCTGTGCGGCCGACGGATTCGAGGAGACCCGTCTGCGGCTGCGTCGGCGGGGCAGGGTCGAGGTGTTCGGCGTCGACAAGTTCCCTCGAATGACCGACTACGTCGTGCCCTCCGGTGTCCGGATCGCCGACGCCGACCGGGTCCGGCTCGGGGCACATCTCGCGCCCGGCACGGTGGTCATGCACGAGGGGTTCGTCAACTTCAACGCCGGCACGCTCGGGACCTCCATGGTCGAGGGTCGGGTGTCGGCCGGCGTCGTCATCGGCGACGGATCCGATATCGGCGGCGGATCGTCGATCATGGGGACGTTGTCCGGTGGGGGCACCGAGGTGATCTCCGTCGGCGAGAACTGCCTGATCGGGGCCAACGCCGGCATCGGCATCTCCCTCGGCGACGGCTGTGTCGTCGAGGCCGGGTGCTACGTCACCGCGGGCACCAAGGTGAGCCTGCCCGACAACAGGGTGGTCAAGGCCCGCGAACTCTCCGGGCGCGACGGCCTGCTGTTCCGACGCAACAGCCTCACCGGCGCGGTAGAGGCGCTGGCCCGCGCGGGTGACTGGGGCGGCCTCAACGCCGCGCTCCATTTCTCCTGATCGCCATCGGGAGGGACGGCGTGGGATGTCGATGAGAGCACGGCAGCGGACGGCCCCGGGAACGCCGCGGCCGCCACTGCACGTTTTCATGCCACGATGACCCGCCCGTCCCGCGCGCTGATCGCCGTTGTCGTCCTCGCCCTGGTCGGCGCCGGCGGAGCGGCGCTACTGGTGTGGTGGACCGGCGGCTCTGTGGGCCCGGTGGTCGTGCGCGAGGTCTGCACGGCGGACGTCGACGGTCAGACGACGACGGTCAGCCCCGAGCAGGCCGCCCATGCCGCGACGATCGCGGCGGTGGCCGAGGAACGCGGGCTGCCCGCCCGGGCCGTCACGATCGCGCTGGCCACGGCGTACCAGGAGTCCGACCTGCGCAACCTCGACCACGGCGACCGCGACTCGCTCGGGCTGTTCCAACAGCGACCCTCTCAGGGCTGGGGGACGCCCGAACAGATCCAGGACCCCGCCTACGCGGTGGGCCGGTTCTACGACACGCTCGTCCAGATCCCCGACTACCGCGAACTCGACATCACCGTTGCCGCCCAGCAGGTCCAGCGCAGCGCCTACCCCGAGGCCTACGCCGACCACGAGGCAGACGCTCGGGTCCTCGCATCGGCGTTGTCGGGCAACTCGCCCGCGGCGCTGACGTGTTCGATCCGGGCCGCGAGCTACGAGGCGCAGGTCGAGGAGCCCGACGGCCTGACGGCCCGGGCGCGGGCCGTCCGCGACGAACTCGACGCGACCTTCTCCGGTCTCGAAGTGAGCGGCTACCAGGCAGGGGGAATCGACTCGGGTCACGTCTCGGGATCCGCGCACTACGACGGTCGCGCGCTCGATGTCTTCTTCCGCCCGCACGACGATCCCGAGCTCAACCGCTCGGGCTGGGTCGTCGCCCACTGGCTGGTCGCGAATGCGGACCGGCTCGGTGTGGCAACGGTCATCTATGACGCCCAGATCTGGACGGCACGACGGTCGGCGCAAGGCTGGCGACCCTACGCGCACCCGTCCGGCAACACCTCCGACCCGACGCTCCAGCACCTCGACCACGTCCACGTGGATGTCGCCCGCGGCTCCTGAGGCCGTAGTTGATCACGGCGGACGGGCCCAGAGCACTGCTGATTGATCACCGCGAGGTGAGGCGCTCGACCGCGGCGGCGACCCTCTCGTCGGTGGCCGTCAAGGCCACGCGGATGTGCCGCTCACCGGCGCGCCCGTAGAAGTCGCCCGGCGCCACCAGGATGCCCCGCCCGGCGAGCCAGCTCACGGTGTCCCAGCACGGCTCGCCCCTCGTTGCCCAGATGTAGAGGCCGCCCTGGGAGTGGTCGATGACGAATCCCGCATCCTCCAGTGCGGCCCGCAGCACCGCCCGGCGCGCCGAATAACGCGCCCGCTGCTCGTCGACGTGCGCGTCGTCGCCGAGCGCCGCCGCCAGGGCGGCCTGCACCGGCGCCGGCACCATCATGCCGGCGTGCCGGCGCACCTCGAGCAGGCGACCGACCAGGGCGACGTCTCCGGCCACGAAGCCGGCGCGGTATCCCGCCATGTTCGAGCGCTTCGACATCGAGTGGACGGCCAGAAGCCCGTCGAGCGACCCCCCGTTGACCTCGGGGTCGAGAACCGACGCCGGTCGCGCCTCCCAGCCGAACTCCAGATAGCACTCGTCCGACGCGACGACCGCTCCCCGCTCACGGGCCCAGGCGACGACCTTGGCCAGGTGGGCCACCGGCAACACCCGGCCGTGGGGATTCGCCGGCGAGTTGAGCCAGATGATCCCGACCCGCCGAGGCCCCAATTCGGTGAGCGAGTCGGACCCGACCGGATCCGCTCCCGCCAGCCGCGCGCCGACGTCGTAGGTCGGATAGGCCAGGCGGGGATGGACGACGGCGTCGCCCGGGCCGACGTCCAGCAGCGTCGGCAGCCAGGCGACGAGCTCCTTGGAGCCGATCGTCGGCAGGACGCCTTCCGGGTCAACCGTGTCGATTCCCCAGCGACGCGCGAACCACGCCGCAACAGCCTTCCGCAACACAGGGGTTCCGTAGGTGGCCGGGTAGCCGGGAGCGTCGGAGGCCGCCGCCAGTGCGTCGCGGACGACCCGCGGCGTCGGATCGACGGGGGTGCCGATCGACAGGTCGACCAGGCCGCCCAGATGTGCAGCAGCCTGTCGCTCGTACGGGACCAACCGGTCCCACGGGAAGTCGGGAAGCGTGCGCACCTCGGGCGTGGTGTCAGTGCGCGCCGACCTCCTGGGGAGGCAGTGCCGCGATCAACGGGTGGTCCTTGTCGATGACGCCCAGCTTGGACGCGCCACCCGGGGACCCGAGGTCGTCGAAGAACTCGGCGTTGGCCTGGGTGTAGTCCTTCCACTGCTCGGGGACGTCGTCCTCATAGAAGATCGCTTCGACCGGGCACACCGGCTCGCAGGCACCACAGTCGACGCACTCGTCCGGGTGGATGTAGAGCATCCGATCGCCCTCGTAGATGCAGTCGACCGGACACTCCTCGACACAGGCGAGATCCTTCAGATCGACGCACGGCTGCGCGATGGTGTAGGTCACGAGAAACGTCCTCCTGTCGGTACCGGCACCGGGGCGTGGCAGGTACCCGTTTCCTAGTATCGCCATGCATGCTCGGGCATGTGCAACCGAGGCCAGCCTAGGCGCTGTTCGCGCCGGGGTGGAGTCGTGACCACAGTGTGGAGAGTGCCGATGGCCGCCGAACCGGCGACCCCTGCCGCCGAGATCTGGGTCGACCGGATCCGCGCCGATCACGTCGGCCGGCGGGTCGTCGTGAGATATCGTCTCCCGGCCGACGACCTGGCCACGGACGTCCTGGGCCGGCTGGTCGACCGGCACGAGGGCGCGTTGCGGATCCGCCGCGCCGACGAGTCCGTCGTCGAGGTCCCACTCGCCGATGTCGTCGCGGCCAAGCCCGTTCCGGAGCGCCCAGTCACCCGTCGCGAGGTGAGAGCTCTCGAAGCGGCGGCGGCGAAGGGGTGGCGCGCACCCGACACGGCACAGCTGGGAGGCTGGCTGCTGCGCGCCGCCCGCGGATTCACCCGGCGGGCCAACTCGTGCCTTCCTCTGGCCCACCCCGGGATGCCGGTTCCGGCCGCCGTCGCGGAGGTCGAGCGCTGGTACAGCGCCCGACAGCAGGCCCCGTCGTTCCAAGTGATCATCCCTCTGGCCGAGGCCGTGGACGCGCACCTGGATGCACTCGGCTGGGCGGAACCATCCGAGGACGTCCTGGTCATGACCTCGCCGCTGGGACCGGTCGCCGACGCGCTACGGCCCGACCTCGCCTCAGTCGCCGTGACTGCAGAGCCGGACGACGCCTGGCTGGCGGCATACCACTACCGCGGGGAGACCCTGCCGGCACATGCCCGGCACGTGCTCGTCCACGCCGACACGGTGGGCTTCGCCGCGGTCGACGACGGGAGCCGGCGGGTGGCCATCGCCCGCGGGGCCGTCACGGACGCGCCGGACGGACGCCGGTGGGTGGGCATCACAGCGGTGGAGGTGGAGCCGGCCGCCCGCCGCCGGGGTCTCGGTACACATGTCGTGGCCGGCGTGGCCCGGTGGGCCGGCAGGCACGGAGCGAGCGACGTCTACCTCCAGGTCTCCGAGGACAACGCGCCTGCGCTCGCGACGTACCAGCGGCTCGGATTCATCGAGCACCACCGCTACCACTACCGCACCCTGTCCTCGTGATCAGTCGCCCGCGCCGGGCTCCGGCCCGCAGACGACGGTCGGGTTCGGGCGGTAGGTCCAGGGGAACGCCTCGTCCTTCACCAGTTCGCCGTCGGGTGTCCAGACCTTCCGGTACGAGGTGATGCTGAAGCCCTGCCAGCCCTGCTGGGCGGCGCACTCCTCGCCGGTGTCGTAGATCGTCTGCGGGTCGGTGGGGTTGCTCCGTGCGGACACCGACGTCTCGACCCGCAAGTGCGCGGTGCTCCAGATCTTGACCGTGAGGGCGCCGGGCCTCTCGCCACTGGGGCTGAACTGAGTATCGACGAGGACGCCGTACGGCGTGTCGTTCCTGAACGACATGTCGAAGGCGCCCCACGAGACGGTGGCCTCCTGACCCACCGGGTACCGGTCGAAGTAGATGCTGTGAGGTTGGTGGTAGACGTCCTCCAGGCCCGCCTTGAACGCGGCGTGATACGTGGTCGTCGCCACCTGCGAGACGCCGCCGCCGTAGTCCTCACGCAGGCGGCCGGCGTCGATGGTCCAGCCGACGGCGAACCCGTTGGCAGCCGTCCGCTCGCCCACGAGCTCGTTGAGGCTGAACGTCTCGCCGGGCAGCAACAGAGTGTCGTCGATCCGCCTCGCGGCCAGCCCGATGTTCGTGTTGCGGTAGTCGGCATGGGGAAAGCGCGTCGTCCACTCGGCGACGACCTCCACGACGCCCAGCTTCTCGGCTCCTTCCGTCGTCAGCTCGGGCTCTGTCGCCGTGAGCTCGACCTCAGCAGTGCGATCACCGCCGCCGGCCGTGAGCGCCGGCAGGACCGCCGCGGCAAGCGCATCGGGCATCACGCCGCGGCCGGTCCGGGCGGGGACGATCACGGGTCGGCCACCCTCGATCCGGATCGAGGCATCCCTCCCCTGCTGGCCGATGTCGGCCAGTGCCTGCTCCGCCGCCTCGGCCAGCTTCGCGCCGTCGAGCGCGGGGATCAGCCCGCCACCGTCGCCAGGCTCCATGGTCAGCGCGGTACCGATGACGTCGGGCTCGAGCCTCCCGCTTCGTCCCTCCGCGACGACCGTGACCGGCCCCGACATGGCCGGCTCGGCGAAGTCGGTGACCGCGCGTTCGACGTCGGCGTCATCGACCGCGGGCGCGACCTCGGTCATGGCCAGCTCGACCGCATCGATCGGGAGCGCGTGCGGTCCGTCGGTGCCGAAGTACGCCGCAGCGACGGCGTCCGCCGTCGTACTGACGTCGACCGATCGTCCCGGCACCGCCGCGCTCGTGACGACCTCGCCGTCCTCGAACCCGACCGATCCGTTGACCGGATCCGTGTCGGTCTGCTCGGCGATCACGGCGACGGCCGCCTCGAGCGCCTCCCGGTCGACCACCGGCACCGGGTCGACCGGACCGGCGCCGAACAACGCCCGGAAGACCGAGATCGGGTCGGCAGAGGCACCCGGAACGTCGTCGACCGTGGCCGTGATGTCGATGGACAGCCCGGACTCCGAGGGCACGATGCTGAACGTGCTGTCGTCGCCGGCGCCGTGCAGGGATATCGGAGTATCGACCAGCGCGGGCAGCTCCGCCGCCAGTACGGCCTCGGCCTCGGCCGTCGACAGGTCGCCGACCTCCACGCCGAGCACGGTGGCTCCGCTGGCCAGATCCCTCCCGGCGATCAGGTAGGCGCCGAGGTAGACGACCAATGCCGCGCCGAGGACCGCGGCCACGACGACGGAGGAGCGGCGGCGCCAGAACGGAACGTCCGGGCCGTCCTCGCTGAGCGGTACCTCGGCGGCTGTGGCCCCCGACTCGGTGCCGACGACCTCGACGTCGGGGTCGTTCTCCTCAGACTGGTTGGTGTCGACGGTCTCGATGACCTCGGTGGCATCGTCAGTCCTGATGGCCTCGCTGCGGGTTTCGTCGGCCCTGTCGGGCCTGTCCAAGGGCGGCGGCGCAGGCTCGTCCGGGCGTGCTTCCCCGAGGCGGGTGGGCTGGTCAGTCACGCGGAAGACACACTCTCACTCGGGACTGCCGGTTGCGTCGGGAAGAAGCCGGGCCGCCGTGGGCCGACCGCGAGATGGTATCGGATGGGGGCGCGCCGGTCCGTGCTCACGGCACGGCGACGCCGGCGAACAGGTCGGTCTCCCGGCCGCTGGCGGTGTCGACCGGACCGACCATGCCCTTGGCGAGCCGGTAGTACTCCCAGCCCCAGACCAGTTGGCCGACGTCCTCGGAGAGCGCGAAGAATGGCCCGTCGAGGGTGATCTGGGTCGCGTGGGCCTTCATCGCCGCCATCTTGCGGTCGAGGAATGCCGTCCCGTCGATCGCGGCGGCGACGGCATCGTCGGGCACCACCATGCCGAACTCGTCGGCGCTCTCGATGCCGAAGAAGCTCGACCCGTCCTCGCGGGATCGTGCGACGGCCTGTTCCACGACACTGCGAGGAAAAGTGGTCCAGTAGATCTTGGGCACGTCCCAGCTCGATCCGAGGTCGAGCCGGTAGGACGGGACGGCCGCGAGGGCCGACGCGTAAATGGCGACCCGATGGGCCTGAATGTGGTCGGGGTGGCCGTAGCCGCCGAACTCGTCGTAGGTGATGAGCACCTGGGGCCGCACTTCGCGGATGATCTCCACGAGGTGGTCGGCTGCCTCGCGCAGGTCGGCCAGCCAGAACGCGTCGGCCCGGACGTCGGCGGGGACCGTGGCCATCCCCGCCTCGGTCCACCCCATGCCGGTGTCGCGGTAGCGGCCGGGCACACCCAGGAAGCGGTGGTCGGTGACGCCCAACTCGGCCATGGCATCGGCGAGCTCACCGATGCGGTGCCGGCCGAGCCCGTCGTCGCGATGGGCGGCGAGATGCTCGAGATCGGGGACGAGGACCTCGCCCTCCTCGCCCAGCGTGCAGGTGACCAGCGTGACCTGGGCTCCCTCGGAGGCATAGCGCGCCATCGTGGCGCCGTTGGCGATGGTCTCGTCGTCGGGATGGGCGTGGACGAGCATCAATCGCCTGTCCGCACGTGCGTCTGCCATGCCCGCCAGCCTAGGACTCCGCACCGACGGACCACTTCACCAGGCGTGGTGACCGTTGACCAGGGTCCTGCGCCTGGTGAACGGTCCGCCAGGGTGGTGAACGTGATCAACGGCAGCGCGGTGGTGACGGTGCCGGCGTGACGTCAGTGCTTGACGACCACGTCCTCGCGGATCGCGGCGTAGTGGCAGGCGGACTCGTGGTCGACGCCCGGGCGCACGATCAGCTCGGGGACCTCCATGGCGCACTTCTCGGTGGCCTTCCAGCACCGTGTCCGGAACCGGCACCCGCTGGGTGGGTTCGCCGGGCTCGGCGGGTCGCCGGCGAGGATGATCTGCTTGCGCTGGCCGCGCACGGACGGGTCGGGCACCGGGACGGCCGAGAGCAGGGCCTGCGTGTAGGGGTGGGCCGGGCTCTCGTAGATCTGTGCCTCGGTTCCGATCTCGGCGAGCCGGCCGAGGTACATGACGGCGACCCGATCGGAGATGTGGCGCACCACCGACAGGTCGTGGGCGATGAAGATGTACGACAGTCCGAACTCGTCCTGCAACTTCTCCAGCAGGTTGACGACCTGTGCCTGCACCGACACGTCCAAAGCCGATACCGGCTCGTCGCAGATGATGATCTCGGGCCGCAGCGCGATACCGCGGGCGATCCCGATCCGCTGCCGCTGCCCGCCGGAGAACTGGTGGGGGTACCGGTTGATGTGCTCGGGGTTGAGACCGACCACCTCGAGCAGCTCCTGGACCCGGCGGCGCCGGTCACGGCGCGGGGCGACCTCGGGGTGGATGTCGTAGGGCTCGCCGATGATGTCACCGACGGTCATCCGGGGGTTCAGGGACGAGTAGGGGTCCTGAAAGATGATCTGAATGTTGCGGCGCAGCGTCCGCTGGGCCTTGCCGTGGACGCCGAAGATGTCCTGTCCCTTGAAGTGCGCAGAGCCGCTGGTGGGCGTCTCGAGCATCATCAACAGCTTGGCCAGCGTCGACTTGCCACAGCCCGACTCCCCGACGATGCCCAACGTCTCGCCTCGGTGCAGCTGGAACGACACGCCGTCGACGGCCTTGACGTCTCCCACGTGCTTCCTGAACACGATGCCGGTGGTCAGCGGGAAGTGTTTGACGAGGTCCTGGACGTCGAGGACCACCTCGCCGGTCGTCTCAGATGCTGCCATCGAGGACCTCCTGGGCGAAGTGGCATGCGCTGAACCGGCCCGGCACCACCTCGAGTAGCGCCGGTCGCTTCTCCCTGCAGATGTCCTGGGCGTACGGACAGCGTGGGTTGAACTCACAGCCGGGCGGGATGCGGGTCAGGCTGGGTGGTAAGCCCTGGATCGCCGAGAGGTCCTGACCTTTGAGGTCGACGCGCGGGATGGATTCCAGCAGGCCCTTGGTGTAGGGGTGGGAGGGCCGGGCGTAGATCTCACCGACGACCGCCTTCTCCATGATCCGGCCCGCGTACATGACCGAGATCCTGTCGGCGACGTCGGCGACGACGCCGAGGTCGTGGGTGATGAGGATCAAGCCCATCTTG
Source organism: Jiangellaceae bacterium (assembly GCA_035656095.1). Lineage (GTDB taxonomy): Bacteria > Actinomycetota > Actinomycetes > Jiangellales > Jiangellaceae > DASRTE01. Next base: position 9,439 of record DASRTE010000008.1, read on the forward strand.
CGCTCGCGTTGCAGGTCGCGTAGCAACTCCATGATCTGGGCCTGGACCGTGACGTCGAGCGCGGTGGTGGGCTCGTCCGCGATCAGCACGTCGGGGTCGAGCGCGATCGCCATTGCGATCATGATGCGCTGGCGCATGCCGCCCGAGAATTGGTGCGGGTAGTCGTCGATCCGCTCGCGGGCGGCCGGGATGCGCACCCGCTCCATCAACTCGATGACGCGCACGCGGGCGTCCTTCTTCGACATTCCCTCGTGGACCCGGAACATCTCGCCGATCTGCCAGCCGACCGAGAACACCGGGTTCAGGGCCGACAGGGCGTCCTGGAAGACCATGGCGATGTTGCGGCCCCGGTAGGCGCGGCGCTCGTCCTCGGGAAGGCTCAGCAGGTCCTCGCCGCGGAACCGCACGGCGCCGCCGGTAACGAACCCCGGCGGACTGTCGAGGATGCCCATCACGGCCAGCGCGGTAACGCTCTTGCCGGACCCGGACTCCCCGAGGACGGCCAGCGTCTCGCCTTCGTCGAGGGAGTACGAGACCCCGTTCACCGCCTTGGCGATGCCGTCACGGGTGCGGAACTCGACCTGGAGGTCCTCGACCTCCAGCAGCGGGGCATGGCCTGCGGCCGCCGCGTCCGGCGAGGGGTAGGTGTCCGTGGTCGCCACGTGCCGGCCCTCCTCAGCGCAGTCTCGGGTCGAAGGCGTCGCGCACGGCGTCGCCGAGCATGATGAACGCCAGCACGGTGACGGTCAGGAAGGCGCCGGGGAACAGCAGCATGTGCGGGGACTGACGAATGTAGGTGGAAGCGTCGTTGATGGCCACACCCCAGGAGATCACGGGCGGCTGCAGGCCGATGCCCAGGAACGACAGCGTGGCCTCGACGCCGATGAAGATGCCGAACACGATCGTCGCGTAGACGATCACCGGGGCGACCGCATTGGGAAGCACGTGGCTGCGCAGGATACGCGCCGCCCCCCCGCCCAGGGCCCTGGCGGCGCTCACGTAGTCGGCGTGCTTCACCTGGATGACCGTCGAGCGCATGATCCGGGCGAGACTGGTCCAGGCGAGGACCGCCAGAGCGAGGACGACCTTGCCGACCGTCACCAGCTGGGGGGTGTCGGGGCCGGATGGGAACGACGCCAGAACCAACACACCGCCGAGCAGCAGCGGGATGCCGAAGAAGATCTCCAGAACTCGGGACAGGACGCTGTCGACCCAGCCGCTGTAGAAGCCGGCGATCATCCCGATCAACCCGCCGATGATCGTGACGGCGAGCGTGGTGAACAGACCGACCAGGATTGATGCACGGGCGCCGTAGATGGTCCGTGCGTACACGTCACAGCCTTGGACGTCGTAGCCGAACCACGCATCGGCGCTCGGCGACTGCCGTGACAGGTTCAGGTCGCAGAACCGCGGATCCTTATTGGTGAACACGCCCGGGAACGCCGCCATGACCACCAGCACCACGATGATCACCGCCGAGACGATGAAGATCGGGTTGCCGCGCAGGTCGTGCCAGGCGTCGCTGGTCAGCGACCGCGGCTTATCCCGCTCCTGCGGTGCCCCCGGTGGCGCTTCGGTGCCCGCCTCGAGCGCCGTCTCCGCCTCCGGGTGGACCTTCTCGTCGGCGATGGCCGCAGCCGGTGGATACAGCGCATTCGGGTCAGTCATAGCGGATCCTCGGGTCGAGTGCCGCGTAGAGCAGGTCGACGAACAGATTGACGATCAGGAACACCAGCACCAGCACGGTCACCGCACCGGTGACCATGGCGCCCTCGCGGAGCCGGATGTTGCGGAAGATCAGCCCACCCACCCCGCCGATGTTGAAGATGCCCTCGGTCACGATGGCACCGCCAAGAAGCGCTCCGAAGTCGGCGCCGATCAGCGTGATGACGGGGATCAGCGAGTTGCGCACCGTGTGGACGCCGACCACGCGGCGGCGCCCGAGGCCCTTGGCCGTCGCGGTGCGCACGTAGTCCGAGCGCATGTTCTCGACCAGGTTCGTACGCATGACCCTGGCGACGTAAGCGAGGGTGCCGCTGGCCAGGACGAGAGCGGGTAGCAGTAGTTCGTAGAGCGTCGCCTCCGACGACACCGTCACCGGGAAGATGCCCAGCTGGACACCGAACACCAGTTGCGAGATGTACGCGATGACGAAGATCGGGATGGCGATGAAGAACAGCGTGCTGAGCAGGACCAGGTTGTCGATGAACCCGCCCTTGCGAAGACCGGCCAGGACGCCGGCGCCGATCCCGATGACGATCTCGAAGAAGATGGCAAGGGCAGCGAGCTTGGCGGTGGTGGGGTAGGTGCGGGCGAGTTCCTCGGCCACGCTTGTGCCGCTGAAGCTCTCGCCGAAGTCGCCACGGATCAGGTTGCTCATGTAGAGCAGGTATTGGACGTACCAGGGCTCGTTCAGGTTGAACTTCTCGGTCATGTTCGCGATGTACTGCGGCGGACAGGGGCGGTCGCCGCACTTGCCGGCGAACGGGTCGCCGGGCAGGGCCCACACCATCACGAAGATCAGCAGAGTCGTCCCGATGATGACGGGAATCATCTGCAGCAAGCGCCTGATCGTATAGCGGCCCATGCGCCCCTCCTCACTGCCGATTCCGTTGACCCCGGGTCGTCCGTAGAGGAACTGGCGCCAGAGTAAACCGCGGTGGCCGCACGGGGCCACGTTGTGCTGACGACGAAATGGTCACGACGGCACTCGGCCTGCCGGTCCCACGAAGGGAACCGGCAGGCCGAATCCTTGGTGTGCCCTACTCCGCGACGGTGATCGAGAGCAGATCAGTGTTGCCGAACGGGTCGATCTTGACGTTGTCGACGTTGGACGAGTAGCCGGCAATAGTCTTGTAGTACCACAGCGGGATCGAGCCCATTTCCTCGGCGAGCATCGCCTCGGCCTCCTGATACAGCACCAGCGCCTCGTCGCCCTGCGCCTGCGCGGCCTCTTCCAACTTGGCGTCGAACGCCGGGTTGCTGTACTCACCGTCGTTCGACCCGGCGCCGGTCTTGTAGATCGGCCCCAGGAAGTTCTCGATAGACGGGTAGTCCATCTGCCAGCCGGTGCGGAACATCCCACTCATCTGCCGGTCGGTGATCGCCGCACGGAATGTCGCGAAGTCGACGACCGGCGTTGCGGTGCACTCGATTCCGAGCGCGTTCTTGATGCTGTTGCAGGTGGCCTCCGACCACGCCTGGTGCTCGCCGTCGGCGTTGTACGACAGCGTCAGCGCACCGGTGAAGCCGGATGCGGCAAGCAGCTCCTTGGCGGCGTCCGGGTCGTAGGTGCACCACTCGCCGCACTGGTCGGCCTTGAAACCCTCCACCACCGGGGACACCCAACCGGTGGCCGGTTCACGGGTGCCCTGGAAGATGTTCTGGGTGATCAGCTCCCGGTCGATCGCCAGCGACACGGCCTTGTGAAGATCGGGGCTCGCCACCGACGGGTCCACCCGCTCCGGCGCGAACGTCACCGTCTGGATCGCACCCTGGTCGGCCTCGATGAACCGGTCCCCCAGGTCGGCCTTGTACTGCTCGCCGGCCAGCGCCTCTGGCGGCAGCGACTCGACCACATCGACGTTGTCGGCCAACAGGTCGTTGTACGAGGCCTGCAGGTCGGTGTAGATCCGGTATGTCACATCCTGGACGTTGGGCTTGTTGTCTCCGGCGTAGCCGTCGTAGGCGGTCAGCGCGATCTCGACATTCTTGTCCCACTCGACCACCTCGAACGGGCCCGAACCGATCGGCTTGTCACCGAACGCCTCCGGGTCGTCATAGAACACCTCGGGCAGCGGCGCGAACGCCGTGTACCCCAGCCGCTGCGGGAACGACGACTGCGGCGACGTGAGTCTGATCGTGAAGGTCAGGTCGTCGACCACCTCGAGACCCGACATGGTCTCCGCCGTGGCCGAACCCTCGACGTAGGCACCCTCGGCGTCGACCTCGCCCTGCACGTCGGCGAAGCCCTCGATCGGATCGAAGAAGTACGAGCTCAGGTAGGCATTGGAACCCAACACGGCGAAGTTCCACGCATCGACGAAGCTGCTCGCGGTGATCGGTGTCCCGTCGTGGAACGTCCAGCCGTCCTTCAGCGTCACCGTCCAGGTGGTGTTGTCGTCGGACTCGATCGACTCGGCGATCTCGTTCTCCGGCGCCGCCGTGTCCGGGTTGTAGCGCACCAGCATCGAGAAGATGCCCTGCTGCTGCGGGTTGCCACCACAGGTCTCGTTGGTGTTCGCCGGAATCAGCGGGTTCTGGGGGTTACAGCCGCTGATGACGACGGCACCGGTGGGGGCACCTTCCTCGCCACTGCCGTCGTCGCCGTCGCCCTCGTCGTCGCCGCCACACGCGCTCAGCACGAGCGCGAAGCCAACAGCACCGATGATGGCTCCCTTGCGAGCAAGTACTCGCATGGATGTCCTCCTAGGTCTGATTACTGCCCGGGACAAAATGGGCGCGCGCGCGACACCGGTTGGCGTGCGGCGCCTTACTCCCCTCCTGCGTGGTGAAGTGTGCCGAAAGGGTGGTCCGTCGCATTCTTAGGCGTCCACATGTCGGGCAAGCAAGCCTGCGGGCCGCATCGGACCAGTCCGAGACAAGACTGTGACCAACCCGCCGATTGCTCGTGACGCGACACCGCCGTTCCGGTTCCCGGAAGTCACACGGGCCCCATCCAAACCAGGTCACCCCCTCCGCCCGTTGATCATGGCGACGTGGGTGTCCGGCCGTCAGAGTCCCCTGCCTCGCCATGATCAACGGATAGCGGGAGGAGCGGGATTCAGGCGCGGCCGTGCCGGCGTCGCGCGGCCGTGCGGGCCCGTCCGGTGGCGTCGAGCACCACTTTGCGTATGCGCACGGCTCCCGGCGCGACCTCGACGCATTCGTCGTCGCGGCAGAACTCCAGCGCCTGTTCCAGCGAGAGCCGGCGCGGTGGTATCAACCGCTCCAGCTCCTCCGCCGTCGAGGAACGGACGTTCGTCAGCTTCTTCTCCCTGGTGATGTTGACGTCCATGTCGTCGGGCCGGGAGTTCTCACCGACGATCATCCCCTCGTACACCTCCGTGCCCGGCTCGACGAACAACGCGCCGCGCTCCTGGAGGTTGAACATCGCGTACGAGGTCGCGACCCCAGGCCGATCGGCTACCAAGGACCCGGTGGACCTGGTCCGCAAGTCGCCGAACCACGGCTCGTACCTGTCGAACACGTGGTGGGCAATGCCGGAGCCGCGGGTCTCGGTCAGGAAGTCGGTCCGGAACCCGATCAACCCTCGCGCGGGGACGACGAACTCCATCCGGACCCATCCGGTGCCGTGGTTGGTCATGTGTTCCAGGCGCCCCTTGCGCATGGCGAGCAGCTGCGTCACTGCTCCGAGGTACTCCTCGGGCGAGTCGACGGTGAGGCGCTCGACGGGCTCGTGGATGCGCCCGTCGATCATGCGGGTGACGACCTGAGGCTTGCCGACGGTCAGCTCGAAGCCCTCCCGACGCATGGTCTCGACCAGGATGGCCAGCGCCAGCTCACCGCGGCCCTGGACCTCCCAGGTGTCGGGGCGTTCGGTGGGCAGCACGCGCACCGAGACGTTGCCGACCAGCTCCTGGTCGAGGCGCTCCTTGACCAGCCGCGACGTCACCTTGGTGCCTCCGTACCGCCCGGTCAGCGGCGACGTGTTGGCGCCGACGGTCATCGACAGCGCGGGTTCGTCGACGGTGATCAGCGGCAGCGGATGCGGGTCGACGTCGTCGGCCAGGGTCTCCCCGATCGTGATTCCGGGAATGCCCGCGACGGCGATGATGTCGCCCGGGCCGGCCGACTCGGCCGGGACCCGGTCGAGGGCCTCGGTCATGAACAGCTCGGTGACCTTGACCCGCTCGATCGAACCGTCCTGTTTGCACCAGGCCACCTGCTGGCCCTTCCGGATCTCTCCCTCGTGGACGCGGCACAGCGCAATCCGGCCGAGGAACGGCGACGCGTCGAGGTTGGTCACCTGTGCCTGCAGCGGCGCGGCCTCCTCGAAACTGGGCGCCGGGATGGTGGCGATGACGGCGTCGACGAGTGGGCCCAGGTCGTCTCCGTCCGGGACCGCCCCGTCCGCGGGCCGGTCCAGCGATGCCTTGCCGTCCCGGGCCGATGCGTACACGATCGGGAAGTCCAGCACCGTCTGGTCGGGGGCACTGTCGAAGCCGTCGTCGACCAGGTCGAGAAACAGTTCGTAAGTCTCGTCGACGACCTCCGCGATCCGTGCGTCGGGCCGGTCGGTCTTGTTGACGACGAGCACGATCGGCAGCCTGGCCGCCAGCGCCTTGCGCAGGACGAAACGGGTCTGTGGAAGCGGTCCCTCGCTGGCGTCGACGAGGAGCACCACGCCGTCGACCATGGCCAGGCCGCGCTCGACCTCGCCGCCGAAGTCGGCATGACCCGGCGTGTCGATGATGTTGACGGTCGTGCCGCCCCACCGCAGCGCCGTGTTCTTGGCCAGGATCGTGATGCCCTTCTCGCGCTCGAGATCCTCCGAGTCCATGACCCGCTTGGTCACCGACCGGGTGTCGCGGAACGCCCCGGACTGCCAGAGCAGGGCGTCGACCAGCGTCGTCTTGCCGTGGTCGACGTGGGCCACGATGGCGACATTGCGCAGGTCGTCGCGCGTACGGGTGGGCATGCCTGAGTGCTCGATTCGATCGGTGGGGTTGCCACTCATGCTACGGGCGGGCAACGTCCAGCGGCCCGCCGACGACGATCACGAGCACACGGGCGCCGAACCGGGGCGACGCCGCTGGAAACCGAGCCCGGGCTCGTGCCAGGCTGCCGCCCATCGCACACCGGCGATATGCCAGGCTGGACCCCTGCCGAGATCCGATCCCCCGAGGGAGGCGGTATGCCTGCGCACGACAGCAGGGCAGCGGTCGTGGCAGCCATCGGTTCGCTGGAGTCAGCCGCCGCCGCACTGCGCCTCGACCATGGGGACGAGGTCGGCGCCACTGATCGGCATGTGCACTAGTGGCCACGGGTGTCACCTCGCCGGTGCGGGCACGCATCCCCGCCCGCACCCTGCGCACCGATCGCTGGTGGATCGAGCCGGCGCTCACCGCGCTCGGCCTCGCTGCGTGGCTCGCCTACGCGACGGTCCGGGTGTTCCTGCAGGAGAACTACTGGGTTGCCGAGCACCACTACCTGACCCCGTTCTACTCGCCGTGCGTCTCCGTGGCGTGCACGCCGGAGGCCGCGCACTTCGGCCGGATCCTGCCTGACCACCCGCTGATCCCGTACGCAGCGTTCAGCCTGCCGCTGCTGCTGGTGTTCCGGCTGACCTGCTACTACTACAGAAAGGCGTACTACCGGAGCTTCTGGCTGTCGCCACCGGCCTGTGCCGTGTCCGAGCCACACAGGAACTACACCGGCGAGACCCGCCTGCCGCTGATCCTGCAGAACGCCCATCGCTACACGTTCTACGCGGCCCTGATCATCACACTGATCAATACGTACGACGCGATCCTCGCCTTCGGCGGCGGGGCCGGATTCGGAATCGGACTGGGCAACGTGATCCTGGTCGGCAACGTGATCATGTTGTGGGCTTACACCCTGTCCTGCCACTCGTGCCGACACATCACGGGCGGACGGCTGCGAAGCTTCTCCCGCCACCCGATCCGGTACCGATGGTGGACGTTCGTGTCCAAGCTGAACACCCGGCACATGCAGTTCGCGTGGATCACCCTGGCCACGCTCGCGATCACCGACGCGTACATCATGGCCCTGGCCGCCGGCTGGATCACCGACCTGCGGTTCCTCAACTAGGAGGATGCCGATGAGCGACTCGCCCACCACCGAACGCCACGCGTACGACGTTCTGGTCGTCGGCGCCGGCGGAGCCGGTCTGCGCGCCGCCATCGCCGCTCACGACGCCGGAGCCCACGTCGCCATCGTGTGCAAGTCGTTGCTGGGCAAGGCGCACACCGTGATGGCCGAAGGCGGAGCGGCCGCCGCGATGGGAAACCTCTATCCGGAGGACAACTGGCGCGTCCATTTCCGCGACACCATGCGCGGCGGCAAGATGCTCAACCACTGGCGGATGGCCCAACTGCACGCCCAGGAGGCACCCGACCGTATCCACGAGCTCGAGGAGTGGGGAGCGCTCTTCGACCGTACTCCCGATGGCCTGATCTCCCAGCGCGACTTCGGCGGCCACCGGTACGCGCGTCTCGCCCATGTGGGCGACCGCACCGGGCTCGAGCTCATCCGCACTCTGCAGCAGCGTGCCGTCGCTCTCGGCATCGACGTCTACATGGAATGCACGGTCACCCGGCTGCTGCAGGACGGCGGCCGCATTGCCGGTGCCTTCGCGTACTGGCGGGAGTCCGGTCGGTTCGTGCTGTTCGAGTCGCCGACGGTGATCCTGGCTACCGGCGGCATCGGCAAGTCGTACAAGGTGACCTCGAACTCCTGGGAGTACACCGGCGACGGACACGCGCTCGCGCTGGAGGCCGGCGCCAGCCTGGTCAACATGGAGTTCGTCCAGTTCCACCCGACCGGCATGGTCTGGCCGCCGTCGGTGCGCGGGATTCTGGTCACCGAGTCCGTCCGCGGCGACGGCGGCGTGCTGCGCAACAGCGAGGGCCGCCGGTTCATGTTCGACTACATCCCGGAGTTCTTCAAGGCCGAGACGGCCGACTCCGAGCAGGAGGCCGACCGGTGGTACGACGACAAGAAGACCAACCGCCGGCCTCCTGAACTGCTCCCGCGCGACGAGGTCGCCCGCGCGATCAACACCGAGGTCAAGTCCGGTCGTGGCTCGCCGCACGGCGGCGTGTTCCTCGACATAGCGTCGAGGCGGACGCCCGAGTACATCCAGCGGCGGCTGCCGTCGATGTACCACCAGTTCAAGGAACTCGCCGACGTCGACATCACCGCGGAGGCGATGGAGGTCGGCCCCACCTGTCACTACGTGATGGGTGGCGTGGCCGTCGCACCGGACACCGGCGAGGCGTCCGTGCCCGGCTTGTACGCAGCCGGTGAAGTCGCCGGCGGCATGCACGGCGCCAACCGGCTCGGCGGCAACTCGTTGTCGGACCTGCTGGTGTTCGGCCGCCGGGCCGGGCTCAATGCCGCGTACGCCGTCGACCGGTTGCGCACCCGGCCGTCGGTGTCCGACGTCGACGTGCGCGCCGCGGCAGACGCGGCACTGGCACCCTTTGCCGAGGAGGGGGGCGGGGGCGAGAACCCCTACACAGTGCAGCACGACCTCCAAGAGGTCATGCACAACCTGGTCGGCATCATCCGCACGGCCGACGAGATGGAGCAGGCGCTCAAGGAGATCGCCGGCCTACGCGAACGAGCTGGGAAGGTCACCGTCGAGGGCCATCGCCAGTACAACCCCGGGTGGCACCTGGCGCTCGACCTGCACAGCATGCTCCGTGTCTCGGAGTGCATCGCTCGCGCGGCCCTCGAACGCACCGAGAGTCGGGGCGGCCACACCCGCGACGACTTTCCGGCCACCGACGACGGGTGGGGAACGGTCAACCTGCATTGCCGCCTGCACGGCGAGGAGGTGTCGGTCGACCGCGAGCCGCTCCCGGTCATGCCCGATGACCTGCGGGCGCTGTTCGAGGAGAAGTAGATGGGCTACGACCTGACCATGCGGGTGTGGCGTGGCGACGCCGCCGGCGGCAGCCTGGCCGACTACACGGTCGCGGTCGAGGAGGGAGAGGTCGTCCTCGACGCCATACACCGCCTGCAGGCGACACAGGCCGGCGACCTGGCGGTCCGCTGGAACTGCAAGGCAGGAAAGTGCGGGTCGTGCAGCGCCGAGATCAACGGCCGTCCCCGGCTGATGTGCATGACCCGGCTGTCGGCGTACGACCCTACCGAGACGATCACGGTGACACCGCTGCGGGCCTTTCCCGTGGTGCGCGACCTGGTCACCGACGTCTCGTACAACTACCGCAAGGCGAGCGAGGTGCCGGCTTTCGCCCCGGAGCCCCGTCAGCCCGACGGCACTTATCGCATGCAGCAGGTGGACGTCGAGCGAGGCCAGGAGTTCCGCAAGTGCATCGAATGCTTCCTGTGCCAGGACGTGTGTCACGTCATCCGTGATCACGAGAACAACAAGCCGGCGTTCGCCGGCCCGCGGTTCTTCCTCCGCTACGCCGAGCTCGACATGCACCCGCTCGACACCAACGACCGGCGCCGGCTCGCGCGCGAGCAGGCCGGCATCGGCCTGTGCAACATCACCAAGTGCTGCACCGAGGTGTGCCCCGAACACATCAAGATCACCGACAACGCGATCATCCCCATGAAGGAGCGCGTGGTCGACCGATCATTCGACCCCGTGGTCTGGCTCGGCTCCAGGATCCGGCGCCGCGACAAGCGCAGCGAGCCCGACCCACCGCCCCCGAACGCCGTCGTGTGATCGCATTCGCCACGCACCGCGCGGCACCACCCTGGTGGAGCACGGCGGCATCCCCTGCCCCGAGGAGCGCATCATGTCAGTGCTCGGCGACGACGCCGTCCATGCTGCCTTGGCGGATCTTCCCGGCTGGGCCGGCGACGGCGCATCGATCACCCGGACGGTCACGGCACCGGACTTCCTCAGTGCCATCCGCACCGTCGACGACATCGCCTTGGTGGCCGAGACGATGGACCACCATCCGGACATCGACATCCGCTGGCGGACCCTGACGTTCACCCTGTCGACCCACTCCGTCGGCGGCGTGACGGCCGCCGACATCGAGTTGGCGCGAGGCATCGACGAGGCTGCCGAGCGTCACGGGGCGACGTAACACTCCGGGCGTAGATCG
>DASRTE010000009.1:0-23066 GCA_035656095.1 Jiangellaceae bacterium
TCGACCACCGTGGCGGCCGGCAAGGCGGCCAGCGCAGCACCGGGAAGCGCGAGCTTGGACCGGCGCACGCCGCTGCCGATGATCGCGTACGGGAGATGGGCCACCGCCGCGTCGACGAGGATCGGCCACCCGGTCGGCAGGCCGATCGGCGTGATGCCGCCGTACTCCATCGCCGTCGCCTCCACCGCTGCCTCCATGGTCATGAACGACGCCTTGCGGACGTCGAGGCGGCGCCTGACCACGCCGTTGACGTCCGCACGTGTGGTGGCGAGAACCATGCAGGCGGCGACCCGTTCCTCGCCGCCGCGTCGCCCAGCGACGACGACGCAGTTGGCCGACACCTCGGGTGGGACGTCGTACGCAGCACAGAACTGCGCCGTGTCGGCCAGAGTGGGGTCGATCTCGGCGACGTAGACGTCGCGGACACGATGCGCCGCCAGGGCGAGCGTCACCGGCTGCGCCAGCAGGTCAGGCCGGTCGGTCGCCGGGACCATCGCGAGCGTCCCGATCTTCGGTGCGTCCACGGCGTCCGACTGTAGACGAGCGACGACGCCGCCCTCCCGCGCCGGACCGTCGCGCATGGCGTGGGGGAGGATGCACGGCGTGCGAGGACTCTTGGTCGCGGGCACGACCTCGGACGCGGGCAAGTCCGTCGTCACGACCGGGATCTGCCGGTGGCTCGCTCGCGAGGGCGTCAAGGTCGCACCGTTCAAGGCACAGAACATGTCCAACAACTCGGCCGTCACGCGTGACGGCGCCGAGATCGGTCGGGCGCAGTGGGTCCAGGCGGTGGCCGCGGAGGCCGAGCCGGAGGCGGCCATGAACCCCGTTCTGCTCAAGCCGGGCAGCGACCGGCGCAGCCACGTGGTCGTCATGGGCCAGCCGTACGGCGAGGTCGATGCGACGTCGTTCGGCTCGGCCCGGACGGTGCTGGCCGATGCCGCGTTCGCCGCTCTCGCCGACCTGGCGGAGCGTTACGACGTGGTCGTGTGCGAAGGAGCGGGCAGTCCGACGGAGATCAACCTCCGCGAGCACGACTTCGTCAACATGGGCCTTGCCCGGCGCGCAGACCTGCCGGTGGTCGTCGTCGGCGACATCGACCGCGGCGGCGTCTTCGCGGCGTTCCACGGCACCGTCTCGCTGCTCGACGCCGCCGACCAGGCACTGGTGGCCGGCTTCGTCGTGAACAAGTTCCGTGGCGACGCCGGCCTGCTGTCGCCGGGTCTTCGCATGATCGCGCGCACGACCGGGCGACCGGTTCTCGGCGTGCTGCCCTGGCTGCCTGGACTGTGGCTCGATGCGGAGGACTCGTTGGACGTCGTGGGTCGCGCGGATGCCGGTTCACGGACGCCGGGTGGCGGCGTGCTCCGTGTTGCCGTCATCAGGTTCCCGCGGATCTCCAACTTCACCGACATCGACCCGCTGGCGGCCGAGCCCGGGGTCGCCGTGCAGTTCACCGCCTCGCCCGCCCAGGTGGCGGGAGCCGACCTGGCGGTGCTGCCCGGCTCGCGTGCCACCGTCGCCGACCTGGCGTGGCTGCGCTCGAGCGGGCTGGCGGACGCACTCGTCGCGCGGGCGGCGGTCGGGCGTCCGATCCTCGGCATCTGCGGCGGCTTCCAGATGCTCACGCGCGAGATCGCGGATGATGTCGAATCGGGCTCGGGCATCGTGCCCGGTCTCGGCCTGCTGCCCGCAAGCGTCCGTTTCACGGCCGAGAAGGTGCTCGAACGACCGGACGCGACGGCGTACGGCGTGCACGTGACCACCGCATACGCCATTCACCACGGGCGTGTCACCGTGGACGAAGGTGCGGAGAACTTCCTCGACGGGTGCCGCGCCGGCGCGGTCTGGGGGACGAGTTGGCACGGCGTCCTCGAAGAGGATGACCTACGGCGCGCGTTTCTGCGCGAGGTGGCGTCGCTGGCCGGCGTCGACGACTTCGAGGTGGCGGCCGACACCCGGTTCGCGGCACGGCGCGAGGCCCGGATCGAGCGGTTGGCCGACGCGGTCGTCCGGCATCTCGACACCGGTGCGCTGCGCGGGCTCATGGACCACGGCGTGCCCGCCGCGCTGCCCTTTGTCCCGCCCGGCGCTCCGACCTGAGAGCCGGGCGGACGCCGGCGGAACACGTCAGTGGGAGTAGGTCGAGACGAGGACGGCCCGCGCCAGGGTGTGGAAGGCCAGGTTGAACGACACGACCGCCGGGCTGGCGTCGGCCGAGACACCGAGTGTGTCGACGTCGACCGCGTGGACGACGAAGTAGTACCGGTGGGGTACGTCGCCCTCAGGCGGCGCGGCTCCGGAGTAGCCGGGGGCGCCGGTGTCGCTGCGCACCGAGAATGCAGGCGAGGGCAGCCCGGAGCCGTCGGCGGCACCCGCGCCGCGCGGCAGTTCGGCGGTATCAGCCGAGATGTCGACGACGACCCAGTGCCAGAAACCGCTCGGTGTCGGTGCATCCGGATCGAAGCAGGTGACGACGTAGCTGAGCGTGCCCTCGGGAGCGCCCCACCAGCGTAGATGCGGTGAGACGTTGCCGCCGTCCAGGCCCCAGTCGTCGAAGACGTGGTCGTCGCTCATCTTCTCGCCCGGCACGAGGTCGTCGCTCTCCACGGAGAACGTGCCGACGGGCGGAAGAAGATCGTACGGATCGGGTGCAGCGGGACGGTCCAGCGACATATATCCTCCTCGGCGCGGTGTCGTGACCGACCGTATTACTCGATGGGTCACGAGCCCATACCCAAACCGACGTGTCACTTGGCCGGGGACAGGAGCTACGGGCAGGATCATGGCCGTGACGATCAACGACGCGCCCGAGAGCATCCTCGATGCCCTCGGCGTCCTGCGCGACCGGGTCGGAAAGCTGAGCCTTCCGCTCGAGCTGCCCAGGGCACCCGAGGCCCGTAGGACCGCGCGCCAGGTCGTCGCCCAGCTCGACGACTACGTGCTCCCTCGGCTGCGCGAGATCGACGCGCCGCTGCTCGCCGTCGTCGGCGGTTCGACCGGAGCCGGCAAGTCGACACTGGTCAACGCCGTGGTGGGGCGACCGGTCAGCCCGGCCGGTGTGTTACGGCCCACGACCAGAGCCCCCGTCCTCGTCTTCCACCCCAGCGACGCCGAGTGGTTCACCAGCGACCGGATCCTTCCCGATCTCGCCCGGGTCACCGCCGAGGACCTCGCCGCTCCAGGCACTCTGCACCTGGTGGCCGACGAGGCGGTCCCTCAGGGCCTGGCGCTGCTCGACACCCCCGACGTCGACTCCGTGGTCAGCGAGAACAGACAGCTCGCGACCCAGCTACTCGCCGCCGCGGACCTGTGGTTGTTCGTGACGTCGGCGGCCCGCTACGCCGACGCCGTGCCATGGGACCTGTTGCGCGCGGCCGTCGACCGAAGTGCCGTCGTCGCGGTCGTCCTCGACCGCGTGCCCGCCGGAGCGGAGGACGAGGTGCGTCATCACCTGGCCTCGATGCTCGACCAGCACGGTCTCGGGGCCGCGCCGCTGTTCGTCATCGGAGAGACGAAGGTCGACGACGAGGGCATGCTGCCTCCCGGACATGTGGCGTCCGTCTCGACGTGGCTGGACGACCTCGCGTCGGACGCGGGTGCCCGCGCGGAGGTCGTGCGGCGCACGCTCGACGGTGCCGTGTCGGGGATCGTGCGCCGCTCACCACCGCTGGCCGAGTCTGCGGACGATCAGTACAGGGCCGCGAAGACCCTGCGCACGGCCGCCGAAGTGCCATACGCCGAAGCTGCCGACGCAATCGACCGAGCCTCGCGGGACGGGAGCCTCCTGCGTGGCGAGGTGCTCGCCCGCTGGCAGGACTTCGTCGGTACCGGCGAGTTCTTCCGCTCGCTGGAGGACAAGGTCGGTGTCCTGCGAGACCGGATCACCGCCTTCGTCCGAGGCCGCCCACAGCCGGCAGCGCGGGTCGAGGAGGCGATCGAGCACGGCCTGCACGCGCTGATCGTCGACGAGGCCGACCGGGCGGCTGAACGTGCCGACGCCGCGTGGCGGGCCGACCCGGCCGGCCGGGGCCTGCTCGGTGCCGACGACCTGTCCCGGGGCAGTCCCGGTCTGGGCCCGACCGCTGCAGAGCAGGTCCGTGCGTGGCAGGGCGCCGTGCTCGACCTGGTCCGTACCGAGGGCCAGGACAAGCGGTACACCGCACGGGTGCTGTCCTTCGGGCTCAACGGGCTGGCGATCGCGCTCATGATCGTCGTCTTCGCCTCGACGGCCGGGCTGACCGGTGCCGAGATCGGCATCGCGGGCGGCACGGCGGTGGTGGGCCAGAAGCTTCTCGAGGCGATCTTCGGCGACCAGGCCATCCGGCGCCTCGCCGACGCCGCCCGCGCCGATCTGCGGCGACGGGCGGAGTCACTGATGGCGACCGAGCGGGCCCGCTTCACCGGACGCCTCGACGCTCTCGCGATCGATGCGAGGACCGGTCAGTCGATTCGGGAGGCGCTGGTCTGGGTGGGCCAGGCCCGGGAACGGGAGGCGGGCGAATGAAGCTCGTCCGCCGGACGGCACGCTCCGGGCTCCCCGAACGGCTGGACGCGCTGGCCGCGGCGGTCGAGGACGGTGCGGGCCGGCTGCCGACCGAACTGCTCGACGCCGCTCGCGACGTCGTCGACCGAGCCGGCCAGCGCCGCAGGCTCTCGGCCGAGCACACCGTCGTCGCCCTGGCCGGCGCCACCGGCGGCGGCAAGTCCACGTTGTTCAACGCGGTGGCCGGTATCGAGCTGGCCCGGGTGGGTCTGCGCCGTCCCACGACGGCTGAGCCGTTGGCCTGCGTCTGGGGCACGCAAGGAGTCACGCCGCTGCTCGAATGGTTGGGCATCCCGTTGCGGCACCGGGTGCCGAAGGAGAGCGTCCTCGACTCCGGTGCCGGCGATGCCCTCGACGGCCTCGTCCTGCTCGACCTGCCCGACCACGACTCGACCGAGCTGTCCCACCGAGCGCAGGTCGACCGTCTGGTCGAGATGGTCGACCTGTTCGTGTGGGTGCTCGATCCGCAGAAGTATGCCGACGCCGCTCTCCACGAGCGCTACCTACGGCCGCTGGCCGGCCATGCCGCCGTCACGGTGATCGTGCTCAACCAGATCGACCTCCTTTCCCCGACCGACGTGGAGGAGTGCGTCCGCGACCTCCAGCGGCTGCTGGCCGAGGACGGGCTGCCCAAGGTTCCGGTCATCCCGCTGTCGGCCAAGACGGGCGCCGGGATGTCCAGGTTCATCTCGGTGCTGCAGGAGGCCGTCGCCAAGCGCAGATCCTCCGACGAGCGCGTGGGAGCCGATGTCAAGGCCGTGGCCACGCGGGTGCTCGCGGTGTCCGGTGACGGCGAGCCCGCAGGGATCGGTGACGACGACCGGCGCCGCCTGGTCGACGCCCTCGCCTCCGCTGCCGGCGTCGATGTCGTGGCCGATGCCGTGGGCCGGTCCTACCGGCGGCGGGCGCTGGCCGCCACGGGCTGGCCCGTGACGCGGTGGCTGGCCAAGCTGCGGCCCGATCCGCTGCGCCGCCTCGGCCTCGACCGCCAGGGCGTCGACCCGACACTGGTCCGCACGTCGCTTCCGGCGACGACGCCGGTACAACGGGCGCGGTCCGACGCCGCGATCCGGAGGCTGGGCGACGCCGCCGCGGACGGGATCGGCGGGCTGTGGACGGCGACGATCCGGTCTGCTGCCAAGGCGGCCGCCGCCCGGTTGCCCGACGCTCTGGACCAGGCCGTCGCGGCGACGGACCTGCAGGTCGACCGTCGCCCCCGCTGGTGGTCGGTCGCCAACGCCGTGCAGTGGGTGGCGGTCATCGCCGCCGTCGTGGGCGGGCTGTGGCTGCTGGCCCTTGCCGTCGTCGGCTACCTGCGGCTACCGGAGGTCCCGACGCCGGACGTGGGATCGGTTCCGGTGCCGACGCTGCTGTTCCTCGGCGGCGTCCTGCTCGGTGTCGGCCTGGCGGTGGTCTGCATGTTCGCCGCGCGGGTCGGTGGCAGCAGGCGGGCGGCCGAGGTACGCCAGCGGCTACGGAAGTCCGTCGGCGAGGCCGCCGACGAGGTGGTGGTGAAGCCGGTCACGGCGGAGGTCGACCGGTATCGCTCGTTCCGCCAGGCGGCCCTCGTCGCACGTGGCTGATGCCCGTCCACAGCCCGGCGTCTGCGTCCACCGTCGTCCACAACCGACCTCGTCCCGGTCGTGCCGCGCCGTTCGCCGCGGCACCGTCGTTGCCGTCCACCACCGTCCCGGAGTGCGCAGGAGGCACCCGATGAGCGACGCATTCATCACCCTGATCGGCAACATCGCCAGCGAGATCCGCAGCATCAACACCGAGCGAGGCACGGCGATCACGAGCTTCCGTTTCGCCCATACCCCGCGCCGGATCGACCGCCAGACCGGCCGCTGGGGCGACGGCCCGACGTCGTTCTTCGGCGTCACGTGCTGGCGTGCCCTGGCCGAGCACTGTGCGGCCTCCCTGCACAAGGGAGATCCGGTCGTTCTCGTCGGCCGCCTCCGGGTCCGCGACTGGAAGAGTCCCGACGGCCGCAGCGGTCGCGATGCGGAGATCGACGCGATCTCGATCGGCCACGATCTCGGGAGAGGCACCTCCCAGTTCACGCGCATCACCCGCGACCGGGCCGACCAGGCGGACGAGAGCGACGCGGCCGCGAGCATGCGCATGGATCTGCTCGTCGAGGAGCAGGCCGAGGCCGCGGGCGAGACCGCCGGTGAGGAGGCCGAGCCAGTCTATGCCTCCCCGGCGAACGAGCGCGACCGGGCTGCCTGACGCTCCGGCTGTTGGTGTATCGATCGGTCAGGGTCGGACGCCGGACTCGCCACGAGGTACGGCCGCGTAGCCCTCCAGGATGCCCTGCCAGTCCACGCGGACGACTGAGCGCGGCACAGTACTCATCGTCGACAGTCCTCCCGTCCGGTTGCGCCGACCTTGCAGCACGTAGGCTGGACGGCGCTATGGCGGAGTTCATCTTCTCGATGCGCAAGGTGCGCAAGGCGCACGGCGACAAGGTCATCCTCGACGACGTCACCCTTCACTTCCTTCCCGGAGCGAAGATCGGCGTGGTCGGCCCCAACGGCGCCGGAAAGTCCACCGTGCTGCGGATCATGGCTGGGCTCGATCACCCGTCGAATGGCGACGCGGTGCTCAGTCCGGGCTACACGGTCGGCATCCTCGAACAGGAGCCGCGGCTCAACGAGGACAAGACCGTGCTCGGCAACGTCGAGGAGGGTGTGGCCGAGACCAAGGCGACGCTCGAACGGTTCAACGAGATCGCGGAGAAGATGGCGGTCGAGTACTCCGACGAGCTCCTCGACGAGATGGGCCGGCTCCAGGAGCAGCTCGACCACCGCAACGCCTGGGATCTCGACTCCCAACTCGAGCAGGCGATGGACGCGCTTCGGTGCCCACCGGCGGACGCCGACGTCACCGTGCTCTCCGGAGGGGAACGGCGCCGGGTGGCGCTGTGCCGGCTGCTGCTCCAGCAGCCCGACCTGCTGCTGCTCGACGAACCGACCAACCACCTCGACGCCGAGAGCGTCCAGTGGCTCGAGCAGCACCTGGAGAAGTACCCGGGCTGCGTCGTCGCGGTCACCCACGACCGGTACTTCCTCGACAACGTGGCCGAGTGGATCCTCGAGCTCGACCGCGGCCGGGCCTACCCCTACGAGGGCAACTACACCACCTACCTCGAGACCAAGCAGACACGCCTGCGGGTCGAGGGGGCCAAGGATGCCAAGCGGGCCAAGCGGTTGAAGGACGAGCTCGACTGGGTCCGATCCAACGCCAGGGGCCGGCAGAGCAAGCAGCGGGCGCGCCTGGAGCGCTACGAGGCGATGGCCACCGAGGCCGAGAAGTCGCGCAAGCTCGACTTCGAGGAGATCCAGATCCCACCGGGCCCGCGGCTGGGGACCGTGGTCGTCGAGGCGCATTCGGTGGCCAAGGGCTTCGGTGACCGGCAGCTCATGCACGACCTGTCGTTCTCGTTGCCGCGCAACGGCATCGTGGGGGTCATCGGACCGAACGGGGTCGGTAAGACGACCATGTTCATGATGATCATCGGCGACGAGCGGCCCGACTCCGGCGAGTTCCGGATCGGCGAGACGGTGCGGATCTCCTACGTCGACCAGAGCCGTGCCGGCATCGACCCGAGGAAGACGGTGTGGCAGGTCGTGTCCGACGAGCTCGACCACATCAAGGTCGGCCACGTCGAGATGCCCAGCCGGGCCTACGTCGCGGCCTTCGGCTTCAAGGGTCCCGACCAGCAGAAGCCCGCCGGTGTGCTCTCCGGTGGGGAGCGCAACCGGCTCAACCTCGCGCTCACGCTCAAGCAGGGCGGCAACCTCATCCTGCTCGACGAGCCGACCAACGACCTCGACGTCGAAACCCTGCAGTCGCTGGAGAACGCGCTGCTGGAGTTCCCCGGCTGCGCGCTGATCACATCGCACGACCGATGGTTCCTCGACCGGGTCGCCACCCACATCCTCGCCTGGGAGGGCGACGACGACGATCCGGCGAAGTGGTTCTGGTTCGAGGGCAACTTCGAGTCCTACGAGAAGAACAAGGTGGAGAGACTGGGCGTCGATGCGGCGCGTCCACACCGGGTCACCTACCGCAAGCTCACCCGCGACTGAGCGCGGTCGGGGAAGGATGGGCCGTGCCCCGTCACGTCACCCTGGTTCCGCTGCGCTGGGCCGACATGGACGCGCTCGGGCACGTCAACAACGTGGTCTACCTGCGTTACCTGCAGGAGGCCCGCGTCGACATGCTGTTCGTCCACGCGCCCAGGCACGGTGCCGAGCACCTGGCCCGCGGAGTCGTCGTGTCCCGGCACGAGATCGGCTACCGGGCACCGTTGCGATTCCGGCCGCAGCCCGTGCGGGTCGAGACCTGGGTGCGCCGGATCGACGCCGCGTCGTTCACGCTCGGCTACGAGGTGCTCGACGAGGCGCCGGACGGGACCCGAACGGTGTACGCGGTGGCCTCGTCGGTGCTGGTCCCGTACGACCTCGACAAGGGTCGGCTGCGGCGGGTGGCGGCGCAGGAGCGCGCCGTGCTCGAGAGCTTTCACGAGGTCGGCGGGCCCGAGCCGGGGAAGGCGGCCTGATGCGTCACGTCTACGAGTGCGCCGTGCGATTCGACGATCTCGACGCCTACGGTCACGTCAACAACGTGACCTTCGTCGAGTACCTGCAGGAGGCCCGCATCGACTTCGCGCACCGTTACCTCGCCGACGCGCTGGCGCCGCACGAGGCGTCCGTTGTCGTCCATCAGGCGATCGACTACGTGAACCCGGTGCCGTTCCGCACCGAGCCGCTCCAGGTGGGCGTGTGGGTCTCACGGATCGGGACGTCCTCGTTCGAGGTGTCGTGCGACGTCCGGGACGACGACACGGTCTTCGCCCGAGCGGTCGTGACGCTGGTCGCCTACGACGTCGCCGAGCAGCGACCGCGGGCCCTGAGCGCGGCCGAGCATGCCGCGCTGACCGGGTTCCTCGCACCATGACCACGCTGGTACCCCGACATCGCGCGGCGGCGGCCGACCTGGCGACCTTCGCGCGCCGGGTGGCGCGCTTCGAGTCCGAGGCGGTCGTGCGCATCGTGGCCGACGGCTCGGTGGCCGGCTGCTTCGCCGAGACACCGTTCGACGCGCTCGCGCTCCGTGCCGTGGATCTGGCCGAGCCCCTGTCGGCCGACGTGGTCGTCGAGGCGGGGACGCTGGCGGCCCGGGCGGTGGGAGCCGGCGGCGAGATGGAACTGCCTCCCGCTCTGCCGGCCCTTCGCTGGACGACCAGCTTGCCTCCGCGCTCGGGCTGGAACGTGTTGGTGCGGCTGGACGGGCGCGAGGTCACCGCCCGGGTCGCCGACGGGGTGGAGGAGTTCCGGCGGCAGGCGGCCGACGTGGCCGGCGGCCGGAGCCTGCGCGCCGGCCGCGCCGCCTTGGAGGGCCTGGCCGCACAGATCTGGGACCGCGAGCTCGCCGCCGGTGTCCCCCTGCGGCTGGCCCATGCGGCCGAGTCGTACGGCTTCCTCGGTGACACGGAGGTCGTGGTGCGCGGCGTGGGAGGTTGGTGGCGTCTCGACGCTGCGCACGGATCGGTGTTGGCCCACAGAGGACTTGCCCTGTTCGCACTCTGACAGGTCATACCTTTCCGATGGCGGCAAGCACGAGGTCGGCCGCCCACTGCTCCGTCGATCGGTTCAGGTGGCGAGCCAGGCTGCGGTGTCGGTGGGCAGGAGGCCGTCGGCAAGCGGGAGGCTGGTCAGCAACACCCGGGAGTGGTCGGGCAGCTCGACCGGCGTCGGGCCCACGTTCACCGCGCAGGCGAACTCCGGCTCACGGGCGAAGGCGAGGACGTCCGACGTCGGGTCGGACAGCCACCGCAGGCGTCCGTCACCCAGCGCGGGCAGCTCGCGGCGCAACCGCAGCGCCGTGCGGTACAGCTCCAGCATCGAGGTGGGGTCGTCACGCTCGGCCTGGACCGAGAGCGCACCCCATCCGGGCGGCTGCGGCAGCCAGGAGCCCCCGACGCCGAAACCGTAGGAGGGGCCTCGGATCGTCCAGGGCAACGGCACCCGGCAGCCGTCGCGGCCCCGCTGGGTGTGCCCGGAGCGCTTCCAGATCGGGTCGCGGAGGGCGGACTCCGGCAGGTCGAGCACCTCGTGGAGCCCGAGCTCCTCGCCCTGGTACACGTAGGCACCGCCGGGCAGTGCCAGGGTCAGCAGGGCGGCGGCGCGGGCGCGACGGAGCCCGAGGGCGACGTCGACCGGCCCCGCGTCCGCGATCCGATGCACACCGACCATGGCGGAGGTCACCGTGCGCCCGTAGCGCGTGACGTGTCGCTCGACGTCGTGGTTGGACAGCACCCACGTGGTGGAGGCGCCGACCGCTCCGATGCTGAGGACCGTCGAGTCGATCGTCGCCCGCAACTCCGGTGCCGACCAGGGCGCGCGAAGGTAGTCGAAGTTGAACGCCGTGTGCAACTCGTCCGTGCGGACGTACCGCGCCAGCCGGTCGGGCTCGTCGACCCATGCCTCGGCGACGAACACGCGCGGCGTGTTGTCGTAGGAGTCGGCCACGGTGCGCCACTCGCGGTAGATGTCGTGGACCTCGTGACGGTCCCAGAACGGGTGGTCCTCTCCGCGGGGCGGTTCGAGCAGGTTCTCTTCCTCGTAGCCGAGATCCGGCAGGGTCGCGTCCTTGACCAGCCCGTGTGCGACGTCGATGCGGAAGCCGTCCACTCCACGGTCGAACCAGAAGCGCAGCACGTCGACGAACTCCTCGTGCACGTCGCGGTTGGCCCAGTTCAGGTCGGGCTGGGTGGCGTCGAACAGGTGCAGGTACCACTCGCCGGGAGAACCGTCCCGGCCGGGAACCCGGGCCCACGCCGGTCCGCCGAACACGCTGAGCCAGTCGTTGGGCGGCAGGGAGCCGTCGTGGCCCTGTCCGGGCCGGAAGATGTACCTGGCCCGCTCGCGCGAGCCGGGGGCGGACGCCAGCGCCGACGCGAACCACGCGTGCCGGTGCGACGTGTGGTTGGGGACGATGTCGAGCAGCACCCGCAGGCCGACCGCATGGGCGTCGCGGATCAGGGCGTCGGCGCCGGCCAACGTGCCGAACTCCGGCGAGATGTCCCGGAAGTCGGCCACGTCGTAGCCGCCGTCGTTCATCGGCGACGGGTACCAGGGTGTGATCCAGATGGCGTCCACGCCCAGATCTCGCAGGTAGGGCAGCCGGGACCGGATGCCGGCGATGTCACCGACAGCGTCTCCGGTGCCGTCGGCGAAGGAGCGGATGTAGATCTGGTAGATGACGGCGTGGCGCCACCACTCGGGTCGAGTCTGCATCACCGGGAGAGCCTACGGACTGTCCTCGAGTCGGCCGTCGCGGAGGTGGAGCACGCGGTCGGCGAAGGACACCAGGGCCGGGTCGTTGGCCCGGCGGATCACGAGCCGAGTGCTGCCGAGCAAGCGCAACCTCCCGAACCCTCTGCGGTCACTCGTCGAAGGTGTTGACCATGGAGTGCGCGGCGCGTTCGAGGTAGTCCCAGAGCATCTCGTGCTGCGCGTGCGGGAGGTCGAGCGACTCCACTGCGATGCGCATGTGGTGCAGCCAGCGCTCGCGTGCAGCCGGGTTGATCTTGAAAGGAGCGTGCCGCATCCGCAGTCGCGGGTGGCCACGCTGCTCGGAGTAGGTGGTGGGGCCGCCCCAGTACTGCTCCAGGAACATCCGCAGCCGCTCCTCCGCCGGCCGGAGGTCCGGCTCGGGATAGATCGCCCGCAGTACGGGGTCGTCGACGACGCCCTGGTAGAAGCGGTGCACGAGCCGTCGGAAGGTCTCGTGGCCACCGACCGCGTCGTAGAAGGTCTCGACTTGCTGACTCACCCGGCCATTGTCTCAGCGCTGTCCGGCCGCCGTAGGTGCGGGCAGGATAGGGCCCGTCCGAGAGACCACGACCGACCGCAGAGGAGAGTACGCATGGCCGCCACCCGCACCGCCACGACGCAGTGGGCAGGTTCCCTGTTCGAGGGCGCCGGACAGGTGACGCTCGAGTCGTCCGGACTCGGGACGTACGACGTCACCTGGGCAGCGCGCACGGAGGAGGACCCCGGCGGGCGCACGTCACCCGAGGAGCTCATCGCCGCGGCGCACTCGTCGTGCTACTCGATGGCGTTGTCGAACGGGCTGGCCAAGGCGGGCACACCGCCCACGTCGCTACGGACCACGGCCGCTGTCACGTTCCAGCCGGGCACCGGAATCACCGGCATCCACCTGTCGGTACGCGGCGAGGTGCCCGGCATGAGCGCGGAGGACTTCCAGGCCGCGGCGGAGGAGGCCAAGCAGGGCTGCCCGGTCAGCCAGGCCCTCAGGGCGACGCCGATCACCCTCGAGGCCACCCTGGCCTGAGCTCGGCGCCCCGGGCCTGCAGGCACCGATCAGGACGGTGGGCGGGGCGGCGACGCGGGGGCCGTGTGGGGGATGTCGATGCCCTCGGCGTCGAAGGTCTGCTTGATCCGCTCGCGGAGCTCGCGGGCCAGTTTCCACTGCTGGAGCGGCTCGGTCTTGACCACGAGCCGGAGGATCACCGAGTCGGCGGCCAGGTCCTCGACGCCCCACACCTCCGGCTCCTCCAGGACGGAGTCGCTCCACTCCGGATCGGCGGTGATGTCACGGGCGACGCCGAGGAGCAGTGCGCGGGCCCGGTCCGTGTCCTCCTCGTAGGCGACCCTGACGTCGAGCACGGCGCGGGCCCAGCCGTGGCTGGAGTTGCCCACGCGGATGACCTCGCCGTTGCGCACGTACCAGACCGTCCCGTCGACCGCGCGCAGGCGCGTGACCCGCAGCCCCACCGCCTCGACCGTGCCGGACGCCTCGCCCATGTCGATGACGTCGCCGACACCGTATTGGTCCTCCAGCAGCATGAAGATGCCGGACAGGAAGTCCTTCACCAGGTTCTGTGCACCGAACCCGAGCGCCACGCCGGCGATGCCTGCCGACGCGAGCAGGGGTCCCACCGGGTAGCCGAGGATCTCCAGTGACATCACCACGACGATCACGCCGATGACGGCGGTCACGATGCTTTTGAGCAGCGAGCCCAGTGTCGTCGCCCGCAGCGCCCGTCGCTCCGAGTAGACCCCCGTCCCGCCGAGGACCACCTGAGCGGCACGTCGGGAGCCCAACATCCGCTTCGGCGGCTCGGTCTGCGCGGCCCGTGCGACCACCCGGTCGACGAGCCGGTGCAGGACGTACCGCGTGACCAGGCCCAGCAGGACAAGCCCGACCAGCTTCAGTGTGTTACCGAGCAGGACGTCGGCCCACCACTGCTCGGTGAACCGTTCCGGCTCGTCCTGGACCGGGAGGATCGCGACCATCGTCGGCAACGCTAGAGCATGTCCCTCGGCTCGAGGCCGAGTTGGCCGGCGAGGAAGGCCAGCTGGTCGGCGGCGAGGTCGACCGTGCGGGAGACGGCCCTGGCGCCGTGACCCACGTCCCCCTCGGCCCGGATCAGCACCGGCCGCTGCGCGGGGTCTGCCGACGTGGCTGCCTGAAGTGCGGCGCACATCTTGCGCGCATGCATCGTGTCAACGCGCGTGTCGCCGTCGAAGACCGTGAACAGGACGGCCGGATAACACACGCCGTCGCGGAGGTGATGGTACGGCGAGTACGACAGCAGCCAGCCCAGCTCCTCGGGGTCGTCGGCGGTGCCGTACTCGTCGCTCCAGGTGGCACCGAGCCCGAACTTCTCGTAGCGGACCATGTCCAGCAGAGGTGCCGAGCAGACCACGGCGCGGTAGAGCTCGGGTCGCTGGGTGAGGGCGGCTCCGACCAGCAGGCCCCCGTTCGAACCACCCGAGACTCCGAGTTGCTCCGGAGTCGTCCACCCGGCCGCCACCAGGAACTCGGCGGCGGCGTGGAAGTCGTCGAGGACGTTCTGCTTGTGCTCGCGCATTCCGGCCCGGTGCCACGTCTCGCCTTCCTCGGCGCCGCCGCGCAGGCCCGCCTCGGCCCAGACTCCGCCCGCCTCGACCCAGGCGAGGATGCTCGCCGAGTACGCCGGCGTCAGCGACACGCTGAACCCGCCGTAGCCGTAGAGCACGGTGGGTCGGGGATGTCCGGGTCGCCGGTCCGGCGAGACGATCACCATCCGCACCTCGGTGCCGTCCGCGGAGCGGTAGGTCACCTGGTGCGTGCTGACGACGGGGACGTCGACGGCGCCGGGGGTCTCGGCCCAGGTCGTGAGACGGCCCGACGCCGCGTCGTAGCGCAGCACCCGGCCGGGCGTCGTGTGGTCGGTGTAGCCGAACCAGGTCTCGTGCCCGCCCTCGGGTCGCTCGGACAGGCCGCCGACGGAGCCCAGCCCGGGCAGGTCCACGGTCCCGGTCCGCTCGCCGGTCGCGAGGTCGTGCACGCTGACCTCGGAGATCGCGTGCCTGGTCCACGTCGCCACCAGCACCGGTCGGTCGAGGTCGTCGAGGATCGCGTAGTCCTCGAGGACGGCTTGCGGGTCCTCCGGCAGCAGGGCGGTCCAGTTCTCCGGGTCGGGGTCGGCCGGATCGGTCACCGCGAGGCGACCGCGCGGCGCGTCACGGTCGGTCCAGAGGTAGAGACGGCCGTCGCGGCCGACGTGCGGGTCCAGCCGGGCATCGACTCCGACCTGGACGGGGACCAGATCGGGCGACGACGGATCGGACGTCACGAGGTCGGCCAGCCAGAGGTCGTTGCGCGGCGCCGTCCCCTCGGCGGCCGTCACGGCCAGCCATCGCCCGTCCCGGCTGACCGACACCCCGAAGTACGTGGTGGCCGGCAGGCCCGAACCGAAGACCTCGATATCTTCGGCCGGGTCGCTGCCGAGCCGGTGCAGGTAGACCCGACGGTGGTACTGCTCCTCGCCCGCGGGCACGAGGTCCGGTGCCAGCCGTCGGACGAAGTAGAACGCGCCGCCGCCGGGCAGCCAGGCCACGGGGGAGTAGCGGGCCCGGTCGATGGGTCCGTCGACGTCCTCGCCGGTCGCGACGTCGAGGACCCGCAACACCGACTCCTCGGTGCCGCCGACCGAGAGCTGGTAGGCAAGCAGGTCGCCCTCGCGCGACGGCTGCCAGGAGTCCAGCGTCGTGGCGCCGGTGGGATCCACGACGGTCGGGTCGACGAGGATGCGCTCCGCACCGCCGGCGTCGAGGGTGAGCAGGACGGCATGCTCCTGGTCGGCCGTGCGCCGGGTGTGGAACGCGCGCCCGCCACGCCAGGCGGGAGTGCCGACCGAGCCGGCTCCCAGCAGTTCGGCGAGCCGGTCGTGCAGGCGTTTGCGGGCGCGCCATTCGACCCGGTGGCTCTCGAGGAGATCGTCCTGGGCACGTGACCAGTCCACCGTGGCCGGGTCGGCGGGGTCCTCCAGCCGGCGGTACGGGTCAGGCACTGTCACGCCGTGCAGGACGTCGACGTCGTCGCCGCGGGGTGCGGGCGGATAGGTCACGATGGCCGACTCTATGGCTCAGGTTGCATGCTTGTGGGATGAGCCAGCCGCAGATGCGCGTGTCCATGCCCGACGAGCAGGTGCCCGGCGTGTATGCGGACTTCGTGAGCGTGTGGCACACCAACGACGTGTTCACCTTCGACTTCGCGGCCCTGGCCCGGCCCCCGACGGTGGTCGAGGGCGAGGACGGCAAGCCGGTCACGACGGCGCAGGCCCAGATCGTGGCCCGGGTTCGGGTGCCTCCGAACCAGGTGTTCGAGATCATGAAGGCCCTCGAGCGGCAGTTGACCGGTTGGGAGCAGGAGACCGGCCGGCGCCCCAAGCCGGCGCCGCCCCCCAGCGAAGGTGGCGTCTGACAGGTCGAGGTGCATCCTTGCCCCCGATGTCTCGACGGCGTAGGCGTGGTCAGGCGCCCGCGACGTCCCCGGTGCGAACCAACCCCGACTCGTAGGCGAACACGACGGCCTGCGCCCGGTCGCGAGCGCCGGCCTTGGCGAACACATGCCCGATGTGGGTCCGCACGGTCGCCTCACCCAGGTGAAGGGCGGTCGCGATCTCCGCGTTGGACAGACCGCGGGCGACGAGCATCAGTACCTCGCGTTCTCGTTCGGTCATCCGCCCCAGGCGCGCCACGAGCTCGGTGGATGGCTGGACGAGTTGCAGGTGCCGCTCGATCAGGCGTCGCGTCACGCTGGGTGCGAGCAGCGCGTCGCCGGCCGCGATCGTTCGCACCGCCGCGTACAGGCTCTCCCGCGGCGAGTCCTTGAGCAGGAATCCGCTCGCGCCGGCCCGCAGGGCGGCCAGCACGTACTCGTCGAGGTCGAAGGTCGTCAGGATCAGTACTCGGGTGTGCGCATGCGGGTCTCGGAGGATCTCCGCGGTGGCGGCGATGCCATCCAGGTCGGGCATCCGAATGTCCATGAGCACAACGTCGGGTCGATGGGCCCGCACCATGTCGACAGCAGCCCGCCCGGTCGACGCCTCACCCACGACCTCGAGGTCGGGCTGGGTTCCGAGCACCGCCGCGAACCCGGCACGGACCAACTCCTGGTCGTCGGCGATCAGCACGCGGACCGTCACGGCGTATTCACTCCGAAGCCCGGACCGGGATGCGGGCTCGCACCCGGAAGCCCGGACCAGCCGGTCCGGACTCGACCTGCCCGCCGTAGAGCGTGACTCGCTCCCGCATGCCGACCAGGCCGCGACCGGGGTTCGCGGTCGTGAACTGGTGAGGAGGCGGTGCGGCCGGGCCACGGTCGATCACCTCCACCATCACCTCGTCGGTGGTGATCCGGACGGTGGCCTCGACGCTGGTGCGACCCGCATGACGCAGGGCGTTCGTCAGCGCCTCCTGCAGCACCCGGTAGGCCGCAAGGTCGACGCCGGACGGGATCTCGGTGGTCCCACCCTCGACGGTGAGTGACACATCCAGACCGGCGGCCCGCAGCTGCTCGACCAGCCGGTCGGCGTCGCGCAGCCGCGGGCTGGGCTGCCGCGTTGTCCGTTCGACGGTGTCAGATGTGGCGCCCTCGTCGTCGAGTGCACCCAAGAGGTGGCGCAGCTCTGCGAGGGTGGATCGCCCGGTGTCCTGGATCGCACGCAAGGCTTGACCGGACCGATCGGAGTCCGGCAGAAGGGCCTCCGCCGCCTCGGCCTGCACCACCATGACACTGACGCTGTGCGCGACGACGTCGTGCAGGTCCCGCGCGATGCGCGCACGCTCTTCGGCTGCGGCCACCCGGGCCTCGGCTGCGCGACCGCGCTCGAGCTGGACGGCTTGCGCCGAGAGCTGGTCAACCATCTGCTGCCGGGACCACACGATCCGGCCGGCCACCCAGGCGCCACCGGTGAGGGTGAGGATGAAGCTCAGGTCCTCGAACGGGTTGCCGTCCGCGCGCCAGTTGGAGAACGCCATGAGGGGCACGAAGGCCAGCAGGCCGATCAGCGCCGGCCGCAGCGGGCGGTGGGCCGCGAGCGTGTAGAGGCTGACCAGCAGCCCGAAGAAGATGCCCACTCCCTCATTGGATCCGAGCACACCCGCCTGCACGACGATCATCACCAGCACCAGGGCGTACACCCCGATCGGGTAACGGCGGCGCAGGGCCAGCGGCAGCGTGAGCAACAGGCCGGTGACGACGACAAGCCACACCGGCCCCTCGTCGTAGTTGCCCGAGAGCGTCTCGACGGTGGCCACGGCAGCCATCAGCAGGGCGAATGCGGCATCGACCCAGTCGTCGCGGGTGAGCCGACCAGCCGCTCGCGTCCACACGTCATGCACTCGCAGCCGCACCCGTCTCACGGTATGCGCGACCGAGGGTCTCGGCATCCGCCTACGCGCTGATCGTTCGCCGCCGTTCGTCCGTGTCGGAGTGGAGACGAACGAGCGCACAGGTGGACGTCTCATGCCTGGCGGCCCACCTAGCGTCCTCAGCGTCCCGGCCGGCCGTCGGTCGGATCACCCGATACGAGGAGGGATCGTCATGACGGGATTAATGGACCGGCTGCTCGGCCGTAAGACCGCACTGGCCTGGTGGATCGCCGCCCTGGTGGCGACGGCGGTGGGCATCACACTCAGCGCAACCACTCGGCAATTGCCCGGCACCGAGGCGCTCACGATCGAGGACGGCATCGACGCCGTCGCCGTGCTCGCGCTCGGTGCGCTCGGCGTGGTCCTGCTGCGCCGCGGTGTGGCCGCCGGACTCGGTCGCGCGCTGGTCCTGATTGCTGTGCTCGCGGGCACCGTCTGGCTGTGCGGCGGCCTCGGCGACACGCTCGCTGGAGGTGCCGACCCGTCCGCCGTGGCCCGGTTGCTGACACTCGTTGCCTCGGCCCTCTTCATCCCCGAGTTCGTGTTGCTCTTTGCCGGGCCGCTGCTCCTGTTCCCGACCGGACGGCTGCCGTCCCCGCGGTGGCGTTGGGTGGTTGTCTCGGCGGCCACCGGCGTCTGTCTGGCCATGATGTCGATGCTGCTCGCACCTGGCTACGTCGACGACGATGTGCCAGCCCGGGGCGCCAACCCGCTAGGAGTGGGGGCCCTTGACGGCGCGACCGACATGCTCGAGGTTGCCGGACTGGTCCTGGTGCTCGGGTCGGTTCTGATGGCCGCCGCTGCGGTCGTGGTGCGGTTGGTGCGCTACCGGGGCGCGCGACGTCGGCAGATGTGGTGGTTCCTCGGCGCCATCGCGCCGCTCGTGGTCGGACTGGCCTTCGACCCAGGCTCGTCCTCCGCCGCGCAGACGGTCGCGGCGCTGGTCATCTTCGGCGCACTGCTCGGCGGGATGGGGTGGGCTTTGCTCGGAACCCCCGCACGCGCCGTCCACGACGAGGAAGCCGAAACGCTGCGAGTCAGCCGGCCCACCCGCTTCCCGGCACCGAGCGCCACCGACACCTGACCCGGCACGGGGGCTCGGTCCGGGTGGCGGGGTAGGCGTGGACTGCGCCTCGACAGCACTGGATCCGGCTGCGACGCTGCTGCCATGGGACAGTCTGTCGCCGGGTCGCTCGGCGGGCGCGCCGGCTGTCGGCTGGATCGCTGATGTCTCCACGGGAGCGCGACGCCAGCGGGCGGCCGCTCAACGCTCGCCCGCGCGACGGTCTGGGCCGTCCCTTGCCCAGGGGCACCTCTGGCGTCGCCCGCGTTCCCGAGGAGCTCGTTCTCCCACCGGCTCGTTCTCTTGCAGAGGCTCAGCGGCTGCTCGATGGAGGCTTGCCCTTCCACGCCCATGAGGTCCTCGAGGGGACCTGGAAGTCGGCGCCCGAGCATGAGCGTGATCTCTGGCAGGGTCTGGCCCAGCTGACGGTCGGCCTCACCCACCTCCTGCGTGGCAACGATGTTGGAGCCTCGGCACTGTTGCGCCGTGGCCGCGAGCGGATCGCGGGCTACGCCAGTGACCCGCCGTACGACATCGACGTGCGGGGGCTGACCGCCTGGGCTGACGCCCTACTCGACCAGCTCGCCGACCCGTCTCGCATGAATGACGCGGCCGGAGCGCCCGTCGCACCGAGGCTCCTCCGCCCGTGAGCGTGCTGACTCCTTGTCCGGGAGCTCGAGGAGCCGCTGCCCGCAGCCCTCAGCTGATCGGCGATGGAAGCCACTGCGCCGATCGTCCCCCCGGGCCGAGAATCCGGCTCTGAGGGCTAGTGTGAGTAGCAGGCGGCAGGTGACCGCTTGCGAGGCCCGCGGCGATGCGGCCAGTTCCGAGTTCGGTATGACCAGACGCGATGAGGTCGGCGAGATCCTCGAAGGTGACGGCACCGAGGACACGCTGCTGGACGGAGATGGCGACAACACCGGCGATGCCGGCGACCGGTACCGGGGCTCCCTACTCTTCGGCACCACCGCTGCGGAACAGTCCCAGGGAGAGTCGCTGGACCAGCTGCTCGCCGAGGAAGAGCCGAACGCCGTTGACGACGAGGGCGAGTATGCCGAAAGGAGCGACCGCGGCACCCAGCGCGAGATCGCTCAGCTCGTCGCTGGCGAAGACAGTTCACACTCGCGAACTGATCCAGACCTCGTTGGCCCCGACCGGGGCGATATAGGTCTGTCGGCCGAAGAGGCCGCCCTGCACGTCGAGCCACCGTCCAGCTAGGCGTACGACTTTCTCGACGCGCCTCACGCCTGCGGGAATCGAGCACGACAACTCCACAGATCACGGCAAGGTCGCCGTGTTCGCACCGCAGACCACGACGACCACCGTGTCGCCGGGATGCGGCACGAACGCGCCAGTGAGCAGACCGGCGCAGGCCACGGCCCCGCCGGGCTCGGACGCGATGCGGCATCGCTCCCAGAGGACGTGCTGGGCATCGACGATGGCCTCGTCGGAGACGGTGCGCACGCCGATCCCCGCCTCTCGGAACACCTCGAAGCCGATCCGGCCGGCCCGGCGGGCCCCCGTGCTGTCGGCCGCAATCCCGCCGACCTCGACATCCACCGGACCGCCGGCAGCAAGCGCAGCCGCGAGCGTAGGGCACGAGGTCGGCTCGATCGGCACAACGGACGGCCCACCGTCCCGACTGGCAAGGGTCACTCCCGCGGCCAGTCCTCCGCCGCCGACGGTGACGAGCACCGCGGTCGCGTCCGGCACCTGTTCGCGTATCTCGAGTCCGAGGGTGCCCTGGCCGGCAACCACTGCAGGCTCGTCGAAGGCGTGCACGCTCGTCACATCGCGATCCGCCGCATACATCTGGGCGGCGACCACCGCCTCGTCGTAGTAGCCGTCGATGACATGCACCTGCGCCCCGTATGACGCGATACGTGCGGCCTTGGCCGGCGGCGATGTCGCGGGCACGAAGATGGTCGCCGGAACGCCGAGACGGGCAGCCGCCCATGCCACCGCGGCCCCATGGTTGCCGCCCGACGCGGCCACGACACCGGCCGGCGGAATGTCCCGGGTGAGAAGCGCATTGAGCGCACCTCGCGGCTTGAACGAGCCCGTGTACTGGGTGTGCTCCAACTTGAGGACCACCCGGGCGGCGACGCCGAAGTCCTCGCCGCGCAACTCGAGGACCGGAGTCCGGCGGATCTTCCCGGCCAGCCGGATGGCCGCGGCTCGAACGTCGCCCGTGGTGGGCGCCTCTGCGGGCGGCGAGGTCACGCTGGGATGTTACGACTGCCGCGATCACCCGGCGTGACTCACTCCGACGTGAACGCCTGGAAGAACGTGGGGAATGTGCCGAGCACTCCAAGAGCGATCAGGATGAGGGCGATGACAAGGGCACGCCGTGTCTCGAATCGCCGACCACGGTAGATGACATGGAGAATCGCCCAGACGATCAACCAGACGATGACCGTCAAGCCGGTCTTACCGGACAAGGGCCCAACGTCGTCGTTCCAGTTCAGCCAGTCCTTGATCGAGGCGTTCGCCTCGGCGAGCGTCGTGAGCAGACCCAACACGAAGCAGCCGATCCCGCCGGCGAGTACAGCCGCGGCGATGGGACCTTCGGGTCTGTCGGGAAGCTCCACGCCTTGATCGGCGATCTCGCCTTCGCGACGCGGATCAGCGGAGGTGCTCACGGCATTCTCCTCAGGCAACAGGGGCGACCTTGGTGATGAAGGCACCGAATGCGCCGGCGACGGCGGCGAACAGGAACGCCAAGACAAACAGGATCATGGCCGTACGGCGCACCCGCTCATGGCGGATCAGATTGACCCCGTAATAGATGACGATGAAGGCGACGACGGTGGCCAAGATCGGACTGAACCAGGCTACGTGCTCCTTCCACTCCATACCGAACTGATGCCAATCCTTGGTGGCCTCGTCGGCGAGGAGGGTCGACCTGGGGCTGTCGGCGGCCGGGTCGCGGTACCAGGGATAGACGATCCAGGTGCCGGTGATCACTGTGCCCCATGCCGCGACGGCCATGGCCGTGACACCGATCCGGAGCCGGAGCATACGCGCCGCGATCCCGGCCCGGGTCTCCCAAGCGGAGCGAAGACCGTAGAACTCGGCCAGGCCACCCGCGAAGGCAAGGAGGAACACCGCACCCAGGCCCATGCCATGGATCACGGTCCACCACTCACGGTCCGTGAAGTCCACAACCTCTCCCTTCCCGCGACATCAATATCGGCTAACGACGCATGGCGCGCAAGACCGAATTCGCATGGATCCTGGCGCCGGCTCGGCTCCTACAATCGATGGTGCCCGCAGGCCGTGGAGACGACCGTGACCAAAGGTGGCAAGGCGGACCTCGCAGTGGGGCTGATCCGGACTCGGGGAGCCGGCGATCGTCCCGCGGAGGAAGGTGTCGGCATCCTCCCGCATGTCGCGGAGGTCACCGCCACCATCGAGAACGTCGGGGATGCCCTCGCCGGTGAGACGACCACGCGCTTCTGGGTGCGGGGCGCCGACATCGACCGGGAACTGCGGATCGTCCACACCCCTGAACTGCTTCCCGGCGACGAGATAGAGGTCACCGCCCTCTGGGACGTGCGTGGCAGGCAAGGCACATACGTGATCACCGTGACAGCCGACGCGTTCTCACAGATCGACGAGATCCGCAAGGACAACAACTCGGCGACGGCCCACGTCGCGGTTCTCGGCACCCGCGTCGAGCTGGTATAGCCGGAGCGCTGCATCAGGCACGTTCGGC
>DASRTE010000010.1:0-2247 GCA_035656095.1 Jiangellaceae bacterium
CGAGCTGGTGCAGTCGCCAGAGCAGAAAGCGATCATCGACCGGGTCACCGCCACGATGTCACTGCTGGAGGGTCATGCCGACGTCGTCATGGACGGTGTGGGCCCCGAGGTCGTGCCCAGCGTCGCGACGATCCGGGAGAAATTTCAACGGCGGCGGGCCGGTGCCAACAGCTTGGACCGGACCGTGCGCCGGCTGCTCGGTATCGAGGCGAAGATGCGGCAGTACCGGGACGGCGCAAAGTTCGTCAATGCCGTCGTCGACCAGGTCGGCATGAGCGGGTTCAACCGCGTGTGGGAGTCGACCGAGATGCTCCCCACGCTCGAGGAGATCACCGACCCGGTCGCCTGGGTGCGCCGCGTCCACGGGTCGTCCCCCCTTTCCCCTTGATCATGTCGACCTTGCCACCGTCGACGCACGCATTGTCGACGTGATCACCGCAGCGGTGGCGGTCGTACGACGGGCCGTCCGGGAGGCGCTGGCAGACCTGACGACGGTCGACGGCGTCCTGGTCGCGTGCTCCGGAGGCGCCGATTCGCTGGCGCTGGCTGCAGCGCTCGCCCATTCAGCCACCCGGGACGGGCGGCGCGCTGGGGCGGTCACCGTGGACCACGGGCTGCAGGCCGGCTCGGCGGACCGCGCCCGGGCAGTCGCCGTCGACCTCGTCCGGCTCGGGCTCGACCCGGTGGAGGTCGTGCACATTCGGGTGACCGACCATCAGCAGGGTCCGGAGGGTAATGCCCGACGCGCTCGATTCGCGGCGCTCGACGCAGCCGCCCGTCGGCACACCGCCACGGCCGTACTGCTTGGTCACACGCTGGACGACCAGGCTGAGTCCGTGCTGCTGGGGCTGGCTCGCGGGTCGGGAGCTCGCTCTCTGGCCGGCATGGCCGCCGTCGCAGGCCAATACCGCCGGCCGCTGTTGGGGGTGACCCGTGAGACCGTTCGGGCCGCCGTCCCACCCGGCTTTACCGCATGGGAGGACCCGCAGAACAGTCAGCTGGCACTGGCCCGGGTGCGGGCGCGGCATCGGGTCCTCCCCGTCATGGAGACCGAGCTGGGGCCGGGGATCAGCGCCGCACTCGCCCGGACGGCGGACTTGCTGCGCGCCGATGCGGACGCTCTCGACGCCTGGGCCGCTCGCGCCATCGCCGAAAGCCAGATCGAAGGCGGATCACCGGGCCGCCAACCTCAGCAACTCGACGTGGGGGTGCTGGCTACGTATCCGCAGGCGGTTCGCCGCCGGGTCCTGCGGAGAGCGGCGATCGCGGGCGGCAGCCCACCGACGGATCTGACGTTCGCGCACGTCGACGCCATGGACTCGCTCATCATCAGGTGGCGCGGGCAGGTCGGTGTCGACCTCCCCGGCAAATTGCGAGCGACCCGCGCAGCCGACGTCATACGTATCGCCCCGGTGGACTGATCGGCGTCTGAACGCGCCGGATTGTGGCAGGCTGCGGCACGTGGACCCGGACCACGTCGGCGCCGATCTGGCCAAGGTGCTCTTGTCCGAGTCGGACATCCAGCATCGGCTCGGCGAGGTCGCCGCCGAGATCGAGCGCGACTACGAAGGTCGCGACCTGTTGCTCGTCGGTGTGCTCAAGGGTGCCGTCGTCGTCATGGCGGATCTGTCCAGGCACTTCCGCCGGCATGTGGAGACCGACTGGATGGCGGTCTCGTCCTATGGCTCGGGAACGAAGTCCAGTGGTGTGGTCCGCATCCTCAAGGACCTCGACGCCGATCTGACCGGCCGCAACGTCATCATTGTCGAGGACATCATCGACACCGGCCTGACGTTGTCCTGGCTGGTCGCCAACCTTCGTTCACGCAGCCCGGCCTCAGTGGAGATCTTCGCCCTTTTGCGCAAACGCGAGGCCGCAAAGACCCCAGTAGACGTCCGCTATGTCGGTTTCGACATCCCCAACGAGTTCGTCGTCGGCTACGGCTTGGACTTCGCGGAGCGTTATCGCAACCTGCGGGTCGTTGCTACCCTCGCCCCGCACATGTACTCCTGACCCTTCGGGCCGGGAACATGGGGTTGGCCGCCTGAGTCTGCGGGAACAGTAAGCCGACCTGCGACGTTTCTCATTTGTCAGCTTTGGCGTGCGCTGAGCAGGCCGGGCTGGCCCGGTGTACCGTCAGGTGGACCGACATCTCCGGCGGGCCGGCCGCCGGACACCCTCGTCACCGGGTGTTCCGACAGGCAGGAGGCGCGGGGCCGACCGGCTCCCATCATGGACGTGAAGAGA
>DASRTE010000011.1:0-1962 GCA_035656095.1 Jiangellaceae bacterium
GCCCAGCGGACCGACGGCGTCGGTGCCCTGCCCGATGATCGTGGGAGCCAGGCCGACGATCAGCCGGTCGACCACGCCGGCACCGAGCAGCGATGTGATGACGCGCGACCCGCCCTCGACGAGCAGCGTCTCCACGCCCACAGCGCGCAGGGCGCCGAGCGCGGCGTCGACGTCGACGCCGTGTGCACCCGCGGGAAGCACGCGCACGCCGACGTGCCGGTCCCGCAGCGCACGGTGCCGGTCCCGGTCGGACCGGTCGGTTGTGAGGATCGTGGTGGCGGCACCGGGGCCGAGGACGTTGGCACCATCTGGGACCCGCAACGTGGAGTCGAGCACCACACGCAAGGGCGACGCGCCCGGCACCATGCGAACGGTGAGCTGCGGATCGTCCTGGAGCACGGTGCCCACGCCCACGAGCACCGCGTCGCAGGCGGCGCGCAGCGCGTGTGACACCCGGCGCTCCGGCTCCCCGCTGATCCACCGGGCGTCGCCGGTCGACGTCGCGATCCGCCCGTCGAGCGTCTGTGCGAACTTGAGCACGACGTGGGGCCTCGC
The DNA here is from genome assembly GCA_035656095.1 of Jiangellaceae bacterium. Taxonomy (GTDB): domain Bacteria; phylum Actinomycetota; class Actinomycetes; order Jiangellales; family Jiangellaceae; genus DASRTE01. Next base: position 556 of record DASRTE010000011.1, read on the forward strand.
TGGCGGCGTGGTGACCGAGCCGATCAGTTCGCTGACGTCGACCGCCGGTGGCAGATCGAGCGTCTCGTCCCCGACGGCCCGGCCCGATGGCCGGACATGGCCGAGCCGGCGCTCCTTGGTGCGCAGGTAGGCGACGTTGCGGCTGTGCGGGGCGGTGGCGAGCGGCTCGACCGACACCACGGGGACACCAGAAGCCCGCAGGCCGTCCACCTTGGCGGGGTTGTTGGTGAGGAGGCGCACCGAGCGCACGCCGAGGGCCCGCAGGACGGCCGCCGCATCGCGGTACTCGCGGGCGTCGACGGCCAGCCCGAGCGCCCGGTTGGCGTCCAGCGTGTCGGCACCTCCGTCCTGCTCGGCATAGGACAGCAACTTGTTCACCAGGCCGATGCCCCGGCCCTCGTGACCGGTGGCGTAGACGAGCACGCCGCGTCCGGCGGCCGTGATGGCGCGCAGCCCGAGTTGCAGCTGGACGCCGCAGTCACAGCGCAGCGAGCCCAACGCGTCGCCGGTCAGGCATTCGGAGTGAACCCGGGTCACGACCTGGTCGCCGCCGTCGAGCTCGCCCTTCACCAGGACCAGGTACACCGATCCGGACGCGCATTCGAATGCCTGGGCTTCGAACATGCCCGCGGACGTCGGGAGAGGAACTCTGACCAGCCGGCGCGGTGAACCAGCACCGACATCGCCCCTGTCGGACGGCACTCGCAGCAGGATAGGGGGCGTGCCTCCTGACGACGAGGTCAGTCACCGCAGCGCCCGGGCCGTCGTGTTCGAGGCCCCGCGGCAGGTCGTGATCCGGCGCGTCGACGTGCCGTCGCCCGCCCACGGGGACGTGCTGGTGCGGACGCTCTGGTCGGGGATCAGCGCCGGCACCGAGATGCTGGCGTACCGGGGCGAGATCGATCCCGCACTGCCGCTCGACGAGACGATCGGCGCCCTCACGGGGTCCTTCGGGTTCCCGTTCCGCTACGGGTACAGCTGCGTGGGACGGGTCGAAGATACCCGCCACGGGATCCCTGACGGACAGCTCGTGTTCGCCTTCCACGCTCACCAGGACGTCTTCGCCGTCGCTGCGGAGGACGTGATCGTCCTCGGCGACGTCGATCCCCGGCTCGCCACGTTGTTCCCGCTGGTGGAGACGGCGCTGCAGGCGGCCCTCGACGCCGGCCCGGTCCTCGAGGAAGAGACCGTCGTCACGGGATTGGGGGTCGTGGGCATCCTCACCGGGCTCATGCTGCAGCGGGCGGGAGCGCGGGTTCTGGGCGTCGAGCCGCTCGGCGACCGACGGAGCGTCGCGGTGTCGGTGGGCTTGGAGGCGGTTGCGCCCGAGGAGGCGGCGGAGCAGATCGCGGGCCGCGCTCCCAGCGGGGTGAGGCTGGTCGTCGAGGCGAGCGGCCGGCCCGAGGT
>DASRTE010000012.1:0-21161 GCA_035656095.1 Jiangellaceae bacterium
GATTGCTCGCGACGATGGCCGGCCCGGTTGCCGGCACGTGCTCGAGCCCCTCGGCCCACGGTCGGTACACGACCCGCAGGATCGGGCCCAGGATCACCCGTTTGAGGAACCAGTAGAACACGGCCGAACACTACTCGACCACCTCCGCCCGACCGGTCCGCCGCGAACCGTGGGACGATGCCGCTGACACCTTCGAGCCCAGCCAGGAGACCCGCGGTGCCGATCGTCGCCGGAGCAGAGCCCTACCGCCACGACGGTGGACCCACCGGCGTGCTGCTCTGCCACGGCCTCACCGGGTCCCCAGCCCCGTTTCGCCCCTGGGCCGAGCACCTGGCGGCTGCCGGACTCACCGTCGACGTGCCCCTGCTCCCTGGTCACGGCACCACCTGGCAGGAGCTCAATGCCGCGCGCTGGCCGGACTGGTACGCGGCCGTCGAGCGATCCCTGCTCAGGCTGCGGGAGCGCTGCGACCCGGTGGTTGTCGGCGGGCTGTCGATGGGAGGCTGCCTCGCGCTGCGTCTGGCGCAGGTCCACGGCGACGCGGTCAGCGGGCTCGTGCTGGTCAACCCCGCGATCGCGAGCCGCGACCGCCGGCTGCTCGCGCTACCCCTGCTTCACCGCGTCGTGCCGTCCATGTCCGTGCTGTCGGGCGACATCGCCAAGCCCGGCCAGGACGAGATTGCCTACGACCGGAACCCGCTGCGCGCCTTGCACTCGCTTACGCAGCTCTGGAAGGTCGTCGTCGCCGATCTCCCCCGGGTAACGCAGCCCATCTTGATCTACCGCAGCGACCAGGATCACATCGTCGACGCGACGAGCCTCGGGCTCATCACCTCGCGGGTGTCGTCGACGGATGTCACCGCCGTCACGTTGCCCGACAGCTTCCACGTCGCAACGCTCGACTACGACGCTGAGACGATCTTCGCCGGGTCGCTCGACTTCGTCCGCCGCCTCGAGCATGCCGCCCCGGACGGTGGCAGCAGTGTCGCGTGACGACGACCAGGCATGGGCCGACCTGGTCGAAGCGTTTCATGCGTCGCCCGGTGAGGAGATGCCCCGATGGCCCGCCGCCGAGGACGTGGCAGATGACGCCGCCGGCCTCGGTGGGGACGACGACGCTCTCCCGGCCGGGACGCCCAACGCCGTGGCGGAACCACCGCCACCGCGGGCCGACCCGGACGAGCACTTCGTCCCCCCGCCCCCGCCGCCGCTGCCCCGCGGCGACCGCATCTCGCGCCTGGCCTGGGCCGGGGTGCTGGGAGCTCCGGTGTTCCTCGTGCTGGCGGTAGCACTCGGCTGGCGGCTGCCCTCGTGGGTCACGGTGCTCGCCGTCGGCGCTCTCGTCGGCGGGTTCGCCACCCTGGTCGCACGCATGCGGGGGCACGACCCCTCCGACCCCGACGACGGCGCGGTCGTCTGACAGCCGCACCTGGGAGCCGCCATGCGAGCCAGCGAGACCGTCGAGTTGGCGGGGCATCTGCTCGACTCCGGTTTGCTGTCCCGGATCGTCGACGACATCGGCGAGTACGGCGCCGACTTCACCTTCGACAGCTTCGAGGTCGGGCGGAAGCCCACCGATGAGTCCCGCGCCACGATCACCGTGTCCGCGGCCGACACCCAGGCGCTGGCCCGGGTGCTCATGCGGCTCCAGACACACGGTGTCAACCTGGTCGATCCCGGCGAGGCCCGGACCCGCGAGGCGGACCGCGACGGTGTCTTCCCCGACGACTTCTACTCGACCACCAACCTCGACACAGTGGTACGGCTCGGCAGCACCTGGGTCGAGGTCGAGCAGCCCGAGATGGACTGCGGCCTGCTGGTATGGGACGACGCCGGCCGCATCCGGGTCCGCACGATCCCGGTGAGCGAGGTCCGGGCCGGCCAGCGGATCGTCTGCGGCGCCGCGGGCGTGCGCGTGCGTCGGGTGCCGCGCCCCGAGGCTGGCGACAAGGCTTTCACGTTCATGAACTCCGGGGTCTCCACGGAGAAGCCTCAGGCATTGCTGGTCCGCCAGATCGCCGAACAGATGCGGTCGGTGAAGGCCGAAGACGGCCGGATCCTCTGGGTCGCCGGCCCGGCCGTCGTCCACACCGGTGCAGCCCCGGCGATGATGGCACTGGTCCGGGCCGGTTACGTCGACGTCCTGTTCGGCGGGAATGCGATCGCGACACACGACATCGAATCCGCCCTGTACGGGACGTCGCTCGGTGTGGACCTGGCTCACGGGCGCGGCGTCGAGCACGGCCACGAGCACCACATCCGGGCCATCAACCGCATCCGCGGCTGCGGGTCGATCCGTGCTGCCGTCGACCAAGGGGTCCTCACCGGTGGTGTCATGCACGCGCTGGTTGCCCACGGGAAGGACTTCGTCCTCGTCGGTTCCGTGCGCGACGACGGGCCGCTGCCCGACGTGTACACCGACGTCATCGAGGGGCAGCGGGCCATGCGGGCCCAGCTGCACGACGTCGGCTTCGCGATCATGGTCGCGACCATGCTGCACTCCGTCGCCACCGGCAACATCCTGCCCGCGTCGATCCCGCTGGCCTGCGTCGACATCAACCCGGCCACGGTCACGAAGCTGGCCGACCGTGGCTCCGTGCAGGCGCGGGGCATCGTCACCGACATCGGGCTGTTCCTGGAGCAGCTCGCCCTCGAGCTCGTGCCCGGCTTCCGAGACTGACCGGCGCCTCCTCGTCCAGCTACCCCGATCGCGACTTGTGGCGGGTTTGCCACGTATCAACAGCCACAAGGCGTGTCCGACCCGCCACACGTCGGCGCCGAGGCCGTGCCTACCCGTGCCGAACCCTCGGGGTCATGGGATCGACCTCGAGGTCGACGACGACGGGACGGTGGTCGCTGGCGACGAGGACGTCCGGATCGTCCGCGACCCGGTAGTCAGCTATCCGCGCAGGTCCGCGGACGAAGACGCCGTCGATACGACGACGCGGGTCGGCGGTGGAGAAGGTCGGCGTCTCGTCCCCGGCAGCCGAGTCGGTGAACTCGGCCGCGATCGCCGCCCAGGTCGGCTGGTCCGGCCGCTCGTTGATGTCGCCCGCCACGACCGTGACCTCGGAGTCGAACCGGTCCACCAGCCCGACCAGTTCGTTGCGGTGGCGCGCCCGCTCGTCGGCGTCGAGCCCGAGGTGGACGCTTGCCACGACCACGGACGCACCGGCCCGATGGAGGCGCGCGGCCACCGCGCCTCGTCGGTGCAGCTCCGGCGTCCGGCTGAAGCGGTACTCGATGGTGCTCCGCACGTCGACCCGCAGCGAGGCCAGCATCATCGTGCCGCCCGTCGACCCACCGCCACCGACGTACAGCAGCCCGGACTCCCGCGCCAGGGCGGCGCACCGGGAACGCCATCGCAGGAACCGTGGCGCCTCCTGGATGCAGGCGACATCGGCGTCGAGTCCGCGCAGTACCCGGACGACCGCACTCCTGTCGTCGCGGAGGGAACGGACGTTGTAGCTGACGACACGAAGATCCACCACGGCGCCCCAGCGTAGGGCCGAACGCCCGAGACTCCGGCGGACTGGGTAGCGTGCGGTTCCATGCACACGACCGCCCTCGGCTCCACGGGACTGCGCGTGTCAGCGCAGGGCCTGGGATGTATGGGCATGAGCCACGCCTACGGGCCCTCGGACGAGACGGAGTCGCTCGCCGTTCTGGACCGGGCTCTCGAACTCGGTGTCACCTTCTGGGACACCTCGGACTCCTACGGCAAAGGTGCCAACGAGGAGCTGCTGGCTCGGGCCCTCGCCGGACGTCGCGACCAGGTCATGCTCGCCACCAAGTTCGGCATCGTCTCCGCGCCCGGCGTCTACACCGTGCAGCGGGTCCGGGGAGACGCTGCGTACGTGCGGCAGGCATGTGAGGCCAGTCTGCGCCGCCTCGGTACCGACGTCATCGATCTCTACTACCAGCACCGCGTCGACGTGACCGTTCCGATCGAGGAAACGGTCGGTGCCATGGCCGAACTCGTCGCTGCCGGAATGGTCCGCCACCTCGGTCTCTCCGAGGTCACGGCGAGTGAGCTCCGACGTGCTCACGCCATCCACCCGATCGCGGCCGTGCAGTCCGAGTGGTCGTTGTGGAGCCGCGACGTCGAGGAAGCGGTGGTGCCGAGGTGCAGCGAGCTGGGTGTCGGCTTCGTGTCCTACTCGCCGTTGGGTCGCGGCTTCCTGACCGGCACGCTCGACACGCTCGACGGACTGGCCGGCGACGACTTCCGCCGGTCACAGCCACGGCTGCAGGAATCGACGATCGCCGTGAACCGCGGACTCGTCCGTGAGGTGCGGGCCGTCGCCGCGGAGGCCGGCATCCCAGCCGCCCAGGTGGCACTGGCATGGGTGCATCACCGCGGCGAGATCTGGAACCTTCCGGTGGTGCCGATCCCCGGGACGAGGCGGGTGCGGTGGCTGGAGCAGAACGCAGCCGCCGTCGACGTCGTGCTGCCGCCGGATGCGATCGAGCGCCTCGACGGCCTGGCCGCCCGCGTCGTCGGCGATCGGCACGTCCAGATGGGGCTCACCTCGGCCGGCGGGCGCGACTGACGCGCTCAAGCGTCGACGTCGAACCGAGTCTGGCTGTGCGGGCTCTTGGCGAATGCGAACACGGCCGACGGGCGGATCTCGAACACGAACGCCGGGCCGCCACCGCCGTCGAAGCCCTCGTCCTTCACGTCGAAGTGCCAGTCGCTGCCGTACTTCGCTTCGTACGTGTCGGCGATCTGCTGCAGCCGGGCCCCGTCGGTGACCCTGACGACCTCACCGTCGAGCACGATGTCGAGTCCCCGTGCCCAGGTGTTGGTACCTGTGGTCATCGTGCATCGTCTGTCGTGATCGAGGTTCTTCGCCTTCTGTTCCGTCACGCCGGTACAGAAGTGCATCATGTCGTCGACCAGGACGGCGATCAGCGGCGTGACGTGCGGACGACCGTCGACGCGTACGGTCGACAGCCAGAACAGCTCGGCTTCGGTCAGCGCCGCGCGTACGTCCGACCAGGGCGTCGGCCCCGCGCCTTCCTCACCGAATCGCGGGTCGACCGTGCCGATCGGGTCGGTGGTTGCCATGACGCTCCCTCGTCTCGCTTCCGACATCACGTCCTGGGAGACCGGGCCGGCCACGGGAACTCATCGGTGCCTACCTCCGGGCCAGGTCGGCGGCGCCGACGATCCCGGCGTCGTTGCCCAGGGTCGCGACGCGGATCTCGGCCTCGGGACGGTACCCGCGGCCGGTGAGGTTGCGCCGGAAGGCGTCGGTGGCCGGGCCCAGAAGCAGTCCACCGGCGGCCGAGACGCCACCGCCGATGACGAAAACGGCCGGATCGAGCACAGCCGCGAACGAGGCCAGCCCTTCGCCCAACCACCGGCCGAGATCGGTCAGCAGCTCGCGTGACGCGCCGTCGCCGCCACGGGCCGCTCCGGTGACCATCGGGCCGGTGATCTTCTCCGGGTCGCCGCCGGCCAACTCGAGCAGTCTGGCCGCGAACACCGTTCCCGCCGACGCCAGGGCTCTCGCCTCCCGGACGAGCGCGCTCCCGCTGGCGTACTGTTCGAGGCAGCCGCGGTTGCCGCATCCGCACATGTGCCCGTTCGGCACGACGCGCATGTGGCCGAGTTCGGCGCCGACACCGTGCGCGCCCCGGTAGACAGCGCCGTCCAGGACCAGCCCACCGCCGATCCCGGTGCCGACGGTCACACAGACCATGTCGTCGACGTCCTCGGCCGCACCGAAGCGGAACTCCCCCCAGGCAGCGGCGTTGGCGTCGTTCTCGACGACCACCGGGAGCTCGGTCGCAGCGACCACGTGGTCGCGGACGGCCACGTCGCGCCAGGCGAGGTTGGGAGCGAACAGGACGGTCGAGCGGGCAGCGTCGACGAACCCGGCGGAGCCGACACCGACGGCGTCGACTCTCCTGCCCCGACGGAGCTCCTGGACGACAGAGACGATGCTGTCGACGATGGCGCTCGGGTCGGTGGACGGGGTGTCGCGGCGGGTCCGGGCGATGATGGCGCCGGTTTCGTCGACCAACCCTCCAGCGATCTTGGTTCCGCCGACGTCGACGCCGATGGCGACACCCACTCAGCCCTCCACCCGCTTCTTCAACTCCTTGAGCGCCGTACCGATGATGACCTTCTCAGCCTTGCGTTTCATCAGTCCCAGCATCGGGATCGCGATGTCGACGGTCAGCTCGTAGGTCACCTCGGTGGAGCCATCGTCGAGCTCCTCCAGCGTGTACGAGCCGTCCAAGCGGCGAAGGAGTCCACCCTCGACGAGGGTCCACCGGACCTGTTCGTCGTCATCCCACTCGTAGGACAGCGTGTAGGTGTCCTTGATCGCGCCGGCATCGAGGACGAAGCGGGCCTCGGCGGGCCGTTCGTCGTCCTCGTACACGGTCAGCACCTCGACCTCCCGGACCGACGTGGTCCACTCCGGGTACGCCTCGAGGTCGGCGATCACGTCCATCACGTCGGCCGCCGCGGCGGCGATGGTGATGCTGGAGGTGGTCTGCTCGGCCATGGGCGGTCCTGACGTCGGGTGGCGTGGCGGAGACTACCGGTCAGCCGTGCCCGCGGGGCAAGCCCGCCGGGCGCCCGCGCTCGAGGTCGTCCTTGAGCGCGTGGATCCGGCGCTTGAAGGCCGTCGCGTAGCGGTGCCGCAAGCGCGCGCACTCCCGTTCCGTGAGCGACCCGGACCCGCGAGAGCCGCGGGGCGGCAACCCTGTATCGCGGGAGCCGCGGGGCGGGGGCAACCCTGTGTCGCGGGAGCCGCGGGGCGGCGGCAACCCTGCACGCAGGAACCAGTGCACGACCACCCCGTCCTGCCACGGCTCGAGCCAGATCTCCGCCGTCCCGGACAACGCGCCGGACACCGACCAGCGGATCCCGTCCACCCCCCGGTCGGTGACGACGGACAGACGCAGGTCGGGCCACCACTCGAGCCACAGCGCCGGATCCGAGATCTGCCGCGCGAGCAGCCTGCGATCGGCGACGACGAAGGTCTCGTCGACCAGATCGACCGGCGGCCCTGGCATCTGCTCAGGCTCCGCGGCGGTCCGGTGAGGGTCCGGCCACGAGACCACGCAAGATGGCCACCGACTCCTCCCAGCTCCACTCGCGTTCGACCCATGCCCTGCCCTTCTCACCCATCAACCGGGCGCGGTCGAGATCGGAGAGAAGGTCGACGGCCCGGGCGGCGATCGCCAGCGGGTTGAAGGGATCCACGACGTAGCCCGTCTCACCGTGCAGCACCGTCTCGGGGGCGCCTCCACTGTCACCCACCAGGACCGGATGCGCGCACGCCTGCGCCTCGAGGAAGACGATGCCCAGTGCCTCCGGCTCGAGCCCACCCTTCCGGGTGCGGCAGGGCATCGCGAAGACGTCACCGACGTCGAACCAGCCGGGAGCCTCGGACCACGGCACGGCTCCTGCGAAGACGACCGACCGGGCGAGGTCGTTGTCACGCACGAGCCGGTCCAGGCGGCCTCGCGTCGGGCCGTCGCCGACCAGCAAGAGCAGCGCGTCGGGCACCGTGCGGAGAACGTGCGGCATCGCCTTGATCAACGCGTCCTGGCCCTTGCGGTCGACGAATCGCGACACCGATACCAGCACCGGTCGGTCGGGGTCGATGCCCAGCCGTTCCCGGATGACCGCGCCACCGACCCCCGGCCTGAACACCTGGGTGTCGACACCGGGAGCCAACCGGACCATCCGTGCCGCCACGTCGTCGGACAGTGCCGTGGCGATGCGCCGGCGGCAGAACTCGGAGACATAGGTCAGCACGTCGCAGCCGGTGCCGATACGCCTCAGGGCGTGTCGAGCGGCGGGCACCTTCGCCCACCACGTCTCGTGACCGTGGGTCAGCCCCACGACGCGTCGAGCCCCCGCCTGACGGAGCCGGTCCGCCAGCAGACCCAGGGGGGCGGCGGCACCGAAGAGGACCGCGTCGCAGTCCTCCGCGCGCAGCACGTCTGCGGTCCGACGCGCGACCGCGGGTGTCGGCAGCAACATCGATGTCGGGTCGCGCACCACGGTGAACGGGAGCAGGGCATCGAACGTGCGGTCACCGGGCATGGCGGCGGTGTAGACGACCACCTCGTCGGCCGGCAGCCGGTCGGCCAGCGCGTACACGAAAGACTCGATCCCGCCCTGTCGGGTAGGGAAGTCGTTGGTGACCACCAGCGTGCGACTCATCGGCCAGACTCTCCCACAGGAGCCAGATCCGGGGGCTCCGGTGCGTCGTTCACGTCTGCCCAGCTGCGAGCCAGCGCGATCCGCTCCGGAGCAGTGGGGTGACTCGCGAACAGGACGTACGTGAGCATCGGGGGGTCGAGGTCGGAATGCGAGGCCAGCGCCAGCGACCGCTGCATCTCCGTGAAGGTCGCGGGATCGCCGGTGAGGTCCAACGAGTGCACGTCGGCACGTGTCTCGATCCGGCGGCTGACGAGTCCCTGCATCGGCGCGGTGAGGAAACCGAGCAGGCCGACGATCGCGAGGACGGCGACCAGCACGCGCGGGTCGTGCGCACCGTCGGCGCCGGCCCTGGCGTGCAACCACGACCAGCCGAGCAGGCCGCCGAGCGCGCACACCCCCGCGGCCGCCAGCAGCGCCCCGAGCAGCGTGCCGTTCCGAACGTCGTGCTCGGCGGCGTGCCCGAGCTCGTGAGCGACGACCGTGCGGACCTGCTCGGCCGGTGCCTGGTCGAGCAGGGTGTCGTAAACGACGATCCGCCGGGTCGCGCCGAATCCGGACACGTAGGCGTTGAGCGTGCTGGTACGGCGCGAGGCGTCGGCGACGAGGACGTCCTCGACCGGCACGCCGTCGTCCTCCGCCATCTGCAGGAGCGACGTCCTCAGCTCGCCGTCCTCCAGCGGGCTGAAACGGTTGAACACCGGCTCGACCACCAGCGGATAGACGAAGGACAGGGCCACGACCAGCGCGGCGGCCGCCACGGCACCGGCCACCCACCACCACCGCGGCAGCACTCGGGCGAGGGCGACGAGGAGCAGCACGCCGAGCAGCGTCCCCGCCACCTGCAGGCCGAATCCCTTGGCGAGGTCGGCAGCCCAGCCGCCCCAGGACCGCGTGGACAGCCCGTAGTCGCGACGTACGGACTCGGCCCACGCGGAGAACGCGAGCGTGGCGAGCCGGACCGCGGACAGCACGGCGAGGCCGCCGACGAGGACCTGCCAGACCCAGCCGCCACCGAGCGGACGCGCGGCTGCGGTCACCAGTCCCGCGCCGAGCGGGGTGAACCCCAGCACCAGCGGCACGGCCAGGCCGACCGCAAGGCCCAGGTAGACCGGCGGGCGGATCGCGCTCTGGTACGCATCCGACTCGGCCTGCTCGGCAGGGGCGAAGTCACGGTCCGGCTCGGCCGACTGGACGGGAGCACCCTGGAGAGCGTCCCACGGTGTGGTCAGGACGACCGCGACGGCCAGAGCAGCCAGAAGTAGCGCCAGCACGATCCAGGGTGCCGCATCGGCCCGCCCGTCAGTTCCCGGCATCGGCCACCTCCGCTTGCCAGGCGGCCGTGACCGCGGCCAGATCGGTGCCGAGAACGTCGCGCATCGCAGCATCGAGAGATTGCGGGCCGTCGTCTGCCACCCGCCGGTACAGCGTGACGACCCGGTCCTCGCCGTGTTCGGCGGCGAGCATGGCCACGGCGACGTGGGCGCCCTCGTAGGCCAGCGTGGCTCGCCCGCCGTCGCCGAAGGCCGTGTCGTCGGGTAACTCGGCGGGTACACCCTGCTGACGCACCCGCGCCTGGAGCCCGGCGGACGCACGCTCGAGGGTGATGCCGGACTCACGGTAGCCGGCGTAGTCGGCGAGCCCTTCGGACAGCCACAACGGCACCGCACCGAGCCCGGCGGTCGCCACGTGGAACGCCTCGTGCCCGAGCACGGCGGTCCGGGTCTGCGGATCGAGGCCGGCGAGCACGCCGGGATCAGCGATGACCCGAACCGGCCCGGCCGGCCCGTCCGCCGGTTCCAGCGATGTCGTGACCGCCGCCAGACCCCGCCCGACGCCCGCACCGACCATCCGCCGGGCCTGGTCCCAGTCGACCGGCACGACGAGCACGACCCGCGGTGCGGGCTGGTTCAGCAGGCAGCCGACCGACGTTGCCGCCCGGTCGGCCTCGTCGGCGTACCGGCGAAGGACATGCGGTGCGGCACCGCCGACGACGAGTGTCGTGTCTCCGGACACGGCCCGGACGGCTTCGATCTCCCACGGGGGCAGCGGTGTCGTGGTCGAACCCCGGACGAGCAGGCCGGGCGAGAGATCCAGCACCGTACGGACCAGTGCATCCTGCCGGTCACCGTCGAACCGGTACCGGACGAGCACCTCCGCTCGCCACGATCCGCTCGGGCCGAGCCGGATCGACGTGAGCTGCTCGGCCCATCGGTCCAGCGGCAGCCGTGACAGCCGACCGAATACGGTGGCCTGATCCTTCGACGCGGCGGCGTCGACCGTGGCCCCCCACGCTGTCGCGTCGCCGTCCCGCCGGGCGCGGGCGCGTCGGTCGAGCATCGCACGGACGGCATCCTCGACCCCCGCCGCGCTGACATCCGCGACGGACTCCGGCGCCACCCGCCCGGCCGGCTCGGGACGATCGGCCGTCACCCGATCCGGAGGCGAGCAGCCGGCGACGGTGAGGACGGCGAGGCATCCGGCCGTCACCAGCAGGCGGCCGGGACGGCCACGAAGGAGGGCGCCCGTCGCAGGCGCCCTCGTCGTGCTCACGCGTCGATCGTAGGTGCGGGATCTTCCGACGGTCGGACCGGTCAGCCCGGACGGGTCGCACCGGAGAACGGCATGTAGGACATGGGGTCGACGCTGACGACGTCGCCGGGGTGGGTCGCGTGCACGATCTGGCCGTTACCGAGGTAGATGCCGACGTGACTGATCGGACTGTAGAAGAAGACCAGGTCGCCGGGCTGGAGCTGGCTCTTCGACACGCGGGTGCCGACACCGATCTGGGCGCTGGACGATCGGGGAAGCGAGACGCCTGCCTGGGCCCAGGCCTTCATCGTCAGTCCGGAGCAGTCCCACGAATCCGGACCCTCGGAACCGTAGGAGTATGGCTCGCCCAGCTGGGCGAGTGCGAAGTCGACGGCGACCTGTGCCCGGCCGGACGCGGGCACGTCCGGCGGTACGTCGCTCTCGTGTCCGCCACCACGGCTGGCCTGTTCGGCCGCTGCCACCCTGGCGCGTTCGGCCTGCTCGGCCTCCAGGGCCGCCCGTTGCTCGGCCTCGAGGCTGTCGAGCAACCTCTGGGCGTCGGCGAGGTGCTTCTCGACCGTGGCCTGCTGCTCGGCGAGCTCGGCCTCGACCGCCGTGAGCCGGTTGAGCTCCTCGTCGGCCAGCAACCTGTTCTGCTCGAGCCGCCGACGCTCGGCGGCGACGGTGGCGAGCTGGTCGGCCTGCTGGTTCGCGAAGGCGTCGACGACGGAGGCGCGGGCCAGGAAGTCGCCCGGGTCGGAGGCCATCAATGCGCTGAGCGTCGGGTCGATGCCACCAGCACGGTAGCTGGCCGCCGCGAAGCCGCCCATGTCGGCGGCGAGCTCGGCGACCTTCGCCTGTTGCCGCTCGACGTCGGCCTCGGCGCTGGCGAGCCGACGCTGGATCTCGGCCAGCTCGTCCGTGGCCGCGTTGTAGCGCTCTGTGGCCTGCTCCGCCTTGTGGTGGAGATCGTCGACCTGGACCTTGACCTCGTCCAACGTGGGCGCGGGATCCGCGTACCCGGTCGGGACCAGCACGAGTCCACCCACACCGGCGACGGCGGCGGTACACAGGGCGACGAGGGTACGGCGAGGACTGGTGTTCCGGCAGGCGCGCTCGGGCACGCGTGTCCTTCCTCCTCCTCCGCCTACCGGGTGAGCTGTCGGGTTCGGGCCGGAAGATGGCCCTACGGGCGCACCTAGGCACCCGATTCACCCCGGGAACGGTGGGTCCCCGGCTCCGGCGTCGATCGCGATCTCGGCCGGACTCGGCGGAGCACCTGTTTGCCGGCCAGTCGGCCGCCAGGGGAAACAGGCACTGCGCGGCAGGCTAGCCAGCCGACCGTGCACCCGGCAAGTTCCCCGGCACCGTTTCGTCGTCGTGATCCCGCAGCCGGTCGTCCACCACCAGCCGCAACGGCGGCACCAGGCCGGCCTCGGCCAACACCCCGATGGCCTCCTGCTCGGCGCCGTCCAGCTCGGCGCCGTGTTCCGGCAGGCCCAGCAGGACCGACACGACACAGTCGGAACAGGCCAGGCCACGGACCTCGCAGCGGTCGCAGTCGATGAGCACCATCTGCCTCCACCCTCGGCGCGGACGGCACCCTGCACGCCGCCTCCACTGCCGATGACGGTAGGGACCGGGTCCGACAATCGAGCAGAACACCGCCGCCGGTCGATCACCATCGCAGCTCACCATCCTGTGGCGGGTCCGGAACGTGTCCCGAGCGATTGAGGCGTTCCCAAGCCGCCACACGTGCGCTGGGGAGCTGAGCCGTCGACCGTCAGGTCAGCTCAGCAAACCGACCAGCGCGGCCGACTCGACCGCCCGGGCGCCTCTGCTGCGTACGCCGTCGGCCACCTCCCGGTCGGAGGAGACGACGGTCACCGGCCGGCCGACGGGCTCGGCCGCGACCAGACGGCAGATCAGCTCGTCGGCCGTCTGCCCTCGTGGGCTGAAGCGAACCCGTACGCCCGGGCCGAGCGGGACCGCGGGCGCCTCGACGTCGGCGCCGTCGAAGACGCAGGTGACCTCGGCACCGGTGCGCGCCGCCAGCGCAGCGAGGCGCTGGACCAGCCGGTTGCGCTGAGCCTCCAGGGGCATCGTCGGCCATGCGCTCTTCGTGACGTTGTATCCGTCGACGATCAGATGTGCCTGCGGCAGGGACAGCAGGTCGTCCAGCGCGGCCGGATCGTCGCCGGGCCGGCCACCGGGCGACGCGGGCGCCGGTTCCAGGGCGGCGACGGTGTCGGCCGGCCGGACGGTCGACGCCGGGAGCGCGAGTTCGCGGCGCAGGCCGGCGGCGGCCTCGGCCAGCGTGTCGAGCAACAGTCCCAGCCGTGCGGTCTCCAAGCTGCGGCCTTCGCGGCCGGCCCGGCGGGTCCCTTCCAGTGCCTGTTCGACCTCGGCCAGCCGTGCCCGCAGCCGGCGGGCGTCGGCCTCCGCGCCGGCCCGACCCGACTCGGCCACGCTCACGGCCCGCGCCGACTCCGCGGTCGCCGCGCGCCCGGCGTCCTCGCTCGCCGTGACCTGTGTCCGGGCCTCGTTCAAGTGCCGTCGCAGTACCGCGTTCTCGGCCTTGAGCCGGTCGATCTCGGCCTTCGACCGCTCGCGGCTCTCCCTCGCCTCGGCGCGCACAGCCGACAGCTGCTCGCGCAGCCGTACGGCCGCCAAGGCGTCACGGGCGGCCCGGGCCTCGTCCCCGGTCCGGCGGGCAGAATCTTCCGCGGCCGCGACCAGATCGATCCAGCCGTCCGGACGAAGCAGGAACGCCACCGTCGCGACGTCGGACGGATCGGCCGCAGGCGGAGGCCGGCCCGCCGACACGGCCTCGACCACCCCCGGATGCGCGGTCCGGGCAGCCTCCAGAACGCGGCCACGGAACACCGGGTCCGACTCCAACGCGGCCGCGATGGCCGTTCCGCCCAGCCTGGCCCGCTTGGCCGCCGTGAAACGTGCGACCGCCTTCAGCGGCGGCGGGGTCTCGTCCGGGGCCAGGCCTCCGAGCACATCGGCAGCAAGGGCGATGACGCGCTGGCGAACGGACTCGGGCAGCGATGTCACGCGGTGTCCGAGCTCCCGCCTCGGCCCGCTGCGGTGCTACCGGTGTCGGGGCTCGTGCCCGCGTCGACGCGCTCGACGATCTCGACGGTGTCCGTTCCCGCACACCATCGGCAGCTCACCTGTTCGACGGCCTGGGCCAGCAGTTCGGTCTCCTCGACCCGGGGCTCGCCGGCGAGGTCGAGATGGACGAACTCACGCATCCGAGTCGAGCGCACGACGTCGAACCGGGTCAGGTTGCCGCATCGCGAGCAGCGCCACCGGGTCGCCGGCGTCGGCATCGGCACCGCCACGGTCGCCTCCTCGTCCTACCTCGACGACTCACCCTAACCCGGTGATCACGTCGGCTCGACGAGCTCCGCTGCTGCGCCATGATCACGGAAGTGGCGAGCCGAGTTGCGGCGCGTCGCCACCGGCGTGTCGGAGGCGGTGCCTAGCGTCGGCTGCGTGAGCTCCCCGACGATCGCGGTCCAGGGGACGCTCGACGAGCTCGGCGAGCCGTTGATCGCCACCACCTTCGTCGTCGTCGACCTGGAGACCACCGGCGGTTCACCGGGTGCCAGCGAGATCACCGAGGTGGGCGCGGTCAAGGTGCGCGGCGGCGAGGTGCTCGGCGAGTTCCAGACGCTCGTCAGCCCGGGCATGCCCATCCCTCCGTTCGTCGCGGTGCTCACCGGCATCACCGACGTGATGGTCGCCGCAGCACCACGCATCGACGCTGTGCTGCCGGCGTTCCTGGAGTTCTCGCGAGGCTGCGTGCTGGTCGCCCACAACGCGCCGTTCGACATCGGCTTCCTCAAGACCGCGTGCGAGCGGCTGGCGCACCCCTGGCCGAGACCCCGGGTGCTCGACACCGCCCGGCTGGCCCGCCGTGTCCTCGCCCGCGACGAGGCGCACGACTGCAGGCTCTCGACGCTGGCGCGCATCTTCCGCGCCGGCACCATGCCGACCCACCGTGCTCTCGACGACGCGCGGGCGACCGTCGACGTGCTCCACGGACTGATCGAGCGGCTGGGCAACGTCGGGGTCCACACCGTCGACGAGCTCGCCACCTGGCAGAGCATGGTCACGCCGGCACAGCGGCGGAAGCGTTACCTCGCCGAGGGTCTGCCGCATGCCCCTGGGGTGTACCTCTTCCTCGACGCCCAGGGCGGCGCCCTCTACGTCGGCAAGAGCAAGGACATGCGAACGCGGGTGCGCACCTACTTCACCGCGTCGGAGACTCGCAACCGCATGACCGAGATGGTCGCCGTCGCCGAGACCGTCACGGGCATCACGTGCGCGACGGCTCTCGAGGCAGAGGTGCGTGAGCTACGCCTCATCGCGGCGCGCAAACCACGGTACAACCGCCGATCGCGGTTCCCCGAGCGGGCGACCTGGCTCAAGCTGACCGTCGAACCCTTCCCACGGCTCTCCCTGGTCCGTGAGGTCAGGGCCGACGACGCCACGTACCTCGGCCCGTTCGGGTCCCGCCGGCTGGCCGAGGCCGCGATGACCGCGGTGCACGAGGCGGTCCCGATCCGGCAGTGCACCGAGCGGCTCTCGCCGACGCGCCTGCGATCCGCCTGCGCCCTGGCCGAGATGGGACGATGCGGAGCACCGTGCGAAGGCGGTGAGACGGTGGTCGCGTACGCCCGGCACGTCGACGCCGTCCGCGTCGCCTTCACCGCGGATCCGCACGACCTCGTCCGGCGCCTGCTGGCCCGCATCGACCTGCTCGCCGAAGCCCACCGATACGAGGAGGCGGCGGTCCACCGCGACCGCATGTCCACGTTGGTCCGCACCGCGGCCCGCGCCCAGCGGATCGCCGCCCTCGCCGCGGTGCCACAACTGGCGGCGGCCCGCCGGCTGGAGGCGGGTGGCTGGGAACTGCACGTCATCCGGCACGGTCGGTTGGCCGCGGCCGGAGCCACGCCACCCGGCGCGCACCCGCGCCCCTACCTCGACGCACTGGTGGCCACCGCGGAGACCGTCGTGCCCGCACCTCCGCCGCTGCCGGCCGCGACCATCGAGGAGACCGAGTGCGTGCTGCGCTGGCTCGAGTCCCCGGGCACCCGCCTGGTCGAGATCGACGGCGTCTGGGCCCTGCCGGCCGGCGGAGCGGGCGGGCTGGCCGGTCTGGTCGCGGCGGCCGAACTCGGCGACCGTGCCGCCCGCCCGTTCGACGACCGCCGCCGGCTCCGGCCGGTTCGCTGACCTCACCGGCCCGACATACCTATGCTCAGCGACATGTCGGCCGAAGCGACCGTCTCTGGGGCACGAGTGTGGGCCGCGGTCCAGGCCTGGCACGGCGCCACCGCGGTGTTCGGGCCCCGCCCACGGATCGCCGGCCGGACCGTCTGGGTGTCGGCTCTCGTCCCGATCGCGTGGCTCGCCTACACACCGGTCCGTGGCGAGGTGACCGGCTGGTACCCCTACCCGCTCGTCGGTGCCGCGGATCCCGGTTACGGCCGTGTGCTGCTCAACTGCGCCGGCGTCGCCACCTTGTACCTTGCGTGCGCCGGCCTGGCTCTGCTCGCCGACCGTAGACTCCCACCCGCACCGGCTGAGGGGTGATCTCCTGGTGGTCATCCCCATCCACGACCAGAATCCCACCCGCAGACCTGCCTACGTCACCCGCGCGCTCGTCGCGGTCAACATCGTCCTCTTCCTCGTGAGCCCGTTGGGGCTTGCCGGCCTCGGCGAGTCCGGCACCGAGGCGCTGTGCTCGGCCCAGGCGTTCTTCGACCGGTGGGCGGCCATCCCGCAGGAGCTCACCACGGGCCAGCAGCTTCCGCTCGTGGTCGGCGACGCGGTGGTCGACCCGTCAGGTGCTCCGGCGTGCCAACTGGTGGCGCCCGACTTCGACAAGCTCCCGCTGCTGTCGGCCGTCACGGCGATGTTCCTGCACGGAGGTTGGGCGCACCTGCTGGGAAACATGCTGTTCCTCGCCGTGTTCGGCAACAACGTCGAGGACCGGCTCGGCCGGATCCGGTTCCTGCTCTTCTACCTCGCGTGCGGCATCGCCGCCACCTACGCCTTCGCGTTGACCGACGCCGACTCCCGTTCGACGCTCGTGGGTGCGTCGGGTGCGATCGCCGGTGTGCTCGGCGCCTACCTGGTCTGGTTCCCGAATGCGCGGGTGATCAGCCTCGTGCCGATCCTGCTGTTCTTCCCGTTGCCCCTGCCCGCCTGGCTGGTCCTCGGCACCTGGTTCGTCGTCCAGGCCGTCTACAGCCTGGGCACCGGCATGGCCGCCGGTGAGGTCGCGTACGTCGCACACCTGGCCGGCTTCGTGGTGGGTCTGCTGTTCGCCCTCGCGCTCGGACGCGGCACCGGACGACCGGAGCCCCGCGGGCCGTACGGCATCGGAACCATGCGCTGACCCTCCGTTGGTTCCCGGCCACCGGTAGTCTCGCCGCGCACCGTACCGCTGGCGGAGGAGGGCCACGTGATCACCGCGATCGTCTTCGTCGAGGCCGAGGTCGCGCGCATCTCCGAGGTCGCCGAGCAGATCGCGGCCCTCGACGCGGTCAGCGAGGTCTACTCCGTGACCGGCGAGATCGACCTGGTCGCCATGGTGCGCGTGCGCGAGCACCAGGAGGTGGCCGATGTGGTCGCGGACCGGCTCAACAAGGTGCCCGGCGTCCTGCGGACCGAGACCCACATCGCGTTCAGGACGTTCTCGAAGCACGACCTCGAGGCCGCGTTCGCCCTCGGTGCCGAGGACTCGGACTGACAGGATCGCCGATCGGCGACAGGGCGCCCTCGGACCTCGCCTGGTCAGTGCAGCGCGACCGTCAGCAGCAGCACACTCGGCTCGAGAGCCTCGAGGTCGTGACGCTGCGGTGGCACCGCCACCAGGTCGCCCGGACCGAGTTCGGTGCGCACGTCTCCGGCACGGAGCACCACGCGCCCGTTCAGGCAGAGCACGGACGCGTCACCGGGGCTTTTGTGCTCGCCCATCACGCGCCCGCCCGCGAGCGCCACGACCGTCTGCCGGAGGTGCGCGCCGGACCTGCCGTACACCGTGACCGAACTGCGCCCGCTCTCGGCCGTCGTGGCCGTGGCTAGTTGGCTCTCGGCCAGCGCGTTGATCGACGCAACGTCCATGGAGGTCGATAGTGGCACGGCGCGTGACCTCGCACCTCTGCAGTGCCCGGGTCGGAGCCGTGCGCGACGATGTCGACGAGCCGAGGTGATGGGCATGACCACGGAGCGACCCGAGCGCGACCTGTGGTCCTGCCCGCGGTGCGGTCGGACGTTCGCCAGCACCGGCCAGGTGCACACCTGCGCCCCGCTCGGCGATCTGGAGACTCGTCTCGCCCACGCCTCACCGGTGGTCCGCGCCACCTTCGACGCGGTCGTCGACGCGGTGACGGCTCTCGGCCCGGTCGAGGTCCTGCCCCAACGGACCCGGATCGCCCTGCACGTGCGGATGAGCTTCGCCGCACTGGTCCCCCGGTCCCGGTGGCTCGACGGCCACCTGGTGCTCGCGCGTCGCGTCGACAGCGCGCGGTTCCGCCGCATCGACGTCTACTCACCGAGGAACGTCGTGCACACCTTTCGGCTCGCGTCGCCCGCGGAGGTCGACGAGCAGTTCAGGGCGTGGCTCGCCGAGGCGTACCGCGTCGGCCGCCAGGAGCATCTGGACCGCTGACGGCACGCGAAAGGGTCGGGCGGGGGGTAGCAACGGACGCCATCGGGTGGACAATGGGCAGAGGTGGTGATAGGCGTGGCGACCACGACGAACGGCCCGGGAGCGAAGGTCTGGGTGACGGTCGCGACCGTGGCTCTCGTTGCGATCGTGATCGCCCTGCTGGTCCTCATCGAGGGCGGTGGCGGTGGCGGCGGCGGGGGCAGCCCTTACTGAGCCGCGCAGGCGGCGACCCAGCGCGTCAGCACGTCCGCCGCGGCACCGGTGTCGACCGACGCCGCCGCGCGTTCCAGGGCGGCACCGAGCAGGTCAGGCAGCGAGCCGGCCGCGCCGTCGTAGGCTACCAACGCGGCCGCTGCGTTGAGCAGCACGGCATCACGCACAGGGCTCGCCTCACCCGCCAGGAGCCGGTGGACAACCTCGGCGTTGTGGTGCGCGTCCCCTCCGCGCAGCGCTTCCGGCGCCGCGGCGGGAATGCCGAGGGCCGACGGGTCGAGCCGCTCCTCACCGACCTCGCCGTCGCGGACCACCCACACGCGCGAGGTGGTGGTCGTGGTGATCTCGTCGAGGCCGTCGTCACCGCGGAAGACCAGCGCCGAGACGCCGCGCTCGGCGAGGACCCCGGCGACGATCCCGGCCATCCGCGCGTCCGCAACGCCCACCGCCTGGGCGCCCGGTCGCGCCGGGTTGGCCAGCGGTCCGAGGAAGTTGAACGTGGTCGGGATGCCGAGCTCGCGGCGCGCTACGGCGGCGTGACGCAGGGCCGGATGGAACACCGGCGCGAAACAGAACGTGATGCCGACCTCGCCGGCGATGCTCGCAACTCGGGACGGCGACAGGTCGAGCCGGATGTCGAGGGCCTCGAGCAGGTCGGCAGCCCCGCAGGCCGACGACGCGGCCCGGTTGCCGTGCTTGACCACCTTCGCGCCGGCGCCGGCCGCCACCAGGGCGGCCATCGTCGAGATGTTGACCGTGTGGGCACGATCGCCACCGGTGCCGACGACGTCGAGCGCATGGCCGGGGACCGAGATCAGCGTGGCGTGCTGGTACATGGCCTGCACCAGGCCCTCGACCTCGTCGACGGTCTCGCCCTTGGCCCGCAGCGCAACGACGAATCCGGCGATCTGGGCCGGCGTGGCCGAGCCGCTCATGATCTCGCCCATCGCCCAGGCGGTCGCCGAGACGGGCAGGTCTGCGCCCTCGATCAGCGCGGACAGAACCCCGGGCCAGGACTGCGGCGCGGTCATCGGTCGCTCACGAGACGGCGGGCAGAGCGCTGAGCCGCCGGCGCATGAGATCGGCCACGGCCGTGGCAACGGCGACCGGGTCGAGGGGATGCGGCACCGCGGCCTCGGCCCGCGACCAGGTGGCGAGCCACGCGTCCTGAGGCCGCCCGATCAGCACCAGCACAGGCGGGCATCGGTAGATCTCGTCCTTGATCTGCCGAGCCAAGCCGAGACCGCCGACCGGAGCCGCCTCGCCGTCGAGCACGACCACGCCGACGCCGCCGGCTTCGAGGGCCTCGAGCACTGCGGGGGCCGTGGCGCACTCGAGGAACTCGACCCGCGGCAGGTCGGCAGCGGGGCGCCGCCCGACGGCCAGCCGGACCTTCTCGCGCGTGGTGCGGTCGTCGCTGTACACGAGGACGGTCATCGTCGACTCGGGCGTGCTCATCGGTGTCCTCGCGAGGCGGTCGGTCGGGGGTCCGTCGGTGCGACCGGCGGGTCCGGTTCTTCGCGGATGCTACCCGTCGGCGAGGCGGCTGTCCGACCCGGTGGCGAGCGGGCGCAACACGCCCGCCGGCACTCGATTCCGGGGTCGGGGTGTGCGGACCGGCGACGGTCGCCATAATGGCGCTCGTGGCCACGGCAACCGCAGTCGGCTCGGCGCCGGCACCCGCCCCGGAGAGGCCCAACCTGGTTTCGGTGGGCACCATCGTGTGGCTGGCCAGCGAGCTGATGTTTTTCGCGGCGCTGTTCGCCATCTACTTCACCCTGAGGTCCAACGCGCCCGAGCTGTGGGAGACCCAGCCGGCGCTGCTCAACATCCCCTTCTCGACCGCCAACACGATCGTGCTGGTGCTTTCGTCGGTCACCTGCCAGATGGGTGTGCTGCGGGCCGAGCGGGGGCAGGTCGGCCGTACCGGACGCGTGTTCCGGGTGGGTTCCTGGGGACTCCGCGAGTGGTTCACGCTCACCTTCGTGATGGGCGCGGTGTTCATCTCCGGGCAGGTGTACGAGTACGCGCAACTCGTCCAGCACGAGGGCTTGAGCCTGTCCAGCGATCCGTACGGTTCGATCTTCTATCTGGCCACCGGCTTCCACGGCCTGCACGTCACCGGAGGCCTGCTCGCCTTCCTGCTCGTGCTCGGTCGCACGTTCGTGGCCCGCCGCTTCACCCACGAGCAGGCCACGAGCGCGATCGTAGTCTCCTACTACTGGCACTTCGTCGACGTCGTCTGGATCGCGCTGTTCCTGACCATCTACGTGATCAAGTGAACAGGAGCGACGTGTCCGCGATCTCTGCCCGGCGGCGACACCCCCTTGCGGCGGTCGTCGTCCTGCTGTTCACGCTGGTCGTCATCGGCAGCGCGTATGCGGCGTTCGCACCGCAGAGCAGCGCCGAGGCTCGGTCGTCGACCTCGACCCAGGTCGAAGAGGGCCGGAAGCTGTTCGCCATCGGGTGCGCGTCATGCCATGGTCTGGGCGGAGAGGGTCAGGTCCGCGACGACGGCACCGTGCT
>DASRTE010000013.1:0-8638 GCA_035656095.1 Jiangellaceae bacterium
CAGCCGTCCTGCCTCCGGCCGTACCCGGACGGTGTAGATGCTGCAGCAGAACACCAGGACCGCGGTGAGCAGGGCGAACGGGAGCGAGAGGCCGTCGACGCCGAGGTGCCACCGCAGGTCGAGCGCAGGTGCCCAGGCGACGTCGGTGACGAGTTGGGCACGGCCGGTGTCGTCGCGGTCGACCAGGAGCGCTGCGGCGACCAGAGCCACCAGCGCGATGCCCGAGGCTACGACGCCGACCTCCGGCGAACGGCGGTCACGGACCCGCCGGCCGGCCGCCACCAGACCCAGGCACCCGACCAGTGGAGCGGCGAGTGCGACGTGGAGCAGCACCTGGCCGATCACAGCAGCGCCGCCCCTGCGCCTGCGGCCGCGAGGATGACCACGAAGGCCAGCACGGCCGTGACGTATCCCTGGACGTGACCCGCCTGAGCGGCATGAGGCAGACCGCCCAGCGCTCTGGCCGACCGCCCGGCCCCGCGGACGTACGCGTGGATCACGTCCCGGTCGGTCGCGACGACCAGGCGGCTGAGACCAAGGAGAGGACGAACGAACAGGGCGTCGTAGAGCCGGTCGATGCCGAATCCGTCGGCGAGCACAGGACGGGCCCGGCCGAGACTGACGGAGGGATCCCGCTGGCCGGCCCGTCGCCACTCGGCGAAGACGGCGAGCGCGCCCATGCCCACCAGAGCCAGCGAGACCACGGCCGTCCCCACGTCAAAGGAAAGGCCCTCGGGTTCCGCCGCGACCTGGTCTCCGGGATCGAACATCGCGGCGACCACGGCCGGCATGAATGCGAGCACGCCGAGCACGACCGTCGGCACGGCCAGCGCCACCAGTGGGGTCCGCATCGCCGGAGGCGGATCGTGCGCTGCGCCACTCCACCGGGGCGGTCCGCGGAACGCCAGCAGCCAGGCCCGGGTCGCGTACGCGGCGGTGAGCAGGACGGTCGCCAGCCCGGCCAACAGGACGAGCCAGGCCGACCACGCGGGCAGCGGTCCACCGTGCAGTGCGGCCTCCTCGGCAGCGCCGAGCACCGACTCCTTGGAGAAGAAGCCGACCAGCGGTGGCAGGCCGACCAGCGCCGCCAGACCCAGGCTGCTGACCAGGTAGGTCATCGGCATCGACCTGCGCAGCCCGCCCATGTCGGGGAGCATGGTCGTGCCCAGTGCGTGGGCGATCGCGCCGGCGGCCAGGAACAGCAGCGCCTTGAACGCCCCATGAGCCAGCAGGTGGAACAGGCCGGCCGAGTAACCACCCACAGCCAGCGCGCCGAGCATGTACGCCAGCTGGCTCGACGTCGACCAGGCGAGTACCCGCTTGTAGTCGTCCTGGGCCAGCGCCGCGAGCGCGGCCAGCAGCATCGTGGCGGAGGCGACGATCGCCAGGATCGCGAGGGCGACCGACGAGAGCAGGTACACGGAGTGGATCCGGGCCACCAGGAAGACGCCGGCGGCCACCATCGTCGCCGCGTGGATCAGCGCCGACACCGGAGTCGGACCCGCCATCGCATCGGGCAGCCAGACATGCAGCGGTACCTGCGCCGACTTTCCGACGACACCACACAACATCAGGACCAGTCCGACCGTGAGCGCCGTCGACGCGGTTGCCGACTGCTGGAGCTCGGAGATGCGGAACGAGCCGGTGAGGTCGGCCATGACGAGGATCCCGGCGAGCAGTCCGACATCGCCCAAGCGGGTGACGACGAAGGCCTTGACCCAGGCGGACCTCGCCTCCTCTCGCTCCCAGTGGTGCCCGATCAGCAGTGCCGAGCAGATGCCCATGACCTCCCAGCCGACGAGCAGCACGATGAGGTCGTCGGCCAGGACCACGAGCAGCATCGCGGCGGTGAACAGCGACACGAGGGCGGCGAAGGTCCCGTAGCGCGGTTCGCGGTGCATGTAGGCCGTGGAGTAGATCTGCACGCACAGCGCGACCGAGCTGACCATGATCGCGAGCGTCGCACCGAGCCCGTCCGCACGGGTGGCGATGGTCACCGGCACCCAGCCGGTGGGGACGGTCCCCCACTCGTCGACCGACGGGCCGCCGACCCAGACCATCACGCCCATGCCGACCGAGAGCGCCAGCGCGATGCCGGTGCCGACCACAGCCACGCGCTGGGCCAGCAACCTGTTACGGCCCACGACGAGGCCCGCGGCTGCCGCCACGAACGGGGTCAGGACGACCAGGACCGGCATCATCGCGCGTCCTCCGGCTGGTCGACGTCCGCCGGTCGCTGGTCGTCCTCGGTGCGTTCGTCCAGAAGGCCGAGATCGGTCAGGTCGGACGTGCCGCGGTTGCGGAAGACGAGGAGCACGATGGCGAGGCCCAGGCCGACCTCCGCGGCGGCGATCGTGATGACGAACAGCGTCAGTACCTGGCCGCCGTGCAGAGCGTCCGCCCACCAGGCGTCGAACGCCACCAGGTTCAGGTTGACGCCGTTGAGCATGAGCTCGACGGACATGAGGACGAGGACGGCGTTGCGTCGGACCAGCACGCCGAACACTCCGAGGGAGAAGAGAAACGCCGATACCACGAGAGGGAAGGCGAGCCTCATCGCCCGTCCTCGTCGCCTCGGCCGCGCGAGAGCACGATGGCGCCCACCAGGGCTGCGAGCAGCAGGACCGACAGCGCCTCGAACGGGAGCACCCAGGCACGGAAGAGTGCCGAGCCGACGGCCTCGCCGCCACCGATGTCGGCGGCCTCGAGGTCGATGACCTCGCCGCCGAGACCGGCGAGCAGGGTCACGAGCAGGACGCCGGCGGTCGCGGCGGCCACGACCGCGGCCAGGACGACGCGCCCGCGCGCCGCGCCCGGTGCCGGACCGATCGGTGCCCGCGTCAGCATCAGCGCGAAGAGCACGAGGACCACCACGGCGCCGACGTAGATCAGAACCTGCACCCAGGCCAGCAGCTCGGCGGTGAGCAGGAGAAAGCATCCGGCCACCGCGCCGAGACTCACCGCGAGCCAGAGCGCCGCGTGGACGATCCGGGATGTGGTGACGACGAGGAAGCCCGCACCCAGGGCGACCGCACCGAGGAGCACGAACGCCAGCTCGACACCGTTCACCCGGCGGCCCCGGATCCGGGGTCCGGGGAGACGCCGACGGCCTTGCGCGCGGTCTCGACCTCCTTCGGTTCGGCTGCGTTCGGGTCGAGCGCCGGCGGAGGCGGCACGGTCCACATCCACTCACGGAGCCGGTCGCGCTCATGGACCAGGTCGCGGATGTCGAGCTCCGCGTACTCGAACTCCGGCGACCAGTGCAGGGCGTCGAACGGGCACACTTCGATGCAGATGCCGCAGTACATGCACAGCGAGAAGTCGATCGCGAACCGGTCGAGGACGTTTCGACTCCGGGGCCGGCCGCCCTCTATGGCCGGCGGCAGCTCCTCCTTGTGCGAGTCGATGTAGATGCACCAGTCGGGGCATTCACGGGCGCACAGCATGCAGACCGTGCAGTTCTCCTCGGTCAGCGCGATGACGCCACGGCTGCGCGGAGGCAGTTGTGGGGGCGCATCGGGATACTGCGCGGTGACCGCCCGCCTGGTGAGGCGCCGGAACGTCGTGGCCAACCCGCGCGCTAGGCCGAGACCTGCCATGACTCCCCATCTTGGCCCGTCTCGGCCCTCGGCACGACCCTCCACGCCGCCAGAGATCCCCAGGGTGGGCGGATGACGCCGCCCGCTGAGGATTCAGGCCACGCTTCAGGACAGGAGTTTGGCCTTCTGCGCCTCGAACTCGTCCGCCGTGAGCGCGCCGGAGTCGCGCAGGGCGGAGAGCTTGGACAGTTCGTCGGCGACACCGGCTCCCCCGGCCGGGGCGGCCACCTCCTGCACGTAGCGGCGGTATGCCTCCTCGCGGTCTTGGTACTCCTCGGCCGCGCGTTCGTGCATGGACCGTCCGCGCACGATCAGGTACACCAGGGAACCGATTATCGGCAGGATGATGATGAACAGCACCCATAGCGCCTTTGCCCAGCCGCCCATGTCCTTGCTGCGGAAGATGTCGGCGAAGAGTGTGAACAGCAGGAACAGCCACGCGATGAACAGGAAGAACCACAGCATCGTCCAGAACAGGTCCAACAGCGGGTAGTCGTCCATCGCCAAGCCTTTCGATCGTGCCCGGTCCCCCGGGTCAGCACAGTGACGATCATTCGCCCAGCGGCACTGTAGCGGCGGGAGCGCGGCTGAGACAGGTTTCGCGCTACTCCTGCGTGTCCATGTCGTAGGTGACCCACGGCGTCGCCGTCGCCACCCGGTCGTAGACCGCGCGCGCCCGATGGTTGTCGGCGGCAGTGATCCACCGCACGATGCTCCAGCCGCGGCGCGTGGCTTCGTCCCTCATCGCCGCGAACAGTGCGTCCACGACCCCGCTCCCGCGTGCGTCAGGTGCGACGACGAGGTCGTCGAGGAAGCCGCCAACGTTGCCGTCGAGCGGACGGACGAACGGGCGCAGGTGGGCGAGGCCGACGGGCTCTCCACCGGTGGCGGGCACCGCGACGAGAGCGATGACGGTGCGGTCCTCGTGGATCCATCGCCACACGAGGTCCAGGTGGTCGGCGGAGAGTTGCTCACCGTAGAAGTCTCCGTACGTGCGGTAGAGGCGGTCCCAGGCTGTCCGATCCGCCGAGTCGACCGGTCGCACGATCCACTCACGCCGTCGCTGAGGCATCGCTGAAACGGTACCCGTGCTCGCTGCGCGCCTTGTTGCCGACTCGGCGCCGTGGCGGTGGTCCGCGACTGTCGCCGCACAGACGTCATTCGTCGAGTTGTGGGCCGACTCGTTCGTATCGGGGCCTGTTGTTGCGTCGCGGTGTCTGGTCGAGATCGACCCATGGGGGCGGCAGGAACTCGGGATACCGGTCGGCGGCCATTCGGACGTGCCAGCCGCGGTGGTGGACCACCCGGTGGTGATGCCCGCAAAGCAGCACCAGATTGTCCAGGTCGGTGGGCCCACCGTCGGCCCAGTGGGTGATGTGGTGGGCGATGCACCACTCCGGTGGCCGGGTGCAGCCCGGGAAGGCGCAACCACGATCCCGGGCGACCAGCGCGGCCCACTGGCCGGGGGTGACGGTGCGGGACTCCCGCCCGACATCCAGAGGCACGCCGGCGGGGTCGGTGATGACCCGGGTGATGCCGGCGTCGCAGGCGATCCGCCGGGCGGCCTCGGCCGAGATCGGCCCACCCCAGCCCAGTTCGGCCGGTGGCGTCGTGGCGGTGCACGCCGGGGCGGGTTCGGGCCGGGCGAAGCGTCCGGGGCTGGTGCTGAGCGTCGCCAGATTGACGATCACGCTGACATGGGGCCGCGCACCCCGGCTGGTCGGCAGTATCGCGCTACCCAAGCTGCGCGACGCGAGCTCGACGAGTGCGTCGGCCATCCGCTGCCCGGCGGTGCGCGGGTCCTGGGTGCCGTCGGCGGCCGGGTTCGGCGCGGCCAGCGGGTCCAGCGCAGAGCGCACCACCGCGGCGTTCTCGATGTCGACCTGGCCGGAGATCCGGGTGATGCCGTCGCCGAGATCGACCAGGTGCAACCGCCGGCACCGGTAGGCCCGCTCTTCGCGCTCTTCGAGGGTCTCGGTGTCCAGGGTATGGATCAGGTGCTGGCCCAGCTTGCCCAGAGTGACCGGGTCGAACTGGCGGGCGTAGCCGGCCAGATCGGCTTCTGCGGCGCGTTCCTGCTCGGTGCTGAGCCCGCCGGGCAACGCCGCCATCGTCTTGGCGATCACCCGCGCATGCTCGGCTGACACCGCACCGGCGGCCATCGCTGCAGCGGTGGCCGGCATCGACCGGCCACCTGCTGTGGTGCCGACGTTGGCGGCGTAGTCCACTGGACCGGCCGCCGCGTCCAGATCGAGGCGGTGAGCCAGATCCACCCGGGCCTTCGCCTCACCAGGCCGCAGCCGCAGTCGGTCCTTGATCCACGCGGTAGTGGACGCCGCGCCCAAGCGGCGGCCCAGATCACGGCCGTCGGCTTCACGCAACAGCCGCAGCGACAGCTCCGCCTGCCGCGCCGCCAACGCCTCGCAGGCCTCGATCGTCGCGGCCAGGTCGTCATCGGACAGCGACCACACATCCGCCGCGGCGGACTTGGCTAACGCGTCGGACACATCGCCCAGCGCGGCCACCACCGGGTGACCGATCCGGGTGAGCGAGGTGCCATCCATAAAGCCAAGAATAGAGACCGGCACCGACAACGTGGCACCGTCGCAAGCAGATATGCTCCGCTCTTCTGCACTGAATTCTCGGAGCAGTTGTTCAGTCACGAGTAACGTCCGCGCTTGCTCGTCAGACTTCGTAGACCTTCAACACCTCGTCGCCGTAGTGATTGACGACCTTCACCGCGATCTTCCCGGTCTCCGGCTTGGCGAACGGGCGCGACCGCGTTGAATACAGTGTTGCCCAGGCCGATTCGTCGATGTCTGCCTTCAACGCCGTCTTGAGCCGCTTGTACGGGTCGAGTCCGTCCGGCTTGCCGTCCCGTCCCGCGAAGTAGCAGTGTCGCACGAAGAAGGATTCGGCGTCGTAGTCGGTGTCGACCATCCAGAGGGCGATGTCGTCGGTGTCGCTGGAGCGGATCTCCCCGGTCGTCGGGTTGTAGACGTCCACGCCGAGGATCTCCACGACCATGCCGTCGGGCGTCTCCTCGATCCGGACATCGGGCTCGCCGAAGACGGTGAACAGGTTGGCGCTGCCGGTCTTCTTCAGCAGTGCCTCACCCATGGCGAGGTCGGCGTTCATCCGGACGATGAGCACCGGCAGCCGTCCGAGCCGACGTTCCGCCTCGACCGAGGCGAAGTCCGCCGAGCCGTCGGGGCGGAACTCCTCGGCGGTCGTCACCGCGCTCGCGTCGAACGCGAAGCCGAGGACGAGCAGCATGTCGAAACCCTGCCCGCGCAGCGCCTCGCGAGCCGCTTCCTTGACCCACTCCGACGACACCGTGCCGTCCTGCGGGCCGATGCTCACGGCGATCCGCTGCGGGGCGCCGTGCTCACCGTTCTTGCGGTGTCCCTCGGCCTGGATGAGCTTGCCGGCGTAGGGGCTCAGCGTCTCGAACTCCAGCCGCTCCGGCCGGCGTCCGTTCTGCACGCCGGCTTTGGCCAGGTTCTCGAGGATGGTGCGGACTAACGTGTCGGCGTCCTCCGACTCACGCTCGGCGGCTTGGTCGCTCTGCTCGGTCTCGAAGCTCACGGCCCGGTGCGGCGACAGGCTCTCGACGGTGAACGGCCCGGCCACGCGGACCTTGCGCCGGTCCTCGTACGACCGGTCGTAGAGCGTTTCGGTCTCCGCGTGCTTGGCGATGGCGGCGTCAATCTCGTCGCGGGTCATGCCCTCCCGGATGTCGGGGTTGTTCGCGATCGACTTGAGCGTGACGTGCGGGACGCGCTCGTAGACGAACCCCTTGCGGACATCGCCATGCGGCTCGCTCGTGTCGGGCACGGCTTCGGTGAGCTCGGCCTCCTTGGCCTGACCTTCCGCCGAGTCGGCCAGCAGGTAGTAGGGAAGCTTCGCCCCCATCAGCCGCTGCCGCGCCAGCGCGATGGCGACCCGCGATGTGTCAACGGTGATCCACCGCCGCCCCCACTGCTCCGCGACGTAGGCCGTAGTCCCCGACCCACACGTCGGATCGAGTACGAGATCCCCCGGATCGGTGGCCATGAGCAGGCACCGTTCAACGACCTTGGGCGATGTCTGGACGATGAAGATCTTGTCCCCTGGCCGACCAGCGATAATTGTGTCGGTCCAATTCGACGTAATAGCCATGGCAGGAAAGTCATCGAGGAAGCGGACATAAGCGAGCGAATTTCTGCGCGCATGCACTCTGCCAGCGGCAATGAGGCGCTTCATGCCTTGCTCGGTCGTCTTCCAGCGGCTCTGTAACGGCGGCGTATAAGCTGCACCAGCGAGGTGAACCTTGAACCATGAAGCCGCTCCTTCGCCTTTTTGACGACCAATGCTCTGGTTAGTCAGATTGTCGAATCGGAAGGTTCGGCCCGTTTTCCCGCGTCGTGCGGCTTCGGTGACGGACAGCCGGCTTCCATCCGCAAGCGCGGTGAACGTGTACTCCCCGGCCCCACTACCGCCGTGCTCCTTGGCCAGGAAGATCGGCCGGTACTTCAACGCGTCGACGTCCCTCGCGTTCCAGACGATGTAGTCGGCGACGCGGGACACGAACTCGTCCGTTGCGCCTGCGGTCTTGACAAAGCAAATCTGCGTTACGAAGCTCTCGCTGCCGAAGATCTCGTCCAGCAGGCACCGGACAAGGTGGACGTTCTCGTCACCGATCTAGACGAAGACCGAACCAGACTCGGTGAGCAGGTCGCGAGCGGGGTCCAGCGACGTGTCGCGGGGGTACAGCAACCGGCCGGGCGTCGACGCGGCCTCGTCGACGAAGTCGCGGGCGTCGGCGGTGGGAATGTTGACCCGCTTGTCGTCGTGGGTCAGCGCCTCGACCGGCGTCGGCCCGGCGGTCCGCTTCCTACCAGGCGGCATCGCCCCATCCCCTCCGTCGGTCCACATACGACCTGATCCGCTGAAGCGTGTCCACAGGCGTCGTTGTCGCACTGGTCGCCGGAGACGCCCGGCGGCACCGTCCCGGCAATGCCCACCCTGGCCCGCTTCTACGGCATCAGGGTGTACAT
>DASRTE010000014.1:0-1523 GCA_035656095.1 Jiangellaceae bacterium
CGTGTTGTACGGCACCTCGTATACGGCGAGCTTGTCGGCCCGGACCGACGCCGCCGGGGCCTCGAGGACCAACGCCCCGCCGGTCGAGACGCCATAGAGGTGCGCCGTTCCGCCGGCCGCGACGAGGAGCGCCTCGATGTCCTCGATCTCGCGTTCCACGGAGTAGGGAGGGGTGTCGCCGCTGTCGCCCCGGCCGCGGCGAGCGTAGTTGTAGACCGTGAAGGATCGGGCCAGCTCCCCAGCGAGCGGGGCGTTCTCCGAGCCGTCGTCGAGGCCCCCGCCGACCAGGACGACGGCGGGTCCGGTCCCCACGGCCTCGTACGCGATCGACGTGCCATCCTTCGAGATCACGCGGCGCATGTGGCTCCTGTTCGCCGTGGCCGACGACGTCAATCTGACGCATCGAACTGATCACACCGCGATAGCAGCCGACTCCGAGAGGGCGAGCGACTTTGCGGCCGCACGCGGAAGCTGGTAGATCTACAACCGAATGGTTGTAGATGAACTGACCGACGAGAGCGTAGACCGCGTGTTCCACGCATTGGCCGACGCCACCCGCCGTGACATCCTCCGGCGCTCCATCGGCGGGGAGCTTTCGGTGACACGGCTGGCCGCCTCCTACCCGATGAGCTTCGCCGCGGTGCAGAAGCACGTGACTGTGCTCGAACGGGCCGGGTTGGTCACCAAGGAGCGCCGCGGCCGAGAGCAGCTCGTCAGCACCGCCCCCGACGCGGTAAGCCGGGCGCGCCGGGCCCTCGATCGGCTCGAGACGGCCTGGCGCGAGCGGGTGGACCGGATGTCCCGCCTGCTTGCACAGGACACCGATCCCGCCCGCGCCAACCGGACGAGAGGACGGAATTGATGAGCGTCATCAGCGTCGACAAGGACTTCGACAGCCTGACCCTCACCCTGGTTGCCGAGTTCGATGCCCCCATCGGCCGGGTGTGGCAGCTGTGGGCCGACCCTCGGCAGCTCGAGCGCTGGTGGGGGCCGCCGAGCCATCCGGCGACGGTGGAGCGCCACGACCTGACCGCGGGCGGTGACGTCACGTACTTCATGACCGGTCCGACGGGCGAGACGAGCCGCGGCTGGTGGCGGGTCACATCGGTCGACCCGCCGAAGTCCCTGGAGTTCACCGACGGGTTCGCGGACCAGGACGGGACGCCGGTCGCCGGCATGCCGACCACCACCGTGCAGGTGCAGCTGTCCGAGCACGACGGTGGCACCCGGATGGTGCTGCGCTCGGTCTTCGACTCACGCGAGCACATGGAGCAGGTCGTGGACATCGGAGCGCCGGAGGTCCTGCGGGAGTCCGTCGGCCAGATGGACGCCCTGCTCGCTGCCTGACCGGGGCGACGGCGACCCGAGCCGACGCCCGCGACGACACCCACCGAAGCCGAAAGGAAGCAGCTCGTGCGCACGTTCAAGCTCCAAGTCCAGACCACCGTCGACGGCTACATGGCGGGCCCGAACGGCGCGATGGACTGGCTCACGTTCCCCTGGACCGACGACCTCAACACCTA
>DASRTE010000015.1:0-2753 GCA_035656095.1 Jiangellaceae bacterium
GCTGCGCGATCTCGTACGTCGGCTCGACCCGCAGATCGACGCTGGTCACGATGCCGAGCGCGCCGAGCGCGACGACCGTGCCGGGGAAGTCGGGATCTCGGTCGCGGACGAACCGGCGCAGCTCGCCATCAGAGGCGACGAGGTCGACCGCCGCGACGGCGTCGGCGAGCGAGCCATTACGAAGGCCGGAGCCGTGTGTGCCGGTGGCCACGGCGCCGCCGATTGAAATGTGGGGGAGCGAGGCGAGGTTGGCCAGGGCCCAGCCCTGCCGCTCGAGTTCACCACCGACGTGGCCGTAATTGGCACCGGCGTTCACGGTCGCGATGCCACGCGCCGCCTCGACCGTGACGGTCGCCGGCATGGCGGCGAGCGAGACCAGCGTCCCCTTGGTATCGGCCAGGTCATTGAACGAGTGCCGGCTTCCGATCGCCCGGATCGCCGAGGAGCGCACCACCAGTTCCTGGAGCTCCTCGATACTGCGGGGGAAGCGGATCTCCCGTGCCCGGTAGGCGTAATTGCCCGCCCAGTTCATTTCGGCGATCATGGGTCTCCTCCGAGTAAGAAGTCGCCGAGTTTCAGCGTCGCGAGGGCGGGATCGGGCGGCTGCCGGATCAGCTCGCCGTCGGTCGAAGCCGGAGGGTGACGACCTGGAACGGCGCCACCGCGAGGTGGACCGTGTTGCCCTCGACCGAGACCGGGGCCAGCCTGCTGATCTCGGCGTTCTCCCGTTCGAGCAGGTCACAGACCTGGACGTCGGCGAGGTTGAAGGAGGCGGTGAGGCGGGTGCGGGTGCGGCCCCCGAGCGCCTCGTACAGCCTGACGACGACGTCACCGGAATGGTCGTCGGCCAGCTTCACGGCCTCGACCACGATGGCGGGGTTGGCCAGCTCGATCAGCGGGGCGACCGGACCCGCGCCGGTGTGCTGGCGGATCGGCAGGTTCGCCCGGTAGCCCTCGCGTACCGCGTCCTCGATCTGCGCGCCGCAGACCAGCGCGTACCCGAAGCGGTGCGAGCCCTGGTCGGTGTTCGGGTCGGGGTAGCGGGGGCCGCGCAGCAGCGAGAGCCGCACGGTGGTCGGCTGCGCCCCCATCGCGTCACCGGGCGGCCGGCGGGTCACGTCGTGGCCGTACGTGCCGTCGTTGACTAGCGCCACGCCGTACCCGGGCTCTCCGACGTGCAGCCAACGGTGTGCGCAGATCTCGAACTTCGCCGCGTCCCAGGATGTGTTGGTGTGCGTCGGCCGCTGCAGGTGGCCGAACTGAATCTCCGAACTGGAATGCGCGGCCTGGACGTCGATCGGGAATGCGACCTTGAGCAGGGTTTCCCGCTCGTGCCAGTCCACCTCCGTCTCGAACCGCAGCACGCGCTCCCCGGCCGTGAGAGACACGGTCTGGACGTACATCGAGTCCCGGTCGTTGCGGACCACCCGTACCTGGGCCCGCCGGGGATCGTCCGTCTCGACCATGATCTTGGTGACGTCGGTCAGGTCGCGGCGCCGGTTGCGGTAGAACTCGTCCACGTCCCACGCGTCAAACTTGTTGGGCGTGTCAGGGTGCACCTGCAGGACGTTGGCAGCGGTGCCGGCCGGAAGCACCTCGCGGTCGGCGACCAGGTCCCGGATCGAGGACACCGTCCCGTCCGCGCCGACGTGTACCCGGAGCAGGCCGTTGTCGAGCACCGAGCCATCCGGTCCCTGCCGCACCGACACGTCTGGGGCCTCGACGTCACCGGCCACGGCTACCCCGAGCGCCGGTACGCCGGCCCGCTCGTGCGGCGCCGCGTTGGCGGTCAACCGGACCGAGCCGGGGCCGGTCAGCGCCGTCAGCGCCGAGTCGATGACCGCTTCGAGCCGCTCCGCCAGCCGCGCGTACGTCCGCCGTGCCTCGTGGTGTACCCAGGCGATCGAGCTGCCGGGCAGGATGTCGTGGAACTGCAGCAGCAGCGTTTCCCGCCAGATGGCGTCGAGTTCGGCGTACGGATACGGGTGGCCGGCGCTAAGCGCCGCCGTGGTGGACCACAACTCGGCCTCGCGCAGCAGGTGCTCGGTCCGCCGGTTACCGCGTTTCATCGCCGACTGGCTCGTGTACGTGCCCCGGTGGTATTCGAGGTACATCTCGCCGCTCCAGACTGGAGCGGTCGGATACTCCTGTTCGGCCTCGGCGAAGAACTCCGCGGGGGTGCGGATGGAGACCTTGGGCGACCCCTCGAGGTTGGCGAGCCGCCTGGCCGTTTCGAGCATCTCCCGGGTCGGGCCACCCCCGCCGTCCCCGTAGCCGAAGGGCAGCAGCGACCGGGTGGACCGCCCATGCTCGGCGAAGTTGCGCACTCCGTACGCCAGTTCCCGTCCCGACAGATCCGAGCTGTATGTGTCGGCCGGTGGGAAGTGCGTGAAGATTCGACTCCCGTCGATGCCCTCCCACCAGAAGGTGTGATGTGGGAAGCGGTTGGTCTGGTTCCAGGACATCTTCTGGGTGAGGAACCAGCGGAACCCGGCGAGCCGGGCGAGCTGGGGCAGGGCGGCGGAGTAGCCGAAGGAGTCGGGGAGCCAAACCTCCCGGGGCTCGACGCCGAACTCCGCGGCGAAGAACCGCTTGCCCTGAGTGAATTGACGCACCATCGCTTCGCCGCCGGGCATGTTGGTATCGGACTCGACCCACATGCCGCCGACCGGAACGAATTGTCCAGCAGCCACCTTCTCGGCCATGCGGCGGTACACCTTCGGATGGTGCTCCCGCATCCAGGCGTACTGCTG
>DASRTE010000016.1:0-2794 GCA_035656095.1 Jiangellaceae bacterium
CCGCTCCAGCGCCGAGGTCCTCAACTTCCTGCGCAACTCGGTGCGCGACTTCGATCAGACCATCGTCATGGTCACCCACGACCCGAACGCGGCCAGCTACGCCAACCGGGTCATCTTCCTCGCCGACGGCAAGATCGTCGACGAGATGCCCGACCCCACCGCCGACGGCGTACTGGACCGGATGAAGCGCCTGGACACCCAGCAGTACGCCGCGGCCGGGGCCGACGCCGATGTTTAGGGCGATGCTGCGCGGCCTGCTCGCGCACAAGCTGCGGCTGGCCCTGTCCGGGCTCGCGGTCGTGCTCGGCACGATGTTCATGTCCGCGGCGTTCGTCGCCGGCGACACCATGGCCAAGGGGTTCGAGAACCTCTTCTCGACCGTCAACGAGAACCTCGACGTCCAGGTCACCGCGAAGAGCGACGCGCCAAAGAGCGAACAGGGCAACGAGGTCGTGACGGCCTTTGTCGACCAGGCCACCGCCGACAAGATCGCCTCGGTTTCCGGCGTGGCCCGCAGCACCCCGCAGGTCGGCACCGACGGCGCGCGGGTGGTCGGCAAGAACGGCAAGGTGGTCTCCTCCAACGGCCCGCCGCGCTTCGGCATCGGCTGGGTGCAGGGCGACACCCTGCTGGAGCTGCGCGAGGGCACGGCCCCGACCCGGCCGGACGAGATTGCCATCAACGCCGGCCTGGCCAAGACGACCGGCTACCGCGTCGGCGACCGGGTCGACGTGATCACGCTCAAGCCGCGCCAGCCGTTCAAAATCGCCGGGATCTTCGGGTACGAGGGGGGCCGCGACTCGCTCGGTGGCGAGACGACGGTCGCGTTCACGATGCCCGTCGCCCAGGAGTTGCTGATCGGGGCGCCCGGCAGGTACACCAACGTCGACGTGCAGGCGGCCGACGGCGTCTCGCAGGCCGAGCTGAGGTCACGGGTGGCCGCGGCCGCGGGCCCCCGATACGTGGTCAAGACCGGCGAGGAGACCGCCAACGACCAGGCGAGCGAGACCGCGAGCTTCGTCAGCATCCTCAAGGGTGGCCTGACCGGCTTCGCCGTCATCGGGCTGTTCACGGGGGCGTTCCTCATCTTCAACACCTTCTCGATGCTGGTCGCTCAGCGGACCCGCGAGCTGGCCTTGTACCGGTCGTTCGGTGCCAGCCGCGGACAGGTCAACCGGTCGGTGTTGCTCGAGTCGGTGCTCCTCGGGCTCGTCGCCTCGCTCGTCGGGCTCGGCATCGGCGTCGGCGTCGGCTACCTGCTGCGCCAGCTCCTCGAGAGCTTCGCGAACGCGAACCTGCCCGTCTCGGGTGTGGTGGTACGGCCATACGTCGTCGCGGTGACGCTGCTGGTCGGCACGGCCTTCACGGTGGTGGCCGCGCTCATCCCGGCGCTGCGCGCCTCCAGGGTGGCGCCGATCGCGGCGATGCGGGAGGCCGCCACGCCCGACAAGCCCCTGGGCCGGCTCACCGTCATCGGGGGCGTCGTCTTCGCCGCGGGCGTACTCCTGCTTGCGCTCAAGCTCACCGACGTGGTCAAGGACGCGCTGTGGTGGATGCTCGGCGGCGGCGCCGCGCTGGCGTTCCTCGGAGTCGCGATGCTCGCGCCCTCGGTCGCTCGGCCGGTGACGGGCCTGCTCGGTCGGGCGTTTTCGTGGGCGGTCCCCGGCCGGCTCGGCACCCGCAACACCGGGCGCAACCCGCGGCGTACCGCGGTCACCGCCGCGGCACTCATGATCGGTGTCACGCTCGCCACCGGCGCCGGCGTATTCGCGGCGTCCGCCAAGTCCGGCATCAGCAATGTGTTCACCAACGACCTGGACGCCCAGCTGATCATCGCGACCGATTTCACCGGGACCGGCCAGGCCGGATTCGATCCGTCCCTAGTGGACAAGATGAAGGCGATCCCCGGCGTGCAGGCGGCCCTGGCGGGGCAGGCCGACAGCGTCCGGGTCGGCGGTCGTACCGCCACCGTGCTCGCCACCGACGTTGGTGCCGCCAGGGAGATCTTCAAGTTGATCCCGAAGGAGGGCGAGCTGCGGGCGCTGAACTCCGACGAGATGGTCGTCGACGAGGACACCGCGAAGGACCGCGGCTGGAAGCTCGGCGACGCGATACCGGTGCAGACCGCCCGGGGCGGCGACTACCGCGAGAGGATCGTCGGGATCTACCAGACGAACAACATCGCCAGCGGGCCGATCCTCAACCCGGCCGACGCCTCCACGTTCCGCTCGCCGTACGCGCAGCAGGGCTACGTGAAGGTCGCCGACGACGACCAGGTCGGCGCGGTCAAGGGTCAGTTGGAGGCGCTCGTCAAGGACAACCCGGAGGTCAGCGTCTCCGACCGCTCGGGGATCATCGAGCAGAGCTCGCAATTCCTCAACATCGTGCTGACGATCCTCAACGTCCTGCTGGGCCTGACCATCCTGGTCGCCGTGCTCGGTGTGATCAACACGCTGCTGCTGTCCATCTTCGAGCGGACGCGCGAGATCGGGCTGATCCGGGCGATCGGCATGAACCGCAGGCAGCTCGGCTGGATGGTGACCGTTGAGTCCATCCTCATCTCGGTCTTCGGGGTGCTCTTGGGCGTCGTGGCCGGGGTCGCGCTCGGCGTGGCGATCGTGCAGGCGGTCGGGGGCGACTTCCTCAGGCTGACCATGCCGTGGGCGTACCTCGTCGCCACGCTGGTCCTGGCACTGGTGGCCGGGGTGATCGCGGCGATCCTGCCGGCGATCCGCGCCTCCCGGCTCGACGTGCTGCAGGCCATCGCCTACGAGTAGGCCGTCTCACTCGGGCA
>DASRTE010000017.1:0-23431 GCA_035656095.1 Jiangellaceae bacterium
GTGCAGGTAGTCGACGTGGTTGCCGTGGGGAACACCCGGGTGGCCGCAGTGTTCGTCGTGCTGGTGGCCGTGCTGCTCGGCGGTGACGTGATCGCCGGCCAGACGTGCGTCCGCCTCCGCGGCCTGGGTGAGGGAGCGGTACCGGCGCCGCCGGGCCAGCGAACCCACCGGCCAGGCCAGCGCGAAGCCCATCAATGCGATCACCACGATGCTGGCGCCGGGTGCGACGTCGACGTAGTAGGAGAAGACGACACCGGCGAGCGACGGCAGCACACCGAGGACCAGCGCGAGCGCCAGGGTCGCACGGAAGCCGCGGGTCAACTGCTGTGCGGTGGCGACCGGAACCACCATCAACGCGCTGACCAGCAACAGCCCGACAGTCCGCATCGCGACGGTCACCGTCACGGCCGCCATGACGGCGATGAGCATGGCGTAGGCCCGGACGGGCAGCCCGAGGACGCGGGCGAACTCCTCGTCCTGACAGACGGCGAACAACTGCGGGCGCAACCCGATGGCGATCACGAGGACCGTTACGGAGAGAGCGACGATGACCCACAGATCGGACGCCGAAACCGTCGTGATCGACCCGAACAGGTACGTGTTGAGGGTCGCCGCGGTGCTGCCCGCGAGGCCGACGAGGAGCACACCTCCGGCGATGCCGCCGTAGAAGAGCATTGCCAGGGCAACATCTGCCGAGGCCCGGCCGTGGGCCCGGATCAGTTCTATGGCGGTGGCACCGAGGATCGCGGCGACCACGGCGGTCCAGACCGGGGCCCAGCCGGTGAGCAGGCCGAGCGCGACGCCGGTGAGGGCGACGTGACCAAGGCCGTCACCCATCAGAGCCAGCCGTCGTTGCACCAGGTATGTGCCGACGGCCGGTGCCGCCAGGCCGGTGAGCAGCGCGGCCAGCAGGGCACGCTGCATGAATTCGAGGGAGAGCATGCTCATCCGAACATCCCCTGGCCCAGATCGTCGGCGTGGATGTGCCCGTGTGGCATCCCGGCGAGGCCGGAGGGCAGCGGCAAGGGGCCGTCGTGCACCACGAGCCCGGAATCGAGCACCACAACGCGGTCGACCAGGGGTGCCAACGGTCCCATCTCGTGGAGCACGAGAAGCACGGTCCGCCCCGAGGCGACGAACGTGCGCAGAGCCCGGGCGAACGCCTCCTGGCTGGAGCGGTCGACGCCCGCGTTGGGTTCGTCGAGGACGAGCAGGTCCGGTCGGCCGGCCGCGGCCCTCGCGATCAGCACGCGCTGCTGCTGCCCCCCGGAGAGCGCGGCGACGCTCTCGTCGGCCCGGTCAGCGAGGCCGACGAGGTCGATGGCGTCCTCGACGGCCTCCCGGTCGGCCCGTGTCGACCGGTGTAACGGACGCCGGTGCGCGAGCCGCCCGGATGCCACGATCTCGCGCACCGTCGCCGGGACACCACCCGCCGCGGTCGTGCGCTGCGGGACGTAGCCGATCCGGTGCCAGTCACGGAACGAGTCGACCGGCGTGTCGAACAGCCGCACCTGTCCCGAGGTGACCGGGACGAGCCTGACCGCAGCCCGCACGAGTGTGGACTTTCCGGACCCGTTGGCGCCGAGCAGCGCCACCACCTCGCCCGGTTTGACCCGGAGGTCGACACGGTGCAGCACCGGACGGTCGCCGAGCGCGACCGTCGCGCCGCGGACGTCGACGACGGTGGGGGTCACGTGCAGCCGTTCGCTTCTTCCAGCGCGCCGAGGTTGGCCCGCATGAGCGTGAAGTAGTCCTCGTCCTCAGTCTCGTCGGTCAGGCCTTCGATCGGGTCGAGAACCGCCGTGACCACGCCGAGATCGTCAGCGAGCGTTTCCGCCACCTTCGGGCTGACCAGCCGCTCGTAGAAGACCGTGGTCACCGCTTCGTCGGCGATCACCTCTCCAACCTCGGCGAGGCGGGCCGGCGAGGGCTCGGCGTCGGGGGACAGCCCGGAGATGCCGACCATCTCCAGACCGTAGCGGTGAGCGAGGTAGCCGAACGCCTCGTGGGTGGTGACGACGACGTTGCGCTCGCACTGCCGCATGCCGGCGCTGTACTCCTCGTCGAGGGCGGTCAACTCGGCGCCCAGGGCCTCGGCGCGCTCGCGGAAGGCGCCCGCGGAGACGGGGACCGCCGTGGCGAGGGCGTCGGCCACGGCGTCGGCGATCCTCGCCAGCAGTGTCGGATCGAGCCAGACGTGCGGGTCGCCGGCGAGGTCGCCGTGCTCGTCCTCGTCCAGATGCTCCAACGGCACGACCTCGGTGACCTCGACCCGCGCGTCACCGGCGTTCTGCTCGACGGCCTCGTCCACCGACGGCTGGAATCCTCGTTCGTAGACGACCAGGTCGGCCGCCGCGATCTCGGCGACCTGGCGCGGGCTGAGTTCGAGGTCGTGGGACTCGACACCGGGCGGGGTCAGGTTGACGACTCGCACGTCGCCACCGCCGATCCGCTCGGCGACGAAGGCCAAGGGGTAGAAGGAGGCGGCTACGGAGGGCAGGTCGCCGCCGGTCGCCTCGTCCCCTCCGCACCCGGCCAGGATCGTGCCCATGGCCGCCGCGGACGCCAGGTAAGCTGGTCGCCGAGACCAAAACCTCATGATACCCATTCTCATCTTCGCGCCGAACGGTGTCAATCCGGGCCGGGACGCCGTGGGCGAGTCCCCAGGCCGCCGCGGATCCTCAAGGTCACACCGTGAGGACAGCGACGCCGACGCCGGCGACGACGAGGCCGAGGCCCTGGACCCGGCGCAGCCGTTCGGTATGGACGATCCGGGCGAGCAGGACCGTGACACCCGGGTAGAGCGAGGTGATCACCGCCGACAGGCTGAGCAGCCCGGCCCGGGTGGCCAGCAGGTAGAACAGGTTGCCGAGCGCGTCGAACAAGCCGGCGGGTATCGCCAACCCCAACACGCCTCGGGTACCGGACAGTGGCACCCGCAGGGCGACGACGGCGACGACCGCGACGGCGACGGCGGCGGTCCGAGACCCCACCAACGGCCAGACGCCACTGTCCGGATCGGCGTGGCGGATGAGTACGAAGAACAGAGCGAAACCGACGCCCGACCCGAACGCCAGGGCGGCTCCCCGACTCGCGCGAAGCCGCCCTGGCCGGTGGCCGCTCTCGAGGCTGACCATGCCGATGGCGGCCAGGCACAGGGCCACGCCCACGTAGACGAGTGGATCGAGGTGCTCGCCGGTCACCACGGCGTACCCCACCGGCAGGACTGCCGAGGTCAGCGCGGACACGGGTGCGACGACGCTCATCGGCCCGGCCGCCAGGGCCGCGTAGAGGACCGCGAGGCCGACACCACCCGCGCTGCCCGCGACCGCCCCCCACGCCAGCGCGGCGGACGTCGGAGTGCCGGGCGTGGTGAGCGCGACCCCCAGTAGCACGGCGAGGCCGACCGGTGTGCTGACCAGCAGCACGGCGAACGGGGCCGCCCGACGCGACGCCGATCCGCCGAGGAAGTCACCGGAGCCGTAGAGCGCCGCCGCTGCGAGCGAGAAGAGCACCACCACGGTCGGTCAGTTTAATGCACTGTACGGTTCATTACGCTGGACTACTCACTGCGTGAGACGATGCGCCGCATGACCGACGTGCCGATGGCCGTGGCGCACAACGTGCGGTCCCACCGAGCGGCCCGTGGGTGGAGCCTCGACACCCTGGCAGCCAGGTCGGGCGTGAGCAAGGGTGTGCTCGTTGCCCTGGAACGAGGTAGCGGAAACCCCAACCTCGGCACCCTCATCCGCGTGGCCGAGAGCCTCGGCCTGCCGATCACAGCGCTGGTGGAAGGTGGTGACGCTCCGGCCGTCCGCGTTGTGCCGGCCGACCGGCAACTCAGGTTGTGGGAGGGGCCGGCGGGCGGCACCGGCACGCTGCTGGCGAGCACGGATCCTCCGCACGCCATCGAGCTGTGGCGGTGGGACCTGCGCCCCGGCGAGGTGCGCGAGTCGTCCGCACATGCGACCGGGGTCCGTGAGCTGATCAACGTCGAGTCCGGCGTACTGCGGATCACGGTGGACGACGACGTCCATCGCGTGCCCGCCGGGTCGAGCGCTGTCATGCCCGGCGACCGTCGGCACAGCTACGCCGCCGAAGGCTCGCGCGCGGCCCGCTTCGTCCTCGCCGTGCTCGTACCGCCGGCGGCGTAGATCCCCGTCAGAACAGGCCCGCGGCCTGGGCGACGACCACGGCGAGCAGGAGGACGGTCACACCCACCCGGACAACCCTGGCCCTGGGCTCCAGCTTCGGCCAGGACAGCGTGAGCAGCCAGGCGAGGAACAGCACGACCAGTGCGAGCAGTGCGGGCCCCCAGGGGGCCGGCGCGAGCAGACCGCCCAGCAATAGGGCTGCGGGCGCGAGGCCGACCAGCCACCGTGGTGCCCTGCTCAGCCGGGTG
This sequence comes from Jiangellaceae bacterium, assembly GCA_035656095.1. Classification (GTDB taxonomy): domain Bacteria; phylum Actinomycetota; class Actinomycetes; order Jiangellales; family Jiangellaceae; genus DASRTE01. The sequence goes on from DASRTE010000017.1 coordinate 4,403, forward strand.
AGTACCGGCATACTGGCCCGTTCCAGCCCCCCGCGGAACCCCTGAGGTGCGGTCGGCGGGGCCGCTGCGGGCCGGCGACCGACCGACGGCCGCGGCGCCCGCGACCGGGCCACCGGAGCGGCGGGCCGCCGGTTCGGCGCGCGGCGGGCACGGCGACGGTTGCCGGACACGATGCTCCTCGGGCGGGTCGCTGGTCGTACGGTGGAACGCCACCATGGTCCCGCAACCCCGAGGAGCGCAATGCTTGCCGTCACCCGCTACCGCGTCGAGCCGGCCGATGCGGCGTCGTTCCTGGCTCAGGCGCGGGCCGCGCTGGTGGTGCTCGCGGACCGGCCGGGCTGGCGCACGGGCCATGTCGGCCGGGCGACCGACGATCCGGCGCTGTGGCTGCTGACCAGCGAGTGGGACGACGTCGGGTCGTACCGGCGGGCCCTGTCCACCTACGAGGTGAAGATCACGGCAGTTCCGCTGCTCTCCCGTGCGATCGACGAACCCACCGTGTTTGAGGTGCTGACCGATGCCGACGGCAACGCCTCCGCCCTCGCCGGCGACGCCGGGCAGGTCCGCGTCGGGGAGGCCGCGGCGGCAGTCGTTCCGACCGACCTCGACTGATGGAGCACGGTCACAGCACGGGCGAGTCCGGCCTGCCGTCGACCGGTCAGCACGCGGGCGAGTCCGGCCTGCCGTCGGCTCCCGCCGTCCGCCTCACCGTGATCGCGGTCCTGCTTCCCCTGATCGCCGCCACGGTGGCCGGGCTGATAGTGCTCTGGCCCGACGGGGACCTTCCGGAGGTGGAGGGGGCACAGCGCTCCGACGCGACGATCCTCGACATCCGTCCGTGTGCGGCACCGCCGGAAGAAGGCAGCGGCGAGGAGTGCCGCGAAGCCGACGTTCGGATCGACTCGGGTGCCGACGAAGGTGTCCGGGTCGTCGTCCCGGTGCCGTTCGGCGCCGGCGCCCCCGATTTCGATCCCGGCGACCGGGTGATCGTGGGGGCCGTACCGGACGCACCGATCGAGAGCCGCTACGAACTGCTGGACTACCAGCGCCAGATGCCCCTGCTGATCCTGGCCGTGACGTTTGCGACGGCCGTGATCGTGCTGTCGCGGTGGCGCGGTCTCGCGTCGCTGGCCAGCCTCGGCCTGTCCATCGCCATTCTCATCACGTTCGTGCTCCCCGCGCTGCTCGACGGCCGTCCGCCGCTGGCCGTGGCCATCGTCGGCGCCTCCACGATCATGATCGCCACGCTGTACCTGTCCTACGGATTCTCCGTGCGAACGTCGGTTGCGCTGCTCGGGACGCTGTTCAGCCTGACGCTCACCGGCGTGCTCGGGCTCATATTCACGACCGTGGGGCGCTTCACCGGGCTGGCCGACGAGACGTCCCGCTACCTGGGTGCGGTCGGGGCGAGCATCGACCTCCACGGGCTGCTGCTCGCCGGGCTCGTCATCGGTGCGCTGGGTGTCCTTGACGATGTCACGGTGACCCAGACGGCCGCGGTCTGGGAACTCGCCGACGCCGATCCGGAGGCCTCGCGTCGCTCCCTGTTCGCCGCCGGCCTGCGCATCGGCCGCCAGCACGTGTCGGCGACGGTCAACACACTGGTGCTCGCGTACGCCGGAGCCTCGTTACCCGTGCTCCTGCTCTTCGCCGTGTCGGGTCAGGGTCCGCTGGACACCGTGACGAACGAGCTGATCGCCCAGGAGGTCGTGCGGGCACTCGTCGGCGGGCTGGGCATCGTCGCAGCAGTACCTCTGACCACGCTGATCGCTTCCCTCGCCGTGCGCGAGCGTCCCCGCCTACGCCCCAGCCGTGGCAGACGGGCACGGGCCGCCGTCGACGTCTCGCCCTAGCCGACCGGCCGCACCGCCGGCTGCCGACGTCCGGGACAACGGCGGTTCGCGGTCCGCCACGAGGCGGCTACCCCAACGGGGGCTGCGCCAGACGTGCCAGCTCGAGTGCCTGCTCGGGGAACCACTGGCCGGCAGGCGGGTCCGGGTGCCCGCGGACCGGGTCGATGCCGCCGCCCGGCGCCCAACGGGTGCACTCGCCGTCGGACTCGCCGGGGGTCTTGACCCACAGGTAGGCCTCGATGATCGGGCTGGACGTGACGGTGGTCGGGCGAAGGCCGAGGCCTCGATCCGGCGGGTTGCACCAGTCCTGCGGGTCGCCGGGCGGGTGGTCGGCCGGCGGCGTCCACGGTCCCAGGCCGTTCCGGCTGGTGTCGACCACGAAGTGCGTCGCCTCCGCCGCCGTGGGGAACGCGAGCCCTGCGTCGGCGTACTGCTGGACGTACTGCTGGTCGGTCAGCACCCAGGTGTCGAAGTCGGCCGGGTTCGCGGGGAAGTACTGGCTGCCGCACCACGCGACATTCCACCAGTCGCGCTGCTCGGCCAGGTACAGGCACAGCGACGTCCAGGTGCCGTACTTCTCCAGCTTCCGTTGCTCCTGGTAGTTCGACACGTTGACGAAGAAGCCGTCGGCCCGCTCGACCCCGGCCTTGATCAGCCGGTCGGACAGGTCACCGACGCCGAGCCAGCCGCTGTGCGTACCGTCGAGGTAGACGGCGGCGTTGGGCTGCTCCTTGATCCGGTCCACGGCGGCGTTGAGCTCGGTGAACCGCGCGGCAGCGAGCGAGGCGTCGCCTCCGGCGGGCTGGCACCACTCGAGGTCGCCGTTGATGGTGGTGTACCACGGGATGATGCCGAGCCCGTCGGGCTCGAGAATCACGATCACCTCAGCGTCACCGATGCCCGCGGCGAAACCGTCGACCCAGGCCAGGTACTCGTCCGTGCCGGTCGCGCCTCCTGCCGAGAACTGCGAGCAGTCACGGTAGGGGATGTTGTAGACGACGAGGACGGGCACCGCCTTCTTGGCCTCTGCTCGCGCGACGGTGTTGCGGACGTCCTGCTCGATCTGCTTCGGGGTGCCGCCCTCGAACCAGACGGCCTGTGGAGTGTCGACCATCGCCCGGATCAGGTCGGCGTCCGCCTCGTTGCCGTCGGAGGTCAGGTCGGCGATCTGTTCGACCGCCCCGTGGTTGGGTTTCGGGACGTAGAAGTCCGTGCCGTCTGCCGCTGCGGCCGGCGATGCGAGTAGCGAAGCACCGAGCACGGTCGTGATGGCGGCCAGCGCGGCGCCGGTCCGCCGGGACGTGCGTGTGATCATTGCCGGCCTCCCGTAGCACGATCGGGTAGGAGCCCACTCGCTGCGAGCATCACAGGAGGGCACAGCACAGGGCAAGACTTCGATGGGAACGCTCTCATGCTGTCTCGCCATATGAGACACGCTGGTCCCGTGATCATCGGCATCTGGGTCCCGCAGGGGGCCCGATCTGCCGATGATCACGGGGGGAGATGATCGGCATGACGGCAACCGGTACCCTGAGCCTCGACCCGACCTCGCCGACCGCCAGCCGGATGGAGTGACCACCTCGTGGCCGCCGACCTCACCACCGACTCCCTCGTCTCGCTCGCCAAGCGCCGGGGATTCGTCTACCCGACCGGAGAGATCTACGGCGGCACCCGCTCCGCGTGGGACTATGGCCCGCTCGGCGTCGAGCTCAAGGAGAACATCCGGCGCCAGTGGTGGTGGTCGACGGTCCAGGTGCGCGACGACGTGGTCGGGCTGGACTCGGCGATCGTGCTGCCGCGGGAGGTGTGGGTGGCGTCGGGCCACGTCGAGGCATTCGTGGACCCGCTCACCGAGTGTCAGTCCTGCCATCGGCGGTTCCGCGCCGACCAGCTCGAGGATGCGTACGAGGCCAAGCACGGACACCCACCGGCGAACGGGCTGGCCGACGTGAACTGCCCGAACTGCGGTGTCAGGGGGTCGTTCACCGAGCCGAAGATGTTCAACGGATTGTTGAAGACGTTCCTCGGCCCGGTGGAGTCCGAGGAGGGGCTGCACTACCTGCGGCCTGAGACGGCACAGGGCATCTTCACCAACTTCCTGTCGGTCATGAACTCCTCACGGCGCAAGCCGCCGTTCGGCATCGCCCAGGTCGGCAAGGCGTTCCGCAACGAGATCACGCCCGGGAACTTCATCTTCCGGACACGCGAGTTCGAGCAGATGGAGGTGGAGTACTTCGTCGAGCCCGGCACCGACGAGGAATGGCACGAGTACTGGCTGAACGAGCGCTGGAACTGGTACGTCGACCTCGGCATCGACCCGGGGAACCTGCGCTACTTCGAGCACCCGAAGGACAAGCTGTCGCACTACTCCAAGCGGACTGTGGACATCGAGTACCGCTACCGCTTCGGCGGTACGGAGTTCTCCGAGCTCGAAGGCATCGCCAACCGAACCGACTTCGACCTGTCCACCCATGCGAAACACGCGGGTGTCGATCTCAGCTACTTCGACCAGGACAAGGGCGAGCGGTGGACGCCTTACGTCATCGAACCGTCCGGTGGCCTCACCCGGTCGCTGCTCGCTTTCCTGCTCGACGCCTACGACGTCGACGAGGCCCCGAACGCCAAGGGTGGCGTCGACACGCGGACCGTCATGCGGTTCGACCCGAGACTTGCGCCGGTGAAGGCAGCGGTTCTCCCGCTCTCCCGCAATGCCGACCTCTCGCCGAAGGCACGTGACCTCGCGGCGAGACTGCGGCGTCGCTGGAACGTGGAGTTCGACGACGCCGGTGCGATCGGGCGGCGCTATCGGCGCCAGGACGAGATCGGCACACCGTTCTGTGTGACCATCGACTTCGAGACGCTCGACGACGACGCCGTCACCATCCGGGAACGTGACTCGATGCGCCAGGACCGGATCGGCATCGACAGCGTCGAGAGCTATCTGGTGGATCGACTGCCGCCCTGCTGACGCGGCGCGGTGGTGACAGCCACCTCGAGGGAGTGACGCCCGTGACCGATGTCCGAGTCGATGGTTACGCCGTCGACCGCGGCGACGAGATTCTCACCGACGAGGCCGTCGACTTCGTCGCGAACCTTCAGCGCCGGTTCGGCGCTCGCCGGGACGAGCTGCTCCGGCGGCGGATCGAGCGCCGCGACGAGATCGCCCGTACCGGCCGGTTGGACTTTCTCGCCGAGACCAGGCATGTGCGGGACGGCGACTGGACCGTGGCCGCCGCGCCACGCGACCTCACCGACCGCCGCACCGAGATCACCGGGCCGACCGAACGCAAGATGGCGATCAATGCGCTCAACTCCGGTGCCAGGGTGTGGCTGGCCGATCTCGAGGACGCCAACACCCCGCACTGGTCGAATGTGATCAGTGGGCAGGTGAACCTGTACGACGCCGTCCGCGGCGTGATCGCCTACACCTCGCCGGAGGGCAAGGAGTACACGCTGCGCGACGACGTGCGCCGGGCGACGATCGTCGTCCGGCCTCGGGGCTGGCATCTCGACGAGCGCCACCTACTCGTGGACGGCGCACCGGCCGTCGGCGCGTTCGTCGACTTCGGCCTGCACGTGTTCCACAACGCGGCCGAGCTGCTGGCGCGGGGGAGCGGGCCGTACTTTTACCTGCCCAAGATGGAGAGCCATCTCGAGGCACGGCTCTGGAACGACGTCTTCTCCTTCGCCCAGCAGACCGTGGGTGTTCCACTCGGATCAGTCCGCGCCACCGTGCTGATCGAGACGATCAACGCCGCGTTCGAGATGGACGAGATCCTCTACGAGCTGCGCGACCACGCCTCCGGCCTCAACGCCGGCCGCTGGGACTACCTGTTCAGCATCATCAAGAACTTCCGGGACGCCGGGCCCTCGTTCGTCCTGCCGAACCGCGCCGACGTCACCATGACCGCTCCGATGATGCGTGCCTACACCGACCTGCTGGTCACGACCTGCCACCGGCGCGGCGCGTTCGCCATCGGCGGGATGGCTGCGTTCATCCCCAGCCGCCGCGACCCGGCGGTCAACGAGGTGGCTCTGGGCAAGGTCCGTGAGGACAAGCTGCGCGAGTCCGGCGACGGTTTCGACGGGTCGTGGGTGGCGCACCCCGACCTCGTCCCGATCTGCACCGAGATCTTCGACGGCGTACTCGGCGACCGGCCGAACCAGCTCGACCGCAGGCGTGACGACGTGTCGGTCAGCGCTGCCCACCTTCTCGATGTCGCGTCGGTGCCCGGCGCTCCGACGGCCGCCGGCCTCCGCACGAACATCGACGTGGGCCTGCGCTACCTGGAGGCATGGCTCGGGGGCAACGGTGCCGTGGCGATCCACAACCTCATGGAGGACGCCGCCACCGCCGAGATCTCCCGCTCCCAGATCTGGCAGTGGGTCCACAACGGTGTCGTGCTCGACGACGGGCAGGAGGTGACGCCGAAGCTGGCTCGGGCCGTCGCGGACGACGTGCTGGCCTCCATCCAGGACGAGATCGGCGAGCAGGCGTACGCCGCGGCCCGCTTCGGTGATGCTCGCGCTCTGTTCGAAACGGTGGCCTTGGCGGACGACTTCGTGGACTTCCTCACGCTGCCCGCATACGAGTTGATCGACTGAGCGAGGAACCCGGCAGGCGCGGACGATGACCGGAACCGACGGCGTGTTGGACGATGCATTCCTCGCCGACCTGGACGCCGGCCTGGCCGAGGCGGACGCCCGTCTCGGGCGCCTGTATCCCGGAGATACCGGCACCCGCCAGCCGGTGCACACGGTCTACGTGCCGGCAACCCGCTTCCACGCCGACCTGGTTCCCACCTGGGGGTCGGCGGCGCTCGAGATCCTCTCCGAGCACGGCGGCGGTCCGGACGGGCTGGCCGATGCGTTCGGTGTCGAGGATCTGCCCGGCCTCCATGACCGCATCGTCGGGAAGCTCGACCGCGAGCCGGTGGAGGACCTGCGGATCGACTTCGAGGACGGCTACGGCGCGCCCGGCGACGCGACCGAGGACGCCGACGCGCTCTCCTCGGCGCAAACGCTGGCCTCGACGCTGGACCGCGGTGAGGCACCGTCATGCGTGGGTATTCGGTGCAAGAGCCTGGATCACGCGACTCGGCGGCGAGGCGTTCGCACGCTCGACCTGTTCCTGGTGGGTCTGCTCGGAAGCGCCGACCTGCCGGACGGGTTCGTCGTGACGTTGCCCAAGGTCGTCGCAATCGACCAGGTGACCGGGTTCGTCCGCGTCCTGCGCCGGCTGGAGGAGGCGCACGGCCTGCCCGAGGGCCGGCTCCGGTTCGAGATCCAGGTGGAGACGCCGCAGTCGGTGCTGGCGGCCGACGGGCGGGTCGCGCTCCCCTCGCTCGTGTCGGCTGCTGACGGCCGGTGCGCGGGACTGCACTTCGGCACGTACGACTACACCACGGCGCTGGGGGTCGCGGCCGCGCAGCAGAGCCTGGACCACCCGGCTGCCGACTTCGCGAAGGCGCTCATGCAGGTAGCCGCGGCGGGTACCGGCGTGCGGCTGTCGGACGGATCGACGAACCTGCTCCCGGTCGGTGACGAGGCCGCTGTCCGAGCTGTCTGGCGTGAGCACGCACGGCTGGTCCGTCGCTCTCTGGGGCGGGCGTTCTACCAGGGGTGGGACCTGCATCCACACCAGTTGCCCAGCCGCTTCGTGGCCACGTTCGCGTTCTTCCGCGCCGGTCTACCGGCGACGGCGGCGCGGTTGCGCGGTTACGTCGAACGAAGCGAAGGCGGCGTCCTGGACGAGCCGGCGACGGCGGAGGCGCTCGCCGGCTTCCTGCTCCGCGGTCTGGGCTGCGGCGCTCTCGACGAGGACGAGGTGGCGTCGGTGACGACGCTGGACCGCGTCGCCATCGAGCGCCTGGCCGGCCGTCAGCCCGTGATCATGTCGACTTTGCCGCCTGCAAAGACAGCAAAGTCGACATGATCACGGGAAGGGGTGATCGATGGCTGCTCTCGATCTGCTGATCCGTGCGCCCCGCGTCGTGACGGCCGAGGGGGAGGTCGCCGCCTCGGTCGGGGTGCGCGCCGGTCGGATCGCGACGGTCGGGGCGCCGGCGGCCGACCTCGGCGCCGACGTCATCGTCGAGTTCGGCGACGACGTGGTCGTGTTGCCCGGCCTCGTCGACACCCACGTCCACATCAACGAGCCCGGCCGGACCGCATGGGAGGGCTTTGCCAGCGCCACCCGCGCCGCCGCGGCCGGCGGTGTCACCACACTCGTCGACATGCCGCTCAACAGCATCCCGGCGACCGTCGACGTCGACGCGCTGGCGGTGAAGCGCGACGCGGCGGCCGGACAGTGCCACGTCGACGTCGGGTTCTGGGGCGGCGCGGTACCGGCCAACCGCGAAGCGCTGCCGGCGCTGTACGAGGCGGGTGTCTTCGGTTTCAAGTGCTTCCTCTCGCCATCAGGGGTCGAGGAGTTCCCGCCGCTGAGCTACGCCGAGTTGGACGAGTGCCTGCGGGTCGTGGGCCAGCTCGGCGCGCCCATGCTCGTCCACGCGGAGGACCCGGGAGTGATCGACCGGTCGCCTGCGGCCGAGGGCCGCAGGTACCGGGACTTCCTGCGCTCCCGTCCGGACGAGGCCGAGCACCTGGCGGTCGGTCGGGCCGTCGAGGCGGCCCGGTCGGCGCGGGCACGGATCCACGTCGTGCACTTGTCGAGTGCCGAGGCGCTGGCCACGATCCGCCGCGCGCGCGACGACGGCGTGGCGGTCACCGCCGAGACCTGCCCGCACTACCTCTGCTTCACAGCGGAAGAGATTCCCGACGGAGCCACGCAGTTCAAGTGCTGTCCTCCGATCCGAGGGGCCGCCAACCGTGACCGGCTCTGGGCGGGGATCGGCGACGGAACCGTCGACGCGGTCGTGTCCGACCATTCGCCGTGTACGCCGGACCTCAAGCTTCTCGAGGCCGGCGACTTCTGCCTCGCATGGGGCGGCATCGCCTCCGTCCAGGTGGGACTGCCCGCGGTGTGGACGGAGGCCCGCCGCCGAGGTCACCAGGTCGGCGATCTGGTCCGGTGGATGGCCGAGGGGCCTGCTGCGCTGGCCGGCCTTCGTCGAAAGGGCCGCATCGAGGTCGGTCGCGACGCCGACCTGTGCGTCTTCGCCCCCGACGAGCCGTTCGTCGTCGATCCCGACGCGTTGTGTCACCGCAACCCGGTCACGCCGTACGAGGGCAGGTCGCTCACGGGCGTCGTGCGCTCCACCTGGTTGCGCGGCGCTCAGGTCACCGGCGAGGTCCCCCACGGCCGCCTGATCAGCAGGGGAGCGGCATGACCACGGACTTCGCCACGTTGCCGGACCTCGCCTCCCGCGCGGTCGGGGGCAGTGTGGTCTCCGCGTCAGACGAGTCCTTCGCCGAGCGGGAGAACCTGATCAAGCCCGAGCCACCGGTCTTCTCACCGGGCGAGTTCGGGAACAAGGGCCAGGTCTACGACGGGTGGGAGACCCGCAGGCGCCGCTCCCCGGGACACGATCACGCGATCGTGCGCCTCGGTGCGCCCGGCGTCGTCCACGGTGTCGTCGTCGACACCGCGTTCTTCCGCGGGAACTATCCGCCCCGGGTTTCGGTGGAGGCCACGTCGGTCGAGGGATATCCGTCGCCGGACGACCTGGCCGACGCCGTCTGGCAGACCATCCTCGCCGAGACACCGGCTGAGGGGGACACCGCCAACCGCTACGCCGTGGCGTCCGACCGGCGCTGGACGCACGTGCGGCTATCGATCTACCCCGACGGCGGGGTGGCGCGGTTCCGCGTCCACGGCGAGGTCGTACCGGATCCCCGCCATCTCGAGGGCACCATCGATGTCGCGGCGCTGGAGAACGGCGGAACCGTCGTCGACTGCTCGGACACGTTCTACTCGTCGCCGGTCAACCTCATCCTTCCCGGCCGGGCCCGCAGCATGGGGGAGGGCTGGGAGAACGCTCGACGGCGCGGCGGCGGGAACGACCACGTGACGCTCGAGTTGGCGGCCGCGGCGCGCCTGCGCGAGGTCGTCGTCGACACCTCCTACTTCGTCGGCAACGCACCCGGATGGGTACGCGTCTCGGGGGTCGACCAGCGGGCCGGGCGCATGCCCGACCCGGCGCAGTGGGCCGAGGTCCTGTCCCGGACGCGGCTCCAGCCGGACACCCGCCACCGGTTCGTCGTCACGGCGGTCGCAGCGGTGACGCATCTCCGGCTCGACGTCTACCCGGACGGGGGTCTGTCGCGGGTCAACGTGAACGGCGAGATCGAGCCGGCGGCGCTCGACGGTCTCCGTGACCGATGGTGGAACACACTCCCCGAGTCGCATCGTGCGACCCTGCGCCGGGCCGAGCCGGACTGACCTCGGCGGCCGCGAGGTACCGACCGGCGTTTCACCCTGGCCCAGACCTGGGCAGAAACGGATCAGCGGCCATGGCACCCGAGCCGTGGCCTCGCCCGAGAGGACGACCGAGCTCATGGTCCGCACTGTGACCCGCTATTCGGCCGCGACAGTAGTGCTCGTCATCACCGGCGTCATCGCCCTCTTCATCGCCCTCGCGATCGTGCTCATCCTCGTCGACGCCAACACGGGAAACATGATCGTCAACGCGATCGTGACGGTCGGTGACTTCTTCACGACACCGTTCCAGGGCATGTTCCCGCAGGCGAACGAGGAACGCGACGTGCTGATCAACTGGGGCATCGGACTTCTGGCCTACCTGGCCATCGGCGGACTCGTCGCCCGGGTCGTGCCCTGACCGGATCCGGGCGGCCCGGCCACGGGCCGGGCCGCCCGGTGGGCCGCCGGGCGACAATGGGCGCGTGACCGCCGCGACGATCAGCCCTGCCCGCCCCCTGCGCCTCGGCCCGATCGAGGTCGTGCCGCCGGTGGTGCTGGCACCCATGGCCGGCATCACCAACGCGGCGTTCCGGCGGCTGTGCCGGGAGCAGGGCGCCGGGCTCTACGTCTGCGAGATGATCACGTCGCGCGGAGTCGTCGAGGGCGACGAGAAGACGCTGTCCATGCTCGTCTTCGACCCCGCGGAGATTCTCCGGTCGGTCCAGCTCTACGGCGTCGACCCGCACCACGTAGGCCACGCGGTCGCGATCCTGGCCGGCGAACACGGCGTCGGCCACGTCGACCTCAACTTCGGCTGTCCGGTACCGAAGGTGACCCGCAGGGGCGGGGGAGCGGCCCTACCGTACAAGCGCGGCCTGCTCGACCGGATCCTGCGCGCAGCCGTCGACGCGGCGGAGCCCTACGGAATCCCGGTGACGATGAAGACCCGCATGGGCATCGACGATGACACCCTCACCTACCTCGACGCCGGACGCATCGCGCAGGAGGCCGGTTGTGCGGCCATCGCCTTGCACGGCCGGACCGCGGCCCAGCACTACTCGGGCTCAGCCGACTGGGGGTCGATCGCCCGGCTGAAGGAACACGTCCGCATCCCGGTTCTGGGCAACGGCGACATCTGGGAGGCGGCGGATGCGCTGCGGATGATCGACCGGACCGGCGCCGACGGTGTGGTCGTCGGCCGTGGCTGCCTGGGACGCCCATGGCTGTTCCGCGATCTCGCCGCGGCCTTCTCGGGCCAGCCGCGTCCCGCCCTGCCGACGCTCGGCGATGTCTCGGCCATGATCCGCCGGCACGCGGAGCTGCTCGCCGATCTGATGGGTGAGGACCGCGGTCTTCGGGACATGCGCAAGCACATGGCCTGGTACCTCAAGGGCTTCGTCGTGGGTCAGGATGTCCGGGCAGCCTTGGGAATGGTGTCGTCACTGGCCGAGCTGGACGGCCTGCTGGCGCGACTCGACGTCGACCAGCCGTTCCCGGACAGCGAGCTCGGCGCACCCCGGGGTCGGCAGGGAAGTCCCCGGCGGGTCACGCTGCCCGAGGGCTGGCTCGACGACGCCGACGGCAGGTCGGCCGACCTGGCCGGCGCCGAGCTCGGCATCTCCGGTGGCTGAGCTCACGCGGGTCGGCACCGGGCGCCGCCGCTGGCTGATGCTCGGCCTCGCGATGGCGGCCCAGGCGACCACCTGCATGTACCTGTTCGGGATCGCCTACCTGTTGCCCGAGCTGCGGACTGAGTTCGGCGTGACGCTCGCGGAGGCCAGCGTGCTGGTCGTGGCACCCGGCGTGGGGCTGATGACGACGTTGATCCTGTGGGGCGCCGTGGCCGACCGTTACGGCGAGCGGCTGGCGATGTCGATCGGGCTCGGCGGTGCCGGAGTGCTCGTGGCCGCGGTTCCACTGGTCGACAGTGCCACGGCCGTCGGCATTCTGCTGATGGCCGCGGGTGCCGCGGGTGCCGCCGTCAACGCGGCGAGTGGGCGGATCATCCTGGGCTGGTTCCCCGCCAACCGGCGCGGCGTCGCGATGGGTGCGCGTCAGATGGCACTGCCGATCGGGCTGGCGCTCGCCGCCGCCACCCTGCCGCCACTGGCAGAGCAGTACGGATTCGGGCGAGCCATGCTGCTCCCTGCGGCGGCAGCACTCGGCGTCGCCCTGCTCGTCGCGGTGTTCGTCACCGATCCACCCGACCTCGGCAGCGATGGTGCGACGCCCGCGGGTTCGCCGTATCGGACGATGCCGATCTGGCGGGTGCACGCGTCGAGCGGGCTGCTCGTCGTGCCGCAGCTCGTCGTGGCCACCTTCGCCCTCGTCTACCTCGTCGACGAGCACGGCTGGACGCCGGCACGGGCCGGTGCCCTGCTCGCGGTCGTCCAGATCCTCGGCGCGTCGACTCGGCTGCTCGCCGGGATGTGGTCGGACCGGGTCGCGAGCCGGCTTCGACCGATGCGGCTGCTCGCCTACGTCAACGCGGCGACGATGACCGGGCTGGCCGCGGCGGCGCTGGCCGGATCGTCGGTGGCGGTAGCCGCGTTGGTCGTCTGCGCCGTGGTCACCGTGAGCGGCAACGGGCTGGCCTTCACGGCGGTGGCGGAACTCGCCGGCCGGGCGTGGGCAGGGCGTGCGCTCGGTGCGCAGAACACCGTCCAGGGCGTGGCGGCGACGGTGACGGCACCGGCGTTCGCGGTCGTCATCACCCAGTCGAGCTACAGCTCGGCATTCGTGCTGGCGGCGGCGTTCCCCTTGCTCGCGGGCGCCGTCGTCCCGGTGGCGGCCGAGGGTGGGGGCGGTCTTGCGGTCGAGTCGAGCGGCTAGGCTCCGGCTATCGCCTCGATGTACGGCACACCTCCGGAGGGCCGACCTGTGCCGCAGTTCGTCTTCGACTTCACGCAGGGCAGCAAGGACGACAAAGACCTGCTCGGTGGCAAGGGTGCCAACCTTGCCGAGATGACCAACCTCGGACTGCCCGTACCGCCGGGCTTCACGATCTCCACCGACGCGTGTCGGCACTACCTGGCCACCGGGAAGGAACCCGACGGACTGTCCACCGAGGTGGACCACCACCTCGGTGCCCTGCAGGAGAAGATGGGCAAGCGCCTGGGCGACGCCGAGGACCCCCTACTGGTGTCGGTCCGATCCGGAGCGAAGTTCTCGATGCCGGGGATGATGGACACCGTTCTCAACGTCGGCCTGAACGACGCGTCCGTCAACGGGCTGGCGGCGCGCGCGGGCGAGGACCGCTTCGCCTGGGACTCGTACCGGCGGCTGCTGCAGATGTTCGGCAAGACCGTGCTCGGCATCGCCGGGGAACGCTTCGAGGAACGGCTCGAGCAGGCGAAGCGGACAAAGAACGTCGAGTCCGATGTCGATCTCGACGTGGACGACCTGCGCACGCTAGTCGACGAGTTCAAGGACGTGGTGAAGGCCGAGTCAGGCCGTGACTTCCCGCAGGATCCGCGCGAGCAGCTCGACCTTGCCGTACGTGCGGTCTTCGACTCGTGGAACACCGACCGGGCCGTGATCTACCGCCGCCAGGAGCGCATCGCGGACGATCTCGGCACGGCCGTGAACATCGTCGCGATGGTCTTCGGCAATCTCGGTCCCGACTCCGGCACCGGCGTGGCCTTCACCCGCGACCCCGCGACCGGGCACCAGGGGGTCTACGGCGACTACCTGGCCAACGCCCAGGGCGAGGACGTTGTCGCGGGTATCCGCAACACCCTGTCGCTGGTCGACCTGGAGCGGCTGGACAAGGTGTCGCACGACCAGCTCCTGGACATCATGGCCACGCTGGAACGCCACTACCGCGACCTGTGCGACATCGAGTTCACCATCGAGCGCGGCAAGCTCTGGATGCTGCAGACTCGGGTCGGAAAGCGCACTGCTGCGGCGGCCTTCCGGATCGCGGGCCAGCTCGTGGACGAAGGGCTCATCGACGAGGACGAAGCTCTCGCGCGCGTCACCGGCGACCAGCTCGCCCGGCTGATGTTCCCCCAGTTCGACCCGAGCGCGGAACGCCACCTGGTGGGTCAGGGCATGGCGGCGAGCCCCGGCGCGGCCGTGGGTAAGGCCGTCTTCGACTCGCGGCGAGCCGCCGAATGGGCCGACCGTGGCGAAGACGTCATCCTGGTGCGCCGGGAGACGACTCCGGACGACTTGGGCGGAATGGTGGCGGCGAGGGGCATCCTGACCTCCCGTGGCGGCAAGACCAGCCATGCCGCGGTCGTCGCACGCGGTATGGGCCGCACCTGCGTGGTCGGTGCAGAGGCGCTGCGTGTCGACACCGCCGCGGGCGAGTTCACCACCTCCGACGGTGCGACCGTCAGCGAAGGCGACGTCATCTCGATCGACGGCGGCACCGGCGAGGTGTTCCTGGGCGAGGTGCCGGTCGTTCCCAGCGCCGTGGTCGGGGCATTGCAGGGCGACGAGCCCGAGAGGCTGTCCGAGGGGGACCGTGAGGTGGTCTCGGCAGTGGCGCGGCTGATGAAGCGCGCCGACGACCAGCGCCGGCTCGGCGTCCGCGCCAACGCTGACACCCCCGAGGACGCGCGCCGGGCGCGCACCCTGGGCGCCGCGGGCATCGGCCTGTGCCGCACCGAGCACATGTTCCTCGGCGACCGCCGCAAGATCGTCGAGCGGATCATCCTGGCCAGGTCCGACGACGAGCGCACGGCCGCACTCGACGAGTTGCTGCCGCCGCAGCGGCAGGACTTCACCGAGATCCTCGAGGCGATGGACGGGCTGCCGGTGACGATCCGGCTGCTCGATCCGCCGCTGCACGAATTCCTGCCCGACTACACCGAGCTCTCGGTGCGGGTCGCCGTGGCCGACGCCACCGGAGGCCCGGACAAGGAGGCCACCACGCTGCTCGCCGAGGTCCAGCGACTGCACGAGCAGAACCCGATGCTGGGTATGCGGGGGGTTCGGCTCGGCCTGGTCGTGCCGGGGCTGTTCAAGCTGCAGGTGCGGGCGATCGCCGAGGCCGCCGCGTCACTGCGGCGACGCGGCCTCGATCCCCAGCCGGAGATCATGGTCCCGCTGGTCGCCGCGGTTCAGGAACTGGAGGCGATTCGTGACATGGCGGCGGCAACCGTTGTCGAGGTCGCCGCCGAAGCGGGTGTCGAGCTGTCCTTCCCGATCGGGACGATGATCGAACTGCCCCGGGCCTGCATGACGGCAGGTCAGATCGCCGAGGCAGCCGAGTTCTTCTCCTTCGGGACCAACGATCTCACGCAGACGGCCTGGGGTTTCTCCCGCGACGACGTCGAGGCCGCATTCTTCCCGGCCTACCTCGACAGGGGAATCTTCGGCGTCTCGCCGTTCGAGTCCCTCGATGTCGACGGCGTCGGGAGGCTGGTCTCGATCGCGACGACCGAGGGCCGGCAGGCCCGCTCCGATCTCAAGATCGGAATCTGCGGCGAGCACGGCGGCGATCCCGACTCGGTCCACTTCTTCGACTCGATCGGGCTCGACTACGTGTCCTGCTCGCCGTTCCGGGTACCGATCGCGCGGCTGGAAGCGGGCCGCGCCTCCGTGGCGTCCACCCAGTCGGGAGGCAGCGACACCCGCTGACGCCCCTGCGCACGATCCCGGCGGGTGGACTCGGCCGCTGGGTCCGCCGGGTCGTGACCGACCTCGGCCAGTTACGGTTTCGGGGTGTCCGAGGTCGACGTCCGTCCACGTCCGAGCCGGCGAACCATCGTGCGTCGCGTCGTGATCGGCGCGGTGCTGCTGGCGCTGCTGTGGGTGGTCTCCGTGCCGGTGCGGATCTGGTGGGATGCCCGCCAGGAGGACCGGCGGGCTTCCGACGCGATCGTCGTCCTGGGAGCGGCGCAGTACGGCGGGCGGCCGTCGCCGGTTCTCGAGGCCCGGCTGCGCAAGGCGCAGACCCTGTGGGATGACGGCATCGCACCCGTCGTCGTAACCGTCGGCGGCAGTGCGCCGGGAGATGCCACGACCGAGGCCCAGGCCGGGCGCGACTGGTTGACCGCCAACGGGATGCCGGCCGACGCTGTCGTCGCGGTCGCCGAGGGCAACAACACGCAGAGCAGCCTCGAGGCCGTGGGTGAGGTCTTCGACGACAGGGACTGGGTGACCGCCGTGCTGGTGACCGACCCGTGGCACACGTTCCGGTCCAAGGCGCTGGCGGATGCGGCCGGCATCGACGCCGTGGCGGCGCCGGCGCGCTCCGGGCCTGCGGTTCAGACCCGCGAGACGCAGCTGCGGTACATCGTCCGGGAGTCGCTGGCGTACTACCGCTGGCGGCTGACCGGCGAATCCGGTCAGGGAGCCTTCGACGCCTTCTGAGCCGGCCTCACGCGGTCGTCTAGCCTCGGCGTCGATGAACGGATACGAGGACGCCGACCGGGAACGGTGGGCGCCAGAGCCACCCAAGCGGTCGAGCCGGACGGCCTTCGAGCGAGACCGCGCCCGCGTCCTGCACTCCGCGTCACTGCGCCGGCTGGCGGCCAAGACGCAGGTGGTCGCACCGGGCACCGACGACTTCGTGCGCAACCGGCTGACCCACTCGCTCGAGGTGGCACAGGTGGGCCGCGAGCTCGGCAAGGCTCTCGGCTGCGACCCCGACGTCGTCGACACCGCGTGCCTCGCCCACGACCTCGGACACCCGCCCTTCGGCCACAACGGAGAGGCGGCGCTGGACGAGATCGCGCAGACCATCGGGGGCTTCGAGGGCAACGCCCAGACCCTGCGGGTGCTGACCCGGCTGGAGGCCAAGGCGGCACACGCCGACGGACGCACCGCGGGGCTCAACCTCACCCGGGCGAGCCTCGACGCGTCCACCAAGTACCCATGGCCGCGCGGAGACGGCACCGGCAAGTTCGGCGTCTACGCCGACGACGCGGAGGTGTTCGGCTGGCTGCGCGAGGGGGCGCCGGCCGGCCGCCGCCGCTGCCTGGAGGCTCAGGTCATGGACTTCGCCGACGACGTCGCCTACAGCGTCCATGACGTGGAGGACGCCATCGTCGCCCAGCGGATCGGCGAGGCCACCGTCTTGTCGGACCGTGGCGAGCGGGACAAGGTCGCGATGCTCACCTGCGACTGGTATCTGCCGGGTGCGTCACCGGCCGAGGTGCTCGACGCGATGGACCGGCTGCGTGCACTGCCCTGCTGGGTGGATGCGTACGACGGACGGCGCAGCGCGCTGGCCGCCCTCAAGGACATGACCAGCCAGTTCATCGGTCGCTTCTGCGCGGCCGCGCAGGAGGCCACGCATGCGGCGCACGGAGGGGGAAGGTTGACCCGCTACGCCGCGGACCTGGAGATCCCGGCCGGGACCCGCGCGGAGGTGGCGGTCCTCAAGGGCCTGGCCGCCGTCTACGTGATGAACGCCGAGGACCGCGCACCGGTCTACGTCCGTCAGCGCGAACTGCTCCACGAGCTCGTCGCCCTGCTGCGCGACCGGGCGCCCGCCGGCCTCGAGCCGTCGTTCCGAGCCGACTGGTCCGATGCTCGTGACGACGGGGCGCGGCTGCGGGTGGTCGTCGACCAGGTGGCGTCGCTCACCGACGTGTCGGCGCAGGCGCGCCACGCCCTTCTCATCGGTAGCTGACGAGTCCGGCTGTGGAGTGGAGAGGACGACGGTTGACAGGTCGGCAGGCGACGAGTGGGGTGTCGCAATGGCATACGTGATCGTCGGCGGCGGACTGGCCGGCGCCAAGGCCGCCGAGACCCTCCGCGAGGAAGGCTTCGACGGGTCCGTGGTCCTCGTCTCGGCGGAGATGGAGGCGCCGTACGAACGGCCGCCGCTGTCGAAGGGCTACCTGCTGGGCAACGACGAGCGCGACTCGGCGTTCGTCCACCCCGAGCCCTGGTACGCCGAGCACGACGTGGACCTCCGCCTCGGCACGCGTGCCACGGCGATCGACCCCGCTGCCCACGAGGTCGAGCTGAACGGCGGGGAGCGGCTGGCCTACGACAGGTTGCTGCTGACGACCGGCTCGGTCCCGAGACGTCTCGACGTGCCCGGCGCCGATCTCGACGGTGTGCTGTACCTGCGGGAGCTTCCCGACGCCGACCGGATCCGGTCCGTCCTCCGCCAGGGGAGCCGGATCGTCGTGGTCGGCGCGGGTTGGATCGGGCTCGAGGTCGCGTCGGCGGCTCGGCACCACGGTGCGGACGTCGCGGTCCTCGAGGTCGCCGACCTGCCGCTGCAGCGGGTGCTCGGCGACGAGGTGGCCACGGTTTTCGCCGACCTTCACCGCGAGCACGGCGTCGACCTGAGGCTCGGCACCGGCATCGCGGAGATCCGCGGGGACGGCGGTCAGGTATCGAGCGCGATCACGTCGGCCGGGGACGAGGTGGGGGCCGATGCGGTGGTTGTCGGCGTCGGGATCCGGCCGGCGATCGAGCTCGCCGAGGCCGCGGGCCTGGCCCTCGACGACGGCGTCGCGGTCGACGCCGGCTTGCGCACGTCGGCCCCCGATGTCTTCGCGGCCGGCGACGTCGCCGCCGTCGACCACCCACGGCTCGGCATGCGCGTACGGGTCGAGCACTGGGCGAACGCGCTGAACGGAGGGCCGGCGGCGGCCCGGTCGATGCTGGGCCAGGAGGTCTCGTACGACGACCTGCCCTATTTCTTCACCGACCAGTACGACCTGGGCATGGAGTACATCGGCCACGGACCGCCCGGCTTCTACGACCGCGTGGTCGTTCGAGGCGATCTCGCCGCGCGGGAGTTCCAGGCGTTCTGGCTCCGCGAGAGCCGGGCGCTCGCGGCCATGCACGTCAACCTGTGGGACGAGGGCATCGACCCGCTGAAGGCACTCGTCGCCTCCGGCCGCGCGCTCGACTCCGACCGGCTGGCGAATCCGGAGA
>DASRTE010000018.1:0-1792 GCA_035656095.1 Jiangellaceae bacterium
ACATCCAAGCAGGTGTCACGACGGACGAGCTGGACCAGGTCGGGCACGAGTACCTCTGCGACCACGGCGCCTACCCGTCGACGCTGGGCTACCCTGGCTCCGCCCGCGGACCCGCCTTCCCGAAGTCGTTGTGCACCAGCGCCAACGAGGTGATCTGCCACGGCATCCCGGACTCGACCGTGCTGACCGAGGGCGACATCGTCAACATCGACATCACGGCGTACCTCGACGGCGTGCACGGTGATACCGACGCCACCTACCTGGTCGGCGAGGTCGACGAGGAGTCGCGCCTGCTGGTCGAGCGGACCCGCGAGGCGATGCTGCGAGGCGTCAAGGCCGTCCGGCCGGGCCGGTCGATCAACGTGATCGGTCGGGTGATCGAGTCCTACGCCCGCCGGTTCGGCTACGGCGTCGTGCGCGACTTCACCGGCCATGGCATCGGTACGGCGTTCCACTCGGGACTCGTGATCCCGCACTACGACGACCCGTCGGCCACCACCATGATCGAGCCGGGCATGACGTTCACGATCGAGCCGATGCTGAATCTCGGCACGCCGGAGTGGGTGATGTGGGACGACGGCTGGACGGTGGTGACAAAGGACGGCCGCCGCTCGGCGCAGTTCGAGCACACCGTCCTGGTCACCGACACCGGCGCCGAGATCCTCACCCAACCCTGACCGCTACCCGGGCGCTCCCCCCGTGATCATCGGCATTTCGGTGCCGCGGAGGAACCGACATGCCGATGATCACCGGGGAGGGCTCAGGGCCTCGTCGTAGCGTCGCAGCACGAGGGCGGTGATCGACGGGTGCGGCAGGAGGGGCGCCGCGACCACATCGGCCCCCGCCGCTCGCAGCCGGTGCTGGAAGTGGCCGGGTGCCAGGAGGTAGGACGCGACGGCGACCCGGCGACCGGCGGTCCTCAACTCGGCGACGGCGTACTCGACCCGGGGTTCCGCCGCCGAGGCGTAGACGGGTGTGACGGCTCTGTCGAGACGTGCGGCCAGGTCCATCGCCGTGCGCTCGACGTCGGCAACCGCTCGGGAATCCGACGAGCCCGCCGCCGCGAGAAGCACCGCATGGTCGCCGTCCAGACCGGCATCGCCGAGCCGTAGAGCGAGAACGTCGACCAGTGCGGGATCGGGACCGAGCGGCCTGGCGCCCCGGACGTCCGCACCGGCCGCCTCAACGGCTCGGGCGATGTCGACGTGGACGTGGAAGCCCGCAGAAAGCAGAAGGGGGACGACGACGGCGTGGTCAAGCCTCCGCAGGACGTCGGGCAGCGCGGGCTCCTGCACGTCGACGTACGCCTCGACGACCCTGACCCCAGACCGGTTGGCGGCCACATCGTCGCGCAGCGTGTCGACCGCGTGCCGGCCCGCTGGGTCGCGCGTGCCGTGCGCGCACGCGACGAGCGCAGGCGCGGTACTTCCGCTCGGTTCCACGGGTCCAGCATCTCGTGCTCTTCCTGCCGCCCACGGGATGGTTGCCGTCCGCGCCGTTGGGTGATGCTGAGGTCATGGCGGGCGGACATGGGCGGCGAGGATTCGGCATCGACATCGGCGGCAGCGGGATCAAGGGAGCACCCGTCGACCTCACGGTCGGCGAGTTCGGCGCCGAACGGATCCGCTTCGAAACGCCGGACGAGTCCACCCCCGCCAATGTCATCGACATCGTCCTCGACGTGGTCTCGGCGTTCGACTGGAAGGCACCGTTCGGCTGTACGTTCCCCGGGATCGTCCACCACGGCGTCATCCGGTCGGCCGCGAACGTCGACAAGTCCTGGATCGGCGTC